>JAPLKS010000012.1 GCA_026387915.1 Gemmatimonadota bacterium
ACCATATCATCCCCTTTGGGGGTCTCGAGCAGCTTGGGGACCGTCGCGAGGCGGGGGTCGGTCATGAGGCGCCGAAACGGCTCGTCCCCGATCATCCCTACCCCAATCAGCTCGTGCCGGTCCTTGTGCGACCCAAGGGGCGCCTTGGAGTCGTTGAGGTGAATGAGCCCGAGCCGCTCAAAGCCAATGACATCACCAAACCGCTGCCAGACGCCATCGAAATCGCCCACCAGGTCGTAGCCGGCGGCAAACACATGCGCCGTGTCGAGGCACACGCCAACACGCGTGCGCAGCGTGGCGGGAATCAACTCGAGCAACGCCGCCATTTCCTCGAATGTCGATCCAATCACGGTGCCCTGGCCGGCTGTGAGCTCCATCAGCAGCCGCGTCGAACCCTGTTCCCGCTCCAGCACCTGCGCAATCGCATCCGCGTTGCGCGCTATCCCGGCCTCGCGCTCATCCATAAAGTTGCCCGGATGGCTCACCAGCGCATCAAGACCGAGCGCATGACAGCGCCGCAACTCCGCCGCAAAGGACTCAATCGACTTGGCGCGCAGCTCCGGGTTAGGCGACGCGAGATTGATTAGATAGCTGTCGTGCGCATTCGTGAACTGCACGCCGCTCGTGGCCAGTCCTTCACGAAAGGCCTGTGCTTCCGCGGGCTCCACGTCACGCTCAGCCCAGCGGTTGGCTTGCTTCGTGAACACTTGCATCGCCGTCGCGCCAATGTCTGTGGCGCGGGCTGGGGTCAGCGGTATGCCGCCCGCGGCGGAGATGTGCGCGCCTAGCGGGGCGCTCACTTGCGCGTCCGCAGCCACTCTAGTGGATCGACAGCCTGCCGCCCTTCCGGGCGAATCTCAAAGTGCAAATGCGGCCCGAGTTCCGGGTCGGTGGTGCCGACCGTGCCAATGGCCTGTCCCTTGTTGATGCGCGCGCCCTTGGCCACCTGGATGACGCCGAGCGAACTGTAAATCGAGTACGACCCACCGCCGTGCTGCATCACAATCGTTGGCCCGTACGTGCCGAAGTTCTGCAACACTTCAGCGACCGTACCCGCGGCCACGGCGCGCACCGTACTGTTTGCGGGCGCCGCGATCCCCACGCCATTCCAGCGAATGGTGGTGTTGTTCGGATTGATCGCGCGGCCAAAGCGATAGAGAATCTCGCCATCCACGGGCCAGTCGAGCTTGCCGATGTCGCTCGTTTTGAGCGTGCTCGTGCTGGCGGGCGGATTGCCCGCGCGGCCTGCCACACGTCGCCGCTCCGTCTCGAGCGTAGTGATGAGGTTCGAGAGCCGCGATTCGTCGCGCGCAATTTGTTGCAGACGCTCTTCGGTCTGCTTCTGTTTGGCCTGCGCCTGCGCAAGGCTGCGGGTGCGTTGGTCTTCGAGCGAACGCAGACGTTTTTCTTCGTCGGCTTTTTCCTGCCGAGACATTTCGACTTCGTTCTTGAGCTGCACCAGCGTCTCGCGCTGGCGGCCGATGAGCATGCCGAGCGTTTCGACGCGCAGCACCAGGGCGCGGTCGCGCTGCGCCACTAGATGCAAATACTTGTAGCGCGCCACCAGCTCGCCAAACGACTGCGCGGAAATGAACGCTTCCACCGAATACATGGCGCCGCGCTTATAGATCTCCCGCACGCGGTGCTGCAGTAGGGCGCGTTTGACCGCGAGTTCATCCTGCGCGTGTACGAGGTCGCTGCTCGTGCCTTTTTCTTCGGCGCCGAGCGAGTTGATTTGCGAGTCGAGCGAGCGCAGCGCGCGTGCGGTGGCTTCGCGCTGCCGCTCGATGTTCGTGCGCTCCTCGCCCAAGTCATGCACGGTGTTCTGCAACTCGCGCATGCGCCGCTGCAAATCCGCGCGCTCGCTCCGGATTTTTTCGAGCTCCTCGCGTTGCGCGCGAATACGGTCGGCGGCGCTCTGCGGTGCAGGCGCCACCGGCGGCTGCTGTTGCGCAAAGGCAGGTGCCGCGCCGCCAACCGCCAGGCAGAGCAAGGCGGTCGCGCGGCGCACCGCGCGGGGTGCCACGCTCAGACTTCCCTCAAGTGACGACCGACGCTGAGCGCACTCCCAAACACGCCGATGAGGGCACCGCCGAGCACGCCGAGCACAGAAAGCCGGATGTCAAAGAAGTCAGCGCGGAACACGAAGTGGCCAATCACGTAGTTCGCGATCCAAGCAAAGGCCAGCGCGAGCAGGCCGCCGAGCAACCCCTTGAGGGCGCCTTCGATCAAGAACGGACTTCGGATAAAGCTGTCCGTGGCTCCCACGAGCCGCATAATGGCGATTTCGCGCGCGCGCGCCAAAATAGCCATCCGGATGGTCGAGCCAATAATGACGATGGCCACCGTGGCAAAGGTGAGCCCTAGGAGAATGCCGGCAAGCGTCGCCACGTTGCGAATGCGGTGGAGCTTCTCCACCCACTCTTCGCCATAGCGCACGTCATCAATAAAATCGTATGTCTTCACGCGCTCGGCGACGGCGTGCACCGTGGCGGGGTCTCGCATGCCATCCTTGAGGCGCACATCGAGCGACGCGGGAAGGATGCCTGGGTCGAACACGTCTTTGAACTCACCCAGTTCGAGGCGCGCACGTTCCAGCGCCTGCTCCGGTGTCACCAGTGTGACCGACGCCACTTCGGGGAACGCGCGCACGTCCGCGATGGCGGCGCCCGTGGATTCGCTCGTGGTGCCGTCCACAATAAACGCGCGGACTTCCACCCGCTCTTCCACTTCGACAAGCGCCTTTCGGATGTTGAGCGCCACGAGTCCGAAGAGTCCAAACGCAAACAGCGAGAACGCGATGGTGGTAATGCTGAGTGCGCTGAGCATCGGCGCACGCTTGAAGGCGAGGAGTGCTTCGCGCCAGGCGAGTCTCATACGGACGCTCCGGCGTCTGGGGGCGTGACATCGGCGCGTGAATCGAACACAATCTGCCCGTGGTTCAACTCGATGGTGCGGTACTGCGTCGAGCGGACGAGCTCGAGATCGTGCGTCGCCATCAAGACCGTGGTGCCGGCGGCATTGATGTCTTTGAGTAGCTGGAAGATGCCGCGCGTGGCGCGTTCGTCGAGGTTGCCCGTAGGTTCATCGGCCACAATGAGCACCGGGTCGTTGGCCAACGCACGTGCAATCGCCACGCGCTGCTGCTCGCCGCCCGAGAGTTCTCGCGGCAGCGACGGCCCTTTGGACGAGAGCCCGACTTGCTGGAGCAGTCGCGCCACCTTGAGTTGAATGGTGGCGTGCCCCACACCGGTCACTTCGAGCGCAAAGCCAATGTTCTCTTCGACGGTGCGGTCTTCGAGCAGGCGGAAGTCCTGAAAAACGACGCCCATTTTGCGACGCACGCGCGGCACATCCTTATTGCGGATGGTCACCGAGCTCGCGCCAGCAATTTTCACTTCACCCGCGGTCGGCCGCTCCTCGAGGTAGATGAGCTTGAGGATCGTACTCTTGCCCGCGCCGCTGGGCCCGGTGAGAAAGGTGAACTCGCCGCGGGCGAGATGAAACGACACCTCTTTCAACGCCAGCCCAGTGCGGGGGAACTCCTTGGTGACGCGCGTAAATCGAATCATGCCTTACTTGAGCGCGAGTTCGATGTCGGCAATAATGTCATCGGCGTCTTCGATGCCGATCGACAAACGCAGAAAGCCATCGGGAATCCCGAGGCGTGTGCGCTCTTCGCTGGTCATGGCCGCGTGCGACGTGTAGCGCGGCTCGCACACCAGCGAGTCCACGCCACCTAAACTCGGCGCGTGCTGAAAGAGCTTGAGGCGGCGCAGGAACTTGTCGGCGGCTTTGCCGCCGCCGGTCAGTTCGATCGCCATCATGCCACCAAAGCCGTCGAGCATGGCGCGTGCCACCTCGTGATCCGGATGGTCGGAGAGGCCAGGGTAGTGCACCCGTTTGATCTCCTTGCGGTCAGCACACCAGTTGGCGATGCGCATGGCGTTGTCGTTCTGCCGGCGCACGCGCACGTCGAGCGTCTTCATGCCGCGCTCCAGCAGCCACATGGCAAAGGGATCCGGTGCCTGTCCCCACACCATCATTTTGTGGAGCACTTCCTGAATGTACGGCTCCGTGCCGCACACGACACCGGCCATCGAATCGTGGTGGCCGTTCAAGTACTTGGTGGCGGAATGAATCACAACGTCCGCGCCGTGTTCGATCGGCCGGAAGTTCACCGGCGACGCGAAGGTGGAGTCAACCACCAGCGCGAGTCCCACTTCCTTGGTGAGATACGAAATGGGGCGCATGTCGAGCACGCGGCAGGTGGGGTTCACCGGCGACTCAATAAAGATGGCGCGCGTTTCCTTGCGGAGTCGCTTGCGCCAAGCGCGCGGCTCCAGCGGGTCCACGAGCGTCACGTCGATGCCGTGCCGCACGAACTCTTCGGTGAACAACTTGAACGTGCCGCCGTAGATGTAGGCGCTCGCGAGCAGGTGATCGCCGGGGCGGAGCAGGGCCAGCATCGCGCACGCCGTAGCGCCCATCCCGCTCCCGAGCACGAGCGACGCCTCGGCGCCTTCGAGCAGTGCCAGTCGCTTCTGCAAGCGTTCGGAGTTCGGCGTGTTGCCATAGCGCGTGTACTTGAGGCCCGCGCCGGTGCCGATTTCCTGCAGGTAGTTGACGGACTGGACGAGCGGCGGCGCGACGGGATCGCCGGCTTTCCGCGGATCGGCACCACCGTGAATGGCTACGGTAGAAAGGCCGTGATGTGCTTTCTTTTTGCTCATCGGTTGGCTTACGGCTTGAGAGGTGGCAACTGAAACTGACGTTCTGAATCGACTTTGACGAGGCGCACCACGTCGGTGAGGACGATGCCAGCGAGATCCCGCACCACGACTCCGCCGCGCGGCAAGTTCTCGTCGATCTGCACCGGCGCCAGTTCGTGCCGGTGCGGTCCGTATACCCACACCAAGATACCCGGCTCAACGCCGCGTAGTGCGGCGTCATCGCTCCGAATCAACAGCAAGGGGCCCCGCTCAGCGTCGGCGGCGCGTGTCGCGATAAACCCGACCACTTGCAGCGGCGGGTTGTACGCCACTAGCTCTGAGCCAGACTGGGCGCCGAGTAGGAGGCGCCATCAAAACGCAGGAGGCGGCGACGGTACAGGACGTCGAGCAACTGCGTCATGGCTTCGATCTCCCGTCCCGCAACTTCAGCCAGCAGTGTGGCGACCGAGTTGCCTTGGGCGTAGACCATCTCCCAGACGAAGCGCTCATCCGCGTTCACGGCGCCAACCAAGCGGGCACCGCCGTCGGCAAAGTGCACGACCAGCGCGAGCCCGTGATGGTGCAGCACATCCTCAATGGCCTCGAGGTGCGCGTCGGTGATGCCGTGGAATACCACGTAGCCGTGATCGCGGTGACGCGACATCGGCGACATCAGGAGCTTGGCGACCACTTCGTCGGCGCACGAGTAGTCCATCATCCCGATGTGCGAAAAATCGAGAAAGGCCACGTCGCCGTCATGCAACTCGGAGAGCTCGCGTTCGATGCACTTCCGCACGGCAGCACCCGTCGTGCGCGTGACGAGATCCGCGTAGGGCACATTGGCCGAGTGCCGCAGCACCGAACCCACGTCGATGTGCGTCATGGCTGCTCCGGCTGCAGCGCTTCGGGAATCAAAATCTGCATCTGCGAGCCAGGGAACGCCGGCAGGTTTTCGCGGACCGGATAATCATCGTCCCAGTCCGGCACGAGCGCCAAGCGAGCGGTGCCACTGCGCACCGTCAGTTTGCCGTCGCGGCGGGCCATGTACGCTCTTATGCCCTTGATGCCCTGGCCGCGCCCGAGGTCAGATAACCGGCTCACGCCGCGCAGCACCGCTTCTTCGAGTGCCATGCGGTCATTCCACCGATCGGTTTCTGGACGGCGATTGCCACTTTCGAGCGAGCGCCGGAATCCAATACCGGCATCGCACACGGCAATGACCGCCACTTTGCGCCCGATCCGCTTGCGGTAGTTGTACACCTGCACCATCACCCAGCCGCCGCGTCCCGCGTGCTCCACAATGTTCTGGCAGGCTTCCGACAGCGCCATCGTGAACCCCATCGTCGCGCGCGACTCGAGGTGCAGTCTGGTGGTGAGAATCTGCGCCGCCCGCACCTGAATGTGCTCCACCACGCGGTGCACATCGTTACTCTCGGCAATCGGCTGCACTTCAAGGAGCACGTCGCTCTCGCCCGCCGATCGTGCGCGCGGCACCGTGCCCTGAATGTCGTAGAGGTCTTCGGCGTACTTGAAGAAGCCCGCGCGCGCCCAGTACGACGATTTGTCGAGGTCGTCAGGTGCGAGCAGCGTCGGTTTGGTGGCGCGCGTCTGTGCGAGCGTCAGCAACGCCGTGAGCCCGAATGGCGTCGAGAAGGCGCAGTGACGGCAGTCAATGATCACCTTGTCCTCTGGCGGGTGCGGCGCCAGTTGCTCGATGACCTGTTCAAACGACAGATCATCCAGCGAGGTCGGAACGGTGATGACGGCGGTCACGAGACGCTCAGTTCTCCGCGAAGGTAATGTGCGAGTCCGGTGGCTCCCCGGTGCTCGACGTTACGCGCTGCGGCAACGAGTGCAGCCTGCATCGCGTCCAAAAATCTATCACCGGCGACCAGCCGAGAGTAATAGGTGGCGCCCCAAACATCGCCACAACCTGTCGGGTCGCCATCTTGACTTCCGACGCGCGTCAATCCCGGCGCCACCCGCGCCGTCTTGATGGCGCCGTCCATCGCCGGCCGCGCGGTCCGAGCCGCGTCACGGCGAATGTCCGACAGCCTCTCAAATGAAGGGGCGGCAAAATACGCCGCCCCGCGCGCGCCAAGGGTTACCACCAAATTCTGCACCCCGTTGGCCAAAGCCGTGGCCGCCAACGACATGGGGTCGGGGGCGAGCATCGACATTTCGTCTTCGTTCACCTGTAAGACGTCAAAACAACGACACCATTGCGCCACGTTCGGAATCGGGCGCAGGGTGCGCAGCCCGTCGGCCTGCACGGCGAGCACCAGCGAGTGCAGATCACAATAGATGGGACCGGCAAAATGCTGTCGCAGCAGTTGCGCGGTTTCGAGGTCGAGCTCAAATCCGCTAATCAGATTGACGTACAGTGCGTCGCAATCACGAATCAGCGGTGCGAGGCCAATCCAGCTCCAGCCAGGAATACCGCCGGTGAGCACCTCGCTCCGGCGTTCCGCGTCGGTGTAAAACAGTTCAACGCGGTTATTCCGGTAGGGTACGACGATCGGCGCTGCGTCGGGCGCCAGGCGCCGGAGGCTCCGCACGAAGAGTTGAGCCTGCGCCGCCAGATCTTCGCCGACTTTCACCAGCGGCACGAGTTCCCAGTCGTCGGGCAGCGCGGCGTCGAACGCGCTCAGCGCGTAGGTAATGCCGCCCCATTCCTCAACAGGCGCGCGCGCCGGATCACGTCCGTGGATGACATCCCAGACGAACGTCCCGATAACCCCCATGCGCTTGCGCCGCACGCGAACTCAGCCGGGGTGCTGCATAAGAAACGTCTTCACGGCACCCACCACGCCCGCTGTACTGCCGAGCGCTCCTGGCACAATGCGACAGGCGTCCACCGCTGGCTTGAACGCGCGACGCCGCACTTCGGCGCGCATCGGGCCGAACAAATCCTCTCCGGCCTGCGCCACGCCACCGGCGAGCACCACGACTTCGGGATTAAATAGGTTGAGGAGGTTCGCCACACCGGCGCCAATAAACCGAGCCGTCTCGCGCACCACCTCCGCTGCAATCCGATCGCCCGCCTTCGCGGCCTCGTACACCGTCTGCGCCGTGATGAGCGACACGTCGCCCCCCGCCATCGTCAGCAACGACGACGGCTCGCCGCCCAACAGCGCCTCGCGCGCCCGCTCGGCGATGGCCGGCCCCGAGGCGTAGGCCTCAAGACATCCATAGTTGCCGCACGCGCAACGACGACCGGTGGAGTCGATGGTGGTATGCCCGATTTCGCCAGCCACGTCGCTTGCCCCGTGGTACAACTCGCCGTTCAAAATGAGGCCGCCGCCGATGCCAGTGCCGATCGTCATGCCCACCACGTGCCGCGCGCCTTGGGCCGCACCCATCCACCATTCACCCACGGTCGCGCAGTTGGCGTCGTTGTCGAGTGTGGCCGGGAGCTTGACGGCCGCGGAGATCGTGTCGCTCAACGGGTAGTTGGTCCATCCGAGATTCGGCGCCACAATCACCAATCCCTTCTGGCGGTCGAGCGGGCCGGGGGCGCCAAGCCCCACGCCGGCAAAGTCCGCGCGTGTGGCGCCGGTTTCGGCGCAGGTCGCCGCAATCACGACTTCGATGCACCGCGCAATGCGCGCCGTGACGTCGTCGGCGCCTTCGCGCGCGAGAGTGGGCTCGGTGTGATGCGCAATCACGCGACCGCCGCTCGCCAGCATAGCACCAACCGAAATCTTGGTGCCGCCGAGGTCAACGCCGATGATGTAACGAGAAGTGGGCACGTGCCGGGAGGTGGGGGAATGCCGCAGAAATACGGACTTACGGCCGGAGCAACTCGTGCACCGCGCCTTCAATATCACCTACCGCCTGCTCTTGCATACAACGCCAGTGCACGAGCGGGCATCGCTGCGGCCCGTGACCGTCGCACGGCCGACAGGGGAGTCCGTGCCGCTCCGCCACGGCATGCCGCGGGGCGAGCGGCCCAAAGCCAAAGGCTGGCACCGTGGGACCGTAAATCGTGAGCGTCGGTGTGCCCATCGCGCTGGCCAAGTGTTGCGGCGCCGAATCATTGGTGACAATGGCCGCGCACCGTCCGATCAGTTCGGCGCTCGCAAGCAACGACAGGCGGCCGGTGGCATCCACCACGCGCTCCGGCCCCGCGACACGCGCAATCTCTGCCGCTAGCGGCGCGTCTTCTTTGCCGCCAACCACCACAATCCGATACACTGGCGCCAATCTCGCCGCGAGGGCGGGGAAGTGCGGCCACCGTTTGGTGCCCCAGATGCTGCCAGGCGCGAGCGCGAGGAGGTGCGCGCCATCGCGCGGCACGTCGTGCAAGAGTTGATCAACCTCACGCTGTTCGGTGGAGCCGGGATAGAGGTGCGGTTGCACCTCGCCGCCCGCGCTGCCCACGTCGGCATTGCCGCTCGCCGCCGCCGCGTGCCCCGCCAACTGCAACAGTCGTGCAGCGTGATGGGCGGTCTTGTCGTACGGAACGCGCTCCGTGTAGAGCCACTTCCCGCCGCTGGTGCTGAAGCCAGTCACACGCGGAATCCCCGCGAGTCGAGCGAGTGCCGCAGTGCGCGCCGAACCCTGCGCGCAAAAGGCCGCGTCGTACCGATTCGCTCGCAACTGGCGCGCCAAGCGCCACACACCGGCGAGCCCCGCGTCACTCCGCCGCTTGTCGTACACCAGCACCTGCCGAACCGCCGGATGATTGGCGAGCAGCGGCGCACCGGCGGGGGTCGTGACCACGTCTACCGCGCCGCGCTCAGCCAGCGCGGCAATCAGCGGCGTGGTGAGCACCAAGTCGCCGAGGAAAGACGTCTGTAGGACGAGAAAGGACTGAGACAAAGTGACGGTAGACTGGAAGCTGGCGCGTGAATGGCGAGCAACGCGATCGAAACGAGCCGGTGGTAGGTCGTAAACGGTTTACCGTCAACCGATCACGGTTAACCGTCTCCTCTCAGCCGTCGTTAGTCAACCTGCAGCACCGCCAAGAACGCTTCCTGCGGGATCTCCACCGATCCCACCTGCTTCATCCGCTTTTTGCCTTCCTTCTGCTTCTCCAGGAGCTTCCGCTTCCGGGTGATGTCGCCGCCGTAGCACTTGGCGAGCACGTCTTTCCGGAGCGGCTTCACCGTGGTGCGCGCAATCACCTTCACGCCGATCGCGGCCTGAATGGCCACCTCAAACAGCTGGCGCGGAATCAGTTCCTTGAGCTTGTCGGCAATCTTGCGACCCCAGTCGTACGCCTTGTCGCGGTGCGTAATCACCGAGAACGCGTCAATCGGGTCGCCGTTAATGAGCATGTCCAACCGCACGAGGTCGCTCCGGCGGTACTCGAGCATCTCGTAGTCGAGGCTCGCGTAGCCGCGGCTCACCGATTTCATCTTGTCAAAGAAATCGAGAATGATCTCACCGAGCGGAAACTCCCAGTCGAACTCCACGCGCACGGTGTCGATGTACTTCATGCCCATGTACATGCCGCGGCGTTCGGTGCCGAGAGTCATAATGGCGCCGATGTATTCGGACGGCACCATGATGCGCGCCTTCACATACGGTTCTTCGACGTAATCGATCACCTGCGCGCTTGGCATCAGCGCGGGATTCTCAATCAGCTCCATCTCGCCGTCGGTCTTATAAACCTTGTACTCCACGCTCGGCACCGTGGTGACAAGCGAGAGATCGAACTCACGTTCGAGGCGCTCGCGCACAATCTCCATGTGCAGCAGGCCGAGGAATCCGCAGCGGAAGCCAAAGCCCAGCGCCGTGGACGTTTCCGGCTCGTACTGCAGCGACGCGTCGTTGAGTTGGAGTTTTTCGAGTGCGTCGCGCAGCGTTTCGTATTGCTGGGTGTCGGTGGGGTACACGCCCGCAAATACGAATGAGCGCACCGCCTGATAGCCCGGCAGCGCCTCAGCGGCGCGGTTGTCTTGGTCAAACACGGTATCGCCCGCGCGCGTTTCCTTGACGGAGCGCACGGCGGCCACCACGTAGCCCACTTCGCCCGCGGTCAGAATGTCGGTCGGCACCTGACGGAGCTGGTTGTATCCCACTTCCTGCACTTCGTACACACCGTCGTTGGTGCCGAAGGTGATCTTGGTGCCCTTCTTGATGGTGCCGTCTACCACACGGATGCTCGGAATAGCGCCGCGGTAGCGGTCATAGTACGAGTCATACACGAGCGCGCGCAGCGGCGCGTCGGGATTGCCCGAGGGCGGCGGCACTTTCTTGACGATTTCTTCGAGCAGTTCGGGAACGCCGAGCCCTTCCTTGGCGCTCACGAACAGAATGTCTTCCGGCTTGCAGCCCAAGAGCCCGACGACTTCGTCGCGACGCTTCTCCGGCTCAGCGCCGGGGAGGTCGATCTTGTTGAGGATCGGGATAATCTCGAGTCCCGCTTCCATGGCCAGGAAGAGGTTCGACAGCGTCTGCGCCTGAATCCCCTGTGACGCATCGACCACGAGAATCGCCCCTTCGCAGGCAGCGAGGGAGCGCGAGACTTCGTACGTGAAGTCCACGTGCCCTGGTGTGTCGATGAGGTTGAGCTCGAACTGCTGGCCATTTTTGGCCAAGTAGCTCATGCGCACGGCATTGAGCTTGATGGTGATGCCGCGCTCACGCTCGAGGTCGAGGGTGTCGAGCACCTGGGCCTTCATTTCCCGCTTCTGAAGCATGCCCGTGGCTTCGATCAGGCGGTCGGCGAGTGTCGACTTGCCATGATCGATATGGGCGACGATGCAGAAGTTGCGAATATGGTCGAGCTGCACGGATGGCCGGGAAATGAGGGCGTTCTGAGATAGCCTTTTAATATAATGGGTGCAGGGGCGGAGCTGGGGGTGGTGCTGAACTACAACTGCCGTCGATGGTTTGCCGTAGACCGTTTGCCGTGGTCGGTTGTCCGTTTCAGCCGAGTCTTGGCACCCGACAACGGAAAAACAACTACGGAAAACGGCCTACCCGCAGTTCAGTTGACCTCCTCCTCAGCGAACCCTCCCTCCCCTCCGTTACTTGGGTGCCCACTCCCCCATCGCTACCTTTCCGTCCGTCCATGGCACTCTCCCGCAATCGCGCCGACCAAATCGACCCCGCCTCTCTGGCGGCGTTGGGTCGCATCGAAATCGTCGCCCGATGGGTGGTCGAGGGGTTCCTCACGGGGCTACACAAATCGCCCAAGAAGGGGTTCTCGGTGGAGTTCGCCGAGCATCGGGCGTACCAGCCCGGCGACGACCTGCGCTACATCGACTGGAAGGTCGTGGCGCGCGCCGACAAGTGGCTGATCAAACAGTACGAAGAAGAAACCAACCTGCGCGCCACCATCGTGCTCGACGTGAGCAAGTCGATGGTCTGGACCGGCTCGCCGCAGCGGCTCACCAAGCTTGCCTATGCGGAACTGGTCGCGGCCGCCGTGGCGTGGTTGCTGCTCCAGCAGCGTGACGGCGTTGGGCTCATTCGTTTTGACGATGCAGTGCGCACGGTGATTCCGCCGCGCGGTCGGACGGCCCAATGGCGCCGTATCGTTGCCGCACTCGACGATCCAGGGGCTGGGGCTGGTTCCGATGCATCGTCAGCCATCGTGCAGGCGGCAGCACTCGTGCAGCGCCCAGGGCTCTCCGTGATCATCAGCGATCTACTCGTGGACGAATCGGCCATGGCCGACGCCATCGCAGTGATGCGCGCCGTGGGGCATGATGTCACGGTGTTGCACATCATGGATCCGGTGGAGCGCGATCTCTCGCTCGACGCCAACGAAGTGGAACTCGTGGACACCGAAGGTCCGTCGGCGGTGCACGCCACCGTGAGTGAAATGCGCGAAGCGTATCGCGACACGGTGGAGATGGCGATGAGCGAGTGGCGCTCGCGTCTCGCGGCCAGTGGCGCATCGTACATGCCGGTCTTTACCGACCAACCCTTTGGCGTGCCGTTGCGCGCGGCCTTTGCCGCGCGACAGGCGTTGCCGTGAGTTTTCTCGCGCCATTCGCGCTGATCCTCACCGCAGCTGCCGCCGTGCCGTTGGTGCTCCATCTGCTACGCCACCGCACCGGTGAAAAGATCGACTTTCCCGCCGTGCGCTATATGCTCCGCGCGGCGCGTGAGCACTCGCGCGAACTCAAAATCCGCAACTTGTTGCTGATGGTGTTGCGGGTGGCGATCGTGCTGTCGTTGGCATTCGCCGCCGCACGGCCGGTGGGGCGTCTCTTTGGCGGCGGGCACGCACCAACGGCGCTCGCGATTGTACTCGACAACTCGCTCAGCACGTCGGCCGTTGTGGACGGTGCGCCGGTGCTCGCTCGGCTCAAAGACGCCGCGCGTGGCGTGGTGGCCCGCGCCAACAGCGGCGACCGGCTCTGGCTCGTCACCGCGGACGCGCGCGTCGTGGGTGCGACGACCCCCACCGTGCGCGCCGCGCTCGATCGTGCAGAACCACTCGCGGGTGCCGGAGATTTGCGCGCCGCAGTAGCGCGCGCTGTTCAACTCGTGAAGGGCGCGGGCATTCCTGCGCGACAGATTGCCATCGTGACCGACGCACAGGCGAGCGCGTGGACCACCACGCTGCAGCTCGACGATGTCACCGCCACCGTGTACGCGGTGCCGGGGGCCGTGCCGCGCAATCGCGCTGTGCTTCGCGCGGCCGCTGAGCCCGCGCACTGGACGCCGCGCGGTGCGGTGCGAGCGGCCACATCATCCACCGACAGCGTCACCTATCGCGTGGCAGTTGGTGCGCGCTCCACGGCACGCGGCAGTGCAGCGCCGGGGGCGGATCTCGTCGTGCGGCTCGATCCTTCCGAGCGCGGATGGCTCTCCGGAAGTGTGGAGCTCGAACCAGACGAACTGCGCGGCGACGATCAGCGCTTCTTTGCCGTGCATGTGGGTGCGGCTCCGAGCGTCGTCGCTGAGGCCGGCGCGGGTGCCTTTGGTCGCACCGCCGTCGATGCGCTCGTGCAAGAAGGGCGCGTCACACGCGGCGCTGATGTTGCGCTCACGAGCGCGGAGGCTGCGCGGCGGCCGGGCGTGATCTTTGCGCCCACAGACCCTGTGCAGATTTCAGCCGCCAATCGCGCCCTCGAACGTGCGAACATTCCGTGGCGGTACGGCGCGGCCCACAGCGGACCAGCGCCGGTGCGCGGCGCGGGGCTCGCCAACGTCACCGCTACCAAGTGGTACGCACTCGAGCCGCGCGGTGTGCTCGAAGCGGGCGCTGCCGACACGCTTGCTCGTGTGGGCGGCGATCCGTGGGCCGTTGCGGGTGACGGCTACGTCCTCGTCGCCTCGCCACTCTCGGCGGACGCCACCGACTTGCCGCTCCGAGCGAGCTGGGTGCCTTGGCTCGGCGCGGCCGTGGCCGAGCGACTCGCGGGTGAGGCGGGGGCGGTGACCGATGTTGCGCCAGGCGCGATCGTGTCGCGTCCACCGTGGGCGCGCGAACTGGAGATGCCGGATGGTTCGGTGCGTCCTGTGCGCGACGCGCGCATGGCGGCGCCGGATCGCGTGGGCGTGTACTTCTGGCGTCGCGGCACGGCGCGTGCTGGCGCATTGGTGGTCAACGTGGAGGCCGCCGAAAGCGATCTTGCACGACTGACGCCGACGCTCCTTCGCGCACGCTTCACCGGTGGCGATGCCACGGTGAGCGCAGACGTCGCGCGCTGGACGGCGGCAGCATTCACAGTGTCGGGACGTCGCACCCTCGAGGGCGCGTTCCTCTGGCTGGCCCTCGCCCTCCTCGCCCTCGAGGCGTGGGTGGCGCGCGCGCCGGCTGCGCGTCGCGCCGAGTAGCCATGGCACTGCCGTCACTCGTTGAGCGCCTCGCGGCGCTCCCCGCCTTTACACGGCTCGTTGCTACCCTGCCGCGCGATCACGGCACGCAGCACGTGTCGGGGCTGGTAGGATCAAGCGACGCGGTGCTCATTGGTGCGCTCGCCGAGCGCGAGCCGAATCGCTTGTTTGTGGTGGCGGCCGATCAACTCCCCGAAGCCGAGCGACTGCTCGCGGATCTACAGTCGGTACTCGGCGAGGGCGCGGCGTCGTTGTATCCGCCGCGCGAAGGGTTTGGTGAAGTCGAGCCGCACGCCGAAGTCGCGGGCGAGCGCGTAGAGACGCTCGAGCGGTTGAGTCGCGGTGCCGTGCGCATTCTGGTGACCACCGCGCGCGCCCTGCTTGAGCGCACGCGGCTTCCGCACGCGCTTGCCGCGTCACGGTTGGAGTTGCGCCGCGGCAATGTGTGGCGCCTCGAGGCACTGGGTGAACACCTCTCGAGCGTCGGGTTTGAACGCGTGCAGATGGTCGAGGACGTCGCGCAGTTTTCCGTACGCGGCGGCATCGTGGACATATACGGGTTTGGCATGAGTGAGCCCGTGCGCCTCGAGTTCTGGGGCGACGAAATCGCCGAGTTGCGTCACTTCGATTTGCTCACGCAGCGCACGACGCGCCCTGCCGAGGTCGCGCTCATTCTTCCCGTGGACGCCATTGGTGGCGCGGACGCCGATGATGCACCCGACGAGCGCACACAGATCGGCGCACTCTGGCCGCCCGGCACGCTGGTCATTGTGCCGCGCGGCGTACATCTCGCACCGGAGATGCGCCGCACGTGGGACGAAGCCGCGCATCACATTGATGTGGCGCGCCGTCGCGGTGAGGATGTGGCGCGTCGCGACGAACTGTTTGCGGAGCCAGACGAGGCGCTGCGCGCGCTCGCACGCGTGGCCACGCTCCAGCTCAATGAGACCGACAACGAGCCGGACACGGTCGTCTTTCCCCTGCGACGCCCGGAGCCGATTGACCGCGACATGAAGCGCCTCTCGGCGCTCGTGCGCGACGGCACGCCGACGATCATTCTGTGCGACAACGCGGGGCAATCCGAACGCCTCGATGAACTGCTGGCCGATCGCCCAGGCTCGCCCTCGCCGGCGGGATTGGTGATTGGTGTGCTCGGCGGCGGATTCGTGATTCCGACGAGCGGTGGCATGGTGGCGGACGGACTCCGCGTCCTCACCGACCATGAAATCTTCCGGCGCGAGCGGCGCATTCGTCGCGTGCGACGGTATGCGGCGGGCACCGCGCTCGAAGCGGTCACCGCACTCAAGGTGGGCGACTACGTGGTGCACCTCGAGCACGGCGTGGGAATTTATCGCGGCTTGAGTACGATCTTCGCGGGCGAAACGTCGGTGGAAGTCGCGGTCATTGAGTACGAGGGCGGTGATCGCCTGAACGTGCCGCTGTATCGCATTGATCAAGTCGAGCGTTTTCGCTCGGTGGGCGATGTCAGCGAAGATGCGCCGCCACCGCGTCTGCACAAACTTGGTGGCGGTCGTTGGCAGGCGCAGCGCGACAAAACACGCGCCGCCATTCAGGAAATGACGGTTGAGCTGCTCGACTTGTACGCGCGTCGCAAAGTCGCGAGCCGCCCTCCGCACAATCCCGACTCGGCGTGGCAGCGCCAGCTCGAATCGAGTTTTCTCTTTGAGGACACGCCCGACCAGCGAACCGCCACTGAAGATGTGAAGCGCGACATGGAAGGGAGTAAGCCCATGGACCGCCTGCTCGTGGGCGACGTGGGCTACGGAAAAACAGAAATCGCCGTGCGCGCCGCATTCAAAGCGGTGCAGACGGGGCGTCAGGTGGCGGTGCTCGTGCCGACGACGGTGCTCGCCGAGCAGCACGCGCGCACCTTTGGCGATCGGTTTGCCGATTTTCCCGTGCGTGTGGAAGTGATGAGTCGCTTTCAGGGCCCCAAGGCGCAGAAAGAAGTGCTCGACGCGCTCAAGGCCGGGAAGGTGGACATCGTCATCGGCACGCATCGGTTGCTCTCGAAGGACGTGTCGTTCGCGAATCTCGGGCTGATTATTGTCGACGAGGAGCACCGCTTTGGCGTGAAGCACAAAGAACGGCTCAAGCAACTCAAGCTCGAGACCGACGTGCTCACGCTCACGGCGACGCCCATTCCGCGCACCCTGCATTTGTCGCTCGCCGGCTTGCGCGACATGACTCTGATGCAAACGCCGCCGCGCGATCGTTCGCCAGTGCTCACTTTTGTTGAGCCCTGGGACGACGGGATTATCGAAGAAGGGATCAGTCGCGAGCTCGATCGCGGCGGTCAGGTGTTTTTTGTACACAACCGCATTGAGACCATTGAGGCCGTGGCCGATCACATTCGGCGCATCGCGCCGCGTGCGCGGGTGGCGGTTGGTCACGGTCAAATGCTCGGCCATCAGCTCGAAAAAGTGATGGCACAGTTCGTCGGGGGCGAGGTGGACGTGCTGGTGTCCACACTTATCGTGGAGAGCGGTCTCGACGTGCCCAACGCGAACACCATGTTTGTGTCGCGCGCCGATCACCTTGGGTTGGCGCAGCTGTATCAGCTGCGCGGCCGCGTGGGGCGTTCGCACCGGCGCGCGTACTGTTTTTTGATGGTGCCCGACCAAGTGGACGAAGACGCCGAACGTCGACTGAAGGTGCTCGAGCACCACACCGAACTCGGCGCCGGTTATCGCGTGGCACTCAAGGACATGGAACTCCGCGGCGCCGGCAATTTGCTCGGCCCCGAGCAGTCGGGGTTCGTGCATGCCGTGGGGTTCGACCTCTACCTGCGCATGCTCGAGGAGACGGTGAAGCGGGTGATGCGCGGCGACAATGCGCCGCCCCCGCCGCCCGCCGATGTCGCACTCGACACCCCAGCCTTCCTCCCCGACGATTACATCCCGAGTCAGGACGCCAAACTCGACCTGTACCGCCGTCTCACCGCGCTCGACGACCCCGCGGCGATCATTGCCGTCCGCGACGAGGTGCGCGACCGGTTTGGCGCCCTTCCGCCGGCCGCGGAGGCCTATTTCCTCGTGGCCCAACTGCGGATGACCGGGGCCCAGCTGGGGGTGGAGGGAATCCTGGTGCGCGGGGAGGAAGCCCGTGTTACCTTTAGAACGGACGCGATACCCCGCATGAAGCCTCTGTCCGCCGCATTTCGCGACGTGCAGTTTCAGGTGGATGTCAGGCGTGTCCAGCCATTGTCGTTGAAGCTGACGCGGCTGGGTGGATCCCCGATGCTCGAGGGACTCGCTCGGGCGCTCCGAACCATTGTACCGACCCGCGGGTAGTACGCTCTCGGGTCGGCGGAGCGGCCCTCGGGCAGCGCGTTCCACCTCCACATTCCGCCTCCACCCACTCCTCCATGTCCCGTCATCGTCTTCGCGCCGCCGCCGTCGCGGCCACCCTGGTTTTGTCTGCCTGCGCCGGTCTCCGTGATGCGCTTACCGCTCACGTGGATCTTGCCGCCAAGGCGGGCTCGCAGGAACTGTCCGTGCAGCGCTTGGCCGAGATGCTCGCCTCCGCACAGGTGCCGGCCAAAAAGGAAATCGCCGTCGCCATCAGCAACCTCTGGGTGAACTACCAGTTGCTGGCCCAGTCGGTTGCCAAGGGCGACACCTTTGGCGAACCGGCCGCTGTTGACGAAGCGATGTGGGCGCAGATCGCGCAGCTCAAGAGCAAGAAATACTACGAGACGGTGGCCAAGACCTTCCCGGCCGCTGATCCGACGCAGTTTGAGGCCAAGTACAACGCTGGCGAGATGTACGCCGCGCGGCACATCCTGTTCATGGTCAATCCGCAGACCATGAAGCCGGCGCAGCTCGACTCCGTGCGCAAAGAAGCCGAGCGGGTGCTCAAGATGGTCAACGCGGCGAACTTCGCCGACATGGCCAAGAAGTGGAGCAAGGACGGCTCGGCGGCGCAGGGCGGCGACCTCGGCGTGTTCCCCAAGGGCGCGATGGTGCCAGAGTTCGAAAAGGGTGTGGCCGCGCTCAAGCCGGGCGAGGTCAGTGGCTTGGTGCAGTCGCAGTTCGGCTTCCACATCATCAAGCGTGAAACGTGGGCCGACGCCAAAGACAAGTTCTCGCAGGCCTACGGCCGTACGGCGTCGCAGGGCGCCGAGAGCACCTTCATTGCCAACATGGAAAAGGGCGCCAACGTCGACGTCAAGCCGACGGCCGCCAAGCTGGTGAAGTTGATTGCCGAGAACCCGGATGCGTACCGCGATGACAATGCGGTGGTCGCCTCGTCGCGCGGCGGCAACATGACCGCGTCGCGCATGGCCAAGTGGATTGCCGCGTTCCCGGCGCAGTCGAACATTCGTCAGCAGATTGGGCAAGCGCCGGACTCGGCGCTCCCGTACTTCGTACGCAACGTGATGCGCAACGAGCTCATTCTGCATGCGGCCGATTCCATGAAGCTCACGCTCGACACGGCCGAGCTCGCCGGTATTCGCACGGCGTTCCGTGGCTCGTTCGACAATACGATCGCGGCACTGCACATCACGGCCAAGGAACTTTCCGATAGCGCCAAGACGCCCGCCGAACGCGAGCGTCTCGCCGCCAGCCGCATCGAAGCGTATCTCGACAAGCTGCTCAAGAATCAGGCGCAGTTCGTCGACGTGTCGGAGCCGGTCTCCATTGCGCTGCGCAAGAAGTACGACGCTCGGGTGGTGCAGGCGGGCATTGAACGCGCCGTCGCCGAGAGCGCCAAGCTCAAGGCGAAGGCCGATTCAGCCAAGGCCGCCACGTTGCCGCAGTCTGTCGTTCCCATGCCGGGGCAGGCTGCTCCGGCTCCTGCAGCCGAGCCGACGAAAGTCGATCCGGCCAAGCCCGCTCCCAAGAAGCCGTAAACGCATGCGTCGACTCGTTGCTTCGCTCTTCGTGCTCACCGGAGCCGCGGCATCTGCCGCGGCTCAGGTGACGCCGCCTAAGGCTCCGGCGTCGGTTGTGCCGGCGCTTCCCGGTGCCACGCCGGCCATCAATCACATTGATCGGATTGTTGCCGTGGTGGGGAACAAGCCCATCCTGTGGAGCGAGGTGCTCGAGCAGATCTATCTGGCCGCGCAGGGCAAACCGCTGCCGTCCGATTCGTCGGTGGCCATGGGAATGGCGCGCGACATTATCAACAACATGATCGATCAAGAAGTGCTCATCGCCGCGGCGAAGCAGTTCAAGATCGACATTCCCGATACCGACCTGCAGGAAACGGTCGAAAAGAAATTCAAAGAACTGCGTGCCCGGTACAAGAGCGACGCGGAGTTCCGTGATGCGTTGCGCGGTGGTGGGTTTGGCACCGAAACGGAATACCGGAAGTTCCTGCTCGATCAAGCGCGCCGCGACGGACTCCAGACCAAGGCCGTGGATTCGCTCCGCGCTCGTGGGCGGCTGGCCGCACCGGTCAGCGTGACGGAACAGGAAGTGACCGATGCCTTCGAGAAAGCCAAGGGCAACTTCCCCAAGCGTCCGGCGACGGTGGCGTTCCGCCAGCTCGTCGTGCGTCCCAAGGGCAGTCCGGCGGCCATCAAGGCGGCGCGCGAGAAGGCAGAAGCACTCATTGCAGAGCTCAACAAAAAGGGCGCTGACTTTGAGCAGATTGCCAAGCGCGAAACCATGGATCCCACCACCAAGGAAACCGGTGGCGATCTTGGCTGGAACCGACGCGGTACGATGGTGCCGGAGTTCGATCGCATGATGTTTGCGCTCGTGCCTGGTGTGGTGAGCCCGTTCCCCGTCGAAACGTCGTTCGGCTTTCACATCATTCGCGTCGATCGTGTGCAGCCGGCCGAAGTAAAAGCGCGGCACATTCTGATTGTGCCGGTGGTCGACAGCGCCGATGTGGCGTACGCAGGTCTGCGCGCGGACTCGGCGTTGGCTCACTGGAAGGCGGGCACATCGTTCGACACCCTCGTGGTGCGCTACCACGACAACGCGGAAGTCAAAGGCGCCACCGACGGCATGCCGATTGACGACCTGCCGCCGGAATACAAGACGGCGCTTGAGGGCGTGACGAAGGGTGGCTTTGCCAAGCCGTTTGCGATTCTTGACCCGCGCGGCGGAAAGCCCAAGTACTTCGTAGTGCAGGTCATCGACCGCCAGGACGGCGGGGAGTACACCGTCGCGGATTACCGAGAGCGTATTCGCACCGGCCTGCAGCAGGAAAAACAGTATCGCCGGTTGATTGACCAACTGCGCCGCGAACAGTTCGTCGTCATTAAGCTGTAGCATGACGCGCGCACGGCTCGCCATCACGCTTGGCGATCCTCGCGGCATTGGCGCTGAGGTCACGGCTAAAGCGCTTGCCAGCGCGGAGGTGCGCGCCGTGTGCGAGCCCGTGGTGGTGGGACCCACGGGGCTCGCGGTACCGCCTGATGTTTCTATAGGTGCGTGGCGCGCGGGCGATTCCGAAGCCGACGCGGGCAAGCTCTCTGGGCTCGCCATAGTGCGTGCCGTTGAACTCGCACAATCTGGCGCGGTGCAGGGGATTGTCACCGCGCCGATCGACAAGCACGCATTACTCGCCGGCGGATACGACTATCCGGGCCACACCGAACTGCTCGCCGTGCTCACCGGCTCGGACACGGCGATGATGCTCGCCTCCGACGCGCTCCGCGTGGTGCTCGCCACCACTCACATTGCCCTGCGCGATGTGCCGGACGCGGTGACCGCCGAGGTGATTGGTCGCGTGACGGCTATTACGCGCGCGGGGCTGCGTGAGCAGCTCGGGATTGCCAATCCGCGCATCGCACTCTGCGCGCTCAATCCGCACGCTGGCGATGGTGGTCGCTTTGGCAGCGAGGATGAGCTCATTCTTGCTCCCGCTGCGCGCGCGTTTGGACTGGTGGGCCCGCTCCCCGCCGACACCGTCTTTGTGCGGGCCCTTCGCGGCGAGTTCGACGCGGTCATCGCGCCGTATCACGATGTCGGGATGACGGCCATCAAGGTGGCGAGCTTTGGGTCGGCGGTGAACATCACCCTCGGGCTTCCGTTTCCGCGCACGAGTCCGGACCATGGGACGGCGCTGGATATTGCGGGGAAGGGCGTGGCGAACGAAGGGTCGATGGTTGCGGCGATACTGGCGTGTGCGCGGATGGTAACAGCAACGGCGAGTAGGACGTAGGCCGTTATCGGTTTTCCGTTAAGTGTGAAACAGTTTACCGATAACGGAAAACGAACAACGGTCTACTCGCCCTTGTCTTTCTCCAGCGCCACTGACTCAATCCGTCTCCCTTCCATCTGCCGCACCGTGTATGTCGCCCCGCCCCCCGACACGCGGTCGCCCTGCACCGGGAGTCTGCCGAGCAGGCCAAAGACGTAGCCGCCGATGGTCGTGTACTGATCATCCGGCACCGTGAGTCCGTAGCTGTCGTTGACGTCGTTGATGGGGGTCGCACCGGCCACGATCGTTTCGCCAGGGGCAGAGCCCGCCTCACGCGGCTTGATGGACTCATCGTACTCGTCGAGAATCTCGCCGACGAGCTCTTCGAGTAAGTCTTCCATGGTGACGAGTCCGGCGGTGCCGCCGTACTCATCGAGCACGATGGCCATGTGCTCTTTGAGGCGTTTGAAGTCGGCGAGCACTTCTTCCACCTCGCGAGAGCCCGGCACAAAGTGGATGCGACGGCAACTCGCGCGAAGGTCAAATGGCGCGGCGCTGCTGCCGGCGCCCTCTGTGCGCAACGCACGTAGCGCGCGGAGGAGATCCTTGGCGTGCACCATGCCCACGATCTGGTCAATCGATTCTTCAAAGACCGGATAACGCGAGAACCCCGCCTCGTCTACAATCGCGACGGCTTCGTCGAGCGTGGCCTCTACCGGAATCGCGACCATCGCGGTGCGCGGGGTCATCACTTCGCGGGCGTTTTTTTCTGAAAATTCAAAGACGGCGTCGAGCATGTCGGCGTCGGTGCTCTCGAGCGCGCCCTGTTCCTCGCTTTGCTCCACCAAGAGCCGGAGCTCGTCGGGCGAATGGACCGTCTCGTGCCCAATTTCAGCTTTTTGGCCCAGCAGGCGGAGCACCAGTGTGGCGGAGGCGTGCAGTACGCTAATGAAGGGGGCGGCAAGCCAGGCAAAACCCAGGAGCGGTGGCGCCAGCCACTTGGCGGCCACTTCGGGCTGGCTCAACGCGAGGGCGCGCGGCGCCAGTTCTCCGAAGACCACGTGCAGATAGGTCACGCAGAGCAGCGCGATGCCCGCAGCCACGCTCAATCGGACGGCGGGCTCCATCAGAAAGGGGAGTTTTGCGACCACCCCCTGAAAAGCGTCGCCGAGGGCCGATTCGGCGGTCCAGCCCAGCCCCAGTGAGGCGAGGGTGATCCCCAACTGGCTGGCGGAGAGTACTCGGGCGAGATTATCAGTGGCGCTGAGCGCGAGATGGGCGAGAGGGTCGCCCGCGCGGATCATTGCCTGCAAACGGGTGCGACGGGAGCGCACAAGCGCGAACTCCACCGCCACGAAGTAACCGTTGAGGATGAGCAGAACAACTATGAGCGCGAAGCGGGCAAGCACGGATGCAACTTATGCTGACTGCCCAGCCCCACGCCAGCGTGGAGCGGCCGCGCACGCGCACGCCGATCACGCCAACGACGGGCATTCCCACGACGGGCATTCCCATAGTGGACACGATCACGGGCACCACCACCACGCCGCCAAGGGACTCAAAGGCGCGCTGATTATTACCGCGATTTTTCTTGTTGCGGAGGTGGTGGGCGGGATTATGTCGAACTCGCTCACGCTGCTCGCTGACGCCGGACACATGCTCACCGACGTGGGCGCCCTCGCGTTCTCGCTCTTTGTGGCCTGGCTCTCGCGCCAACCGAGTACGCCGCAGAAGACCTACGGCTACCTTCGCTGGGAAATTCTCGCCGCGTTCTTTAACGGCGCGACGTTGCTGCTGATTTCTGTCGCCATTATTTGGGAAGCCATTCGCCGCTTTCAGCATCCGGAACCGGTGGAAACCGGGGTGATGTTGGTCGTGGCGATCGCGGGTCTCGTGGTCAATGCCGTGGCCGCCCGCATGCTCCATGCGGGCGCCGAACATTCGCTCAACGTGCGCGGCGCGTATCTGCATGTGCTGGGCGATCTGTTAGGGTCGGTGGCGGCCGTGGTGGCCGCGCTCTGCGTGCGGCTCAAGGGATGGACCATTGCCGATCCCATCGCCTCGGTGGTGATGACCGTCCTCATTGTGCGCGGCAGCTGGTCGCTGGTGCGCGAGAGTATTGATGTGCTCCTCGAAGCTGTGCCCGCGCACATCGATCTTGCGACCGTGCGCACGGCCCTCGAAAGTGTGTCGCACGTGGAGTCCATCCATGACCTGCACGTGTGGACCCTCACCTCAGGTGTGGTGGCCATGAGTGCACACGCGCTCGTGCGCGATCCGGTGCAGCATCAGCAGGCGCTCGAGGCCATGAACGCCGCGGCCGCCGCGCAGGGCATTCATCACGTCACCATTCAAATAGAAGGCAACGCGCTCGCGGACTGTGTTCGCGAACCGGTGCACGCCGTCTAACCCCCGCTTCCTCTCTTCCGTTCATGGCTCAACTCGACCGTTTGCTTAGCGTGATGATCAGTAATCGCGCGGATCAACTCCTCCTGCGCGAAGACGAGGCCGCGTCACTCACGGTGGACGGCGCCGAACGCCCGGTGACCAAGCCGCTTGCCGGTTCGCAGGTGGTGGCCCTGCTCCGCGAGATCGCCGCGCCGGCCACTGTGGCGCAGCTCGAAGCCAAAACGCCGGTCAAGTTTCGCTACGAAGGAAGCGACGGTGTTTTCTCCGTGCGCGCGATGCTGGCCGCTGGGAAGTGGAATGTCACGATTGTCGTGGATGACCAGGGCGACTTTCATCGCCGTACGGGAATGTTTACGCCGCTGAACCTCCCCGCCGAAGAGGCGCCCACCACACCCTATGTGCGGAAAAGCGTGAAGATGGCGGCGTACGACCCCGAGGAAGCCAAGTTGGCGATGGACCGCCTGCTGCGCACGCTCGTGACCGAAGGCGGCTCCGACCTCCATCTCCGCGTGGGCGAGCCGCCCATCCTGCGCAAACATGGCGAAATGCTTCGCATGGACGGTGAGGGCAAGCTCCAAAACGACGAGCTCGACCGGTTGATGCACGCCATCATGCCCGATCGCAACGCCAAGGAATTCGCCGAGCACGCCGACAGCGATTTTGCGTATGAAATTGAGGGGATCGCACGGTTTCGCGCGAATGTGCTCAAAGATCGCAAAGGAATTGCCGCGGTGTTTCGCGTGATTCCGAGCACCATTGTCACCGCCGATCAACTGGGGATGAGCCAAGAGGTGCAGAATCTCTTCTACCTCACCAAGGGGCTGGTGCTCGTCACCGGGCCTACGGGCTCAGGTAAATCCACCACGCTCTGTGCGTTAGTGGATCTCGTGAATCGCTCGCGCTCCGACCATGTGATCACCATTGAAGATCCCATTGAGTTTGTGCACGAGAACAAGAACTGCATCATCACGCAGCGGCAGGTGGGGGTGCACACGGATTCATTCAAGAGCGCGCTCCGCGCCGCGTTGCGCGAGGACCCTGACATCATTCTCGTCGGCGAACTGCGCGATCTCGAGACGGTGGGTATCGCCATTGAAACGGCGGAGACGGGGCATCTCGTGTTCGGCACGCTGCACACCACCACCGCGGCGAGCACCATCGACCGGCTCATTGACCAGTTCCCCGCCGATCGCCAAGAACAAGTGCGCACCATGCTCTCCGAGTCGCTCAAGGGCGTGGTGAGTCAGGTGCTCTGCAAAAAGATTGGCGGCGGCCGCATTGCGGCGCGTGAGATTTTGCTCGTGACGCCCGCCGTGGCCAACCTGATTCGCGAAGGCAAGACCTTCCAGATTCCGAGCATCATGCAGACCTCCAAGCGGCTTGGCATGATCACCATGAACGACACCCTGCTCGACTTAGTGGAGCAGCGGTTGGTGGAGCCGAAAGAGGCGTATATGAAAGCGGTGGACAAGACGTACTTTCTTTCGATGCTCAAAGCCAAGGGGCACGACACCAGTTTCGCCGAGAGCGATCCGACGCACGCGGCATCGGCGACCGCTGGTGGACCACCGGCGGCCGGTGCCGCGAAGCCGGGTGCGGTGCGACGCTAGCGCTCCAACATTCCACGTTCGGTCACAACACCGTTTCTCATTCGGGAAATCCCATGCGACGAATCTCAGCGGTCCTCGCCGGTGCTTGGTGCGCCGTGTTGTCCTTTGCCATGCCGATCGGCGCGCAGCAGGCGCCAGCGCCGCCAGCGCCGGCCGCACCGGTCGCGGTGTCGCTGCCCAGCACTGTGCAGCGCGTGCTCGTCTCGAAAGTCACGCACATCGCGTACCGGCTCGACATTGCGCTCCCGGCGGGCTTCGACAGCACCACGCGCAAGTATCCTGTCTTCTTGATGCTCGACGGCAACCTCGCCTTCGCGTCCACGCTGGGCATCTACACGGGGCTAGGGCTGGGCAACGGCGTGCCGCCCATGATCCTCGTTGGCGTGGGATATCCCGGCAACGATCCGCGCGTGTTCACGCCGGACTACGTCGCGAGTCGCACGCGTGACTATACCCCCACCCAAGAGAAAACCACCGGGGTGGTGGGCTTGGCGCCGAAGAGCGGCGAGGCGCGAGCCTTTCTCACCTTCATTCGCGACGAGCTCATTCCGTTCCTCGAAGCCGAATATCGCACCGACCCGGCGGACCGCGGACTCGGCGGCCACTCGCTCGGTGGATTGTTCACCACCTACGCATTGCTCAACGAACCCGCACTCTTCACGCGCTATTGGGTGGGGTCGCCCTCGCTCTGGTGGGACAACGGCGTGTCGTTCTCGTGGATCGCGCCAGCCAAGGCCGCCGCGGTCAAACCGCACGGGCGCGCCTACATCACGGTGGGCTCCGAAGAGAGCGACGTGATGGTTGTGCCCATGAAAAAGCTCGATGTGTCGTTGCGCGCGAACTTTTCGAATCTGTCGGTGGGCGCGCAGGTGTTCCCCGAGGAGACGCACGTCTCCGTGATTGGCGCCGCGATCAGCCGCGCCTTCCGCTTCCTGTATGGCAACTACGGGCGCCCCAGCATTCTGCTTGGCCCCAAGGAAACGGCGGGGTATGTGGGCGCATGGAAGTCCGCGGACGGGCAACAGGTGACTTTGGTCGCCAAGGGCAAGGGGATGGAGTTGCAGCAGTCGATGGTCGGAAAGAAGGTGAGCATGGTGCTTCTCGCGGCCGACCGAGACCATTTGTTCTCGCGCGCCTGGGACGGCACGGTGACCGCCGAGCGTGACGGGGCGGGGAAGGTGGTGCGGTTGCGCTCCGATGTTGGGGGGCCGCCCACGGTCTTTGAGCGGGTTCGCAAATAGGGGGCCGCGAGCGCCCGCTGGGCCCCAGGAGCTAGGACTCGGGGGCCCAGAAGCGCACGGCCAGAGTGGGGGCGGGACGCCCTCCAGAGGGCCATTTGGGAGGGGGCGGGGCATCCAGCGTCACGGATATGCCCTGCCCCCGCTTTTTTGGCCCCAACTAGGTTATCTTTCGATGCTATGGAAATCCGTAACATCGCCATCATCGCCCACGTCGACCACGGCAAGACCACGCTCGTCGACAAGATGCTCCGCCAGGCCGGCGCATTCCGTGAAAATCAGATCGTCGCCGAACGGGTGATGGACTCGAACCCGCTCGAGCGCGAGCGTGGTATCACGATTCTCGCCAAGAACACGTCGGTGCACTGGCGTGGCACCAAGATCAACATCGTCGACACACCAGGACACGCCGATTTCGGCGGTGAAGTGGAGCGCATTCTGCGCATGGTCGACGGCGTGTTGCTCGTGGTCGATGCCTTTGACGGTCCGATGCCGCAGACGCGCTTCGTGCTGCGGAAGGCGCTCGCGCTCGGACGCACCCCGATTATTGTCGTCAATAAAATTGACCGCCAGGGCGCCGACCCCATGCGCGTGCATGAGGAAGTGCTCGACCTGTTGATTGAACTCGAAGCCACCGAGGCGCAGCTCGACGCGCCCTTTGTGTATGCCAGCGGCCGTACCGGCGTCTCGACCATGTCGATGGACGACGAAGCCGTGGATCTCGTCCCGCTCTTTCAGACCATCGTCGACACTGTGCCGCCGCCGCCGAGTGATGCGGAAGGCACCTTTCAGATGCTGGTGTCCACCATCGACTACTCGCCGTACCTCGGCCGACTCGCCATTGGGCGCGTGGAGCGTGGCACCGCGCGCGTGGGCGCTCAGGTGGCGCTGTTGCCGCTCGACCAGACCGCCAAGGCGACCGTGTCGAAGGTGACCAAGCTCTATGGCTTTGAAGGCCTGGAACGCATTGAGGTGGAAACGGCCGCTGCCGGCGAGATCGTGGCGCTGGCCGGACTCGAAGGTGTGGAAATCGGCCTGACGCTGACCGACCCCGACAACCCAGAACGGCTCGAAGGCATTGCCGTGGAAGAGCCGACGATTTCGGTGGACTTCCTCGTCAACAACTCACCGTTCGCGGGCAAGGACGGCAAGTTCGTCACGAGCCGTCAGATTATTGAGCGCCTGCACAAGGAGCTCGAGCGCAACGTTGCGCTGCGTGTGGAAGAGACCGAGGCCACCGATTCGTGGACGGTGAGCGGACGCGGCGAACTCCATCTCACGATTTTGATGGAGACCATGCGTCGTGAGGGCTTTGAGTTTCAGGTCTCGCGTCCGCGCGTGATTCTGCACGTGGGGCCGAAGGGCGAGCGGATGGAGCCGTATGAAGAGCTGGCGATCGACGTGCCCGAAGAGTACATGGGCGTGGTGATCGAGGCGCTCGGCCCCCGCAAGGCGCAGATGATTGAAATGAAGAACCCCGGGCAGGGGATGGTGCGCATTCTGTACAAGATTCCGGCCCGTGGGTTGTTCGGATATCGCTCGGAGTTCATGACGAGCACGCGCGGCACCGGCATTATTCACCACCGGTTCCTGGAATACGGGCCGTGGGCGGGTGCGCTCGAAGGGCGTGGGCGCGGCGTGCTGGTGTCGATGGAAAACGGCACGATCATCGGCTTTGCGCTGAACAATCTGCAGGACCGGTCGACACTCTTCTGCGCGCCCGGCGAGGCCGTGTACGAGGGGATGATCATCGGCGAGAATTCGCGTCCGGGCGATATGGACGTGAATCCGTGCCGCGAAAAGAAGTTGAGCAACATGCGCTCCAAGGGCGCCGACGATCATATCATGCTCGAGCCGCCGCGCATTTTGACGCTCGAAGGGGCGTTGGAATACATCGAAGAAGACGAGCTGATTGAAGTGACACCGCTCTCCATCCGTATTCGGAAGCGCGTGCTGGCGCAAAGCGATCGCAAGCGTACGACGCGAGACTTGAAGAAAGACCGCACAGGCGTCTAACTTCGCTGGGTAGTACGTCGTGCGGTCGGGGCGTTCAGAATTTGCAGGGCGCCGCGTGCAGCAATAATCAGAGCACTATCTCACGGAGAACGGAACCATGTCGGGCAGTGTAGTATCGCCAGCGTTGGCGGAGCTGGGCGTGCGTGCCTTTGAGGCTGTGGATCCTTGGGCAGTGAGTGGGTGGACCGGCCGGGCCGGTGGGGTGTACGACGCGGGCGCGGTGGCGCTCATCGACGATAATCCGGACGATGAGCAACCCGACCCCAACTACGATGACGATGATCTCGACGAAGATGACGAGGTCGGCGACGATGAGGACGGCCTGCTTGATGACCCTGAGGCCGACGACGACGAGCTCGACGATGAACTCATCGAGCTGGACGACGAGTTCGACGGCGCGGACGAGGACAGTCGGCCGCATCCGGAGCACAACAAGGGCGAGGACTAGGGGCGCCAGAGGCGGTGGGTTGGCCTGAGCGATACAGCGCGTAACTCATTGACGGACGGGCACCTGCCCGTTTTATTTAGTGGTTCTGGTGTAGTGATTTGGTGAGGTTTGGGCCATTAGCTCAGGTGGTTAGAGCGCACGCCTGATAAGCGTGAGGTCCGAGGTTCAA
>JAPLKS010000014.1 GCA_026387915.1 Gemmatimonadota bacterium
GCCAGCTTCCCAAGCTGGACGTCGCCGGTTCGAGCCCGGTCGCCCGCTCTGTGAGGAACAACGTTTTGGGTTTGGCGCCGAACGTCCAGTAAGGCGCTCGAAACGCTCCGGTGCGAGGTCGCGCCGGGGCGTTCTTCGTTTTGATAGGGGCGTCTGGGGCACACGCATCCCGCCCGCTCGTTACTGTGGTACACGTGCCAGAATGAACCGTCGGCTCAGCACTCGCCGGTCGTACGACCGCCTTTCGATCCCTCCCGTGGAGTCGTCGCCATGAATCCCTTTGGCATTCTGCTGGGCCTCGGTGCCCTCGCGCTTTCGTTGCTGACTCCCGCGCGCTCCGAAGCGCAGGGCTCAGCGCATGGGGCCAACGTCCAGGCCGCGGTTTCGCGCGCGACTGGCGCGCGCCTTGTTCCGTTCGCCGATGTCACCGACTCGCTGCGCCTCTACTATGTGGGGCGCCCAGTGGGGTGGGAGCGCTATACGTGGGCAACTCACGACGAAGGGACGCGACTGGTTGCGGACTTTGACTACGTCGACCGCGGTCGCCGGAATCACATGGGCGCGACGCTCTCTCTTGGCGCCGATATGCAACCGCAGTCACTCGAGGTTGCGCGCGTGACCGACAGTGCGCGCACCGTGACGGTGCGGGTGGATGTGCAGGGCGATCGGGCCACGGTGCTCCATAACGGCGCGATCACGCAGGCCACGTTGCCCGCTGTCTCGTTTGCGCTCGCGCCATATCAGCCCGTGTCGCAGCATCTGGCGCTCGTGCGGTATTGGCTGTCGCATGGCCGTCCCCTGCGTCTGGCTGTGGTGCCTGGCGGTCCGCTGAACGCGGTCACGATCAAGCGCAGCGGCCTCGACACGCTGGCGAGCGCGGGCGCGCCCCTTGTGCTCACGCGGTATTCCATCGATGGCGTGGTGTGGGGACTCGAGCATCTCTGGCTCGACGCCGATGGCCGATTGGCGATGTTCGCCTCCGCCGCTGGTGGACTGTCGTTCAAGGCGGTCCGTGCCGCGTTGGTACCGAGCGTGGAAGCGTTGATGGAAGTTGCGTCCCGTGCCGCCATGGTGGATCTCGTTGCCGTCTCGCACCGCACGTCGCCCATCGCGCGCGGCGCCGTAGCGTTTGTAGGGGCCACGCTCGTCGATGGCACTGGGAGCGCCGCGGTACCGAACGCGACGGTGGTGGTGGTGCAGGGACGGATTGTGGCGGCGGGCCCGAGTGCGGGCATCACGGTACCTGTCAACGCTAGACGCATTGATGTGCGCGGCAAGACGATCATTCCCGGATTGTGGGATAGTCACGCGCATTTGCATCAACTGGAATGGGTGCCCGTGTATCTCGCCGCAGGCGTGACGACCGTGCGGGATATGGGGAACGAACTGGCCTTTCTCACCGCGTTGCGGCGCACCGTCACGTCGGGGCGTGCATACGGCCCGACCATCCTCGCGGCCGGACTCATCGACGGCCCGGGCCCGAACGCGTTTGGCGCGCTGAGTGCCGAGACGCCCGACGAAGGGCGTGCGATCGTGCGACGGTACCACACCCTCGGCTTCGAGCAGATGAAGCTCTACTCGTTGCTGTCTCCTGCCGTCGTGGGCGCGGTGTGTGATGAAGCCCACAAGCTCGGGATGACCGTCACCGGACACGTTCCGACATCGCTGACGCTCCTGGCCGCGGTGGATTCGGGGATGGATCAGGTGGCCCATCAACCGATTCGCGGTGAGCTTGGGAGCGACTCCCTCCAGCGCACGATTGCGTATCTCGCGCGCAAAGGAACCGTGGTTGATCCGACGTCGTCGTGGGGCGAAATCGGAGGACATGCGCAGTCGGAGCCGTTGCAAAGTTTTCAGCCGGTCACTGCGTTGCTGCCCGTGACCTTTCTGCAATCGCGCGCTGCGGGATGGGGCGTTGCCGGATCCGATACCGCCGCCGCGCACAGTCGACTGGCCAGATCACTCGCCGTGACCAAGGCGCTGCACGATGCCGGTGTGCCCATCGTTGCGGGTACCGACGAGGGTGTTCCAGGGTTTAGCCTCTATCGCGAACTTGAACTCTATGTGAAAGCGGGATTCACTCCGATGGAAGCGTTGCGTGCTGCGACCGCGATACCGGCACGAGCCGCGCACATGGCGAGTGAGGTTGGCACGGTAGAGGTCGGTAAGCGCGCCGATTTGCTGGTGCTCGACGCCAATCCGCTCGACAACATTGCAAACATTCGCACTGTCCGTCTGGTGATGGCGCGCGGTGTGGTATTCGAGAGCGCGGCGCTGTTTCGCGCCATCGGGTTTATGGGGGCACGCTAAGTCCATTGGCACGAGTCCCGCTGGGCCGAGGACCACGCGGTGGTTCGCGTTGCGCGCGCTCGCTACGTCTTACCGCCGCACCGGCACCGGAAACACCCGCCCCTCAAACACCGTCCCCCACACGGGGATGTCTTTGAGCGTGATCGGATCCACCACAAATGGATCGCGATCGAGCACGGTGAAGTTCGCAATCTTCCCCACGGCGATGCTCCCCAGATCAGCTTCCTTGCGCCACGAGTAGGCCGCTTCAATCGTGATGCCGCGCATCGCGTCCATCACCGAAATCCGCTGCTCCGGCGCCGCCACCCGCCCGCTCGCCGTGACGCGGTTCACTGCGCTCCAGGCGAGAAAGAGTGGATCGGAGGGAGCTATCGGTAAGTCAGAGTGAAAACTCAGCGGGATGCCGGCGTCGAGCACCGACTTGGCGCGCGACATCACATCCGCGCGCGCACCGCCGAGACCCACCTTGGTGTATTCGTCGGCAAAGCCCACGGGGTAGTACGGATTCGCGCTCACAATTGCGCCGACGGCTTTAATGCGCTTGACCTGCGCTTCGGTGCTGTTTGCAAAGTGCACGATCACCGTGCGGTGGTCGGTGCGCGGATGCTCGCGTTGCAGTTTTTCGAGCACGCCGAGCACGACGTCGAGGCCACCGTCGCCGGTGACGTGAATGTGCAGTTGATAGCCGGCATTCCAGTACAGGCGTGCACGCTCCTCAAGTGCCGCCGGCGTCATCATCCACTCGCCGCTGTGGCCGTCGAGGTAGCCGTCCTTCATTTGCATCAACTGCGACACAATCGCACCGTCCGCAAACAGTTTGATGGTCTTGGGAAAAAAGCTCACTTTTCCCTCAGGCGCCATCGCCACTTGCCGTTCGGCGTCGGCAATGGCGCGCTCCACGGGAATTCCGTTGTCTACTTGTTGCCGCGCGTCGGGAAAGAAATACGAATAAAACGGCGTATCCTCGGCGCCGAGCATGAACTGATACAGCTTCCACATCTCCGGCGTGACAATAATCCCTGGTTCGTTGAAGGCCGTGACGCCGCGCGCGTGGAGCATTGCAATCATCTGCTTGAGGCCGGCGGTCACGCGGAAAGGCGCGGCGAGCACCTTGAGCGCGGGCGCCATAATAAGATTGGTGCCGCTCTCCCACCAATGGCCCTGCGCCCAGTCGTACATCTCGCTCGCGCGGCCGTGTCCGTGCATCGACGAATCGGTGAGCCCAAGCGCGTTGATGGCGGCGCTGTTGAGATAGAACTCGTGCACCGACCGCTGCCAGATCAAGATGGGGCGCGTGGTGCTAATGGAATCGAGAAAGGCGCGGCTGATTGGCCCATGCCAGAGCGCGTGATAGCCCCACGAGGTGAGCCAACGTGTGGTATCAGTAAACGCCACATGCGCCGCGCGCAGTCTCTCGCGATACTCGGCGGGCGAACGTGCGGCTTTATACGTTCGGGTGGGCAGCACCCAGTCTTCCGGCGCGATGATCTCGGTGGTCATCGTGAGCGCACCGAGAATGGGATGCAGGTGCTGGTCGATGAATCCGGGGAAGACGGTTTTCTCGCGGAAGGTGGAGTCCACTCGGTACGCGCGCGCGCCGAGCGAGCGGCGTACGGCGGCGAGCGATCCTACGGCAACAATGCGCCTGCCTGCCACCGCGACAGCCTGCGCCGTGGGAGCGGCGCGTTCCATGGTGTGAATCTGCTTCGCAATAAAGACGGTCACGGAGTCTGGCGCCGGAGCAACCGACTGCGCGAGTGTCGGTGATGAGGCCGCGAGGAAGTACGCCAGGCCGATGGTCAGGCGCGTGGTCGCCGTGTGCACACAGAAGTTTCCGAGAGTTGTCATTCGTGGAATGTGGCGAAACTGCGTCAATATTTCGACGGCTGCTGTCGGCCGCGGTCGCGCCGCGGGACAATATGCCCTCGTTCAACCATTCCGGCGGGCCAGCTACCGAACAGATGATTCCCCAATGTAGGGGAACGACTGATGGCAGGTGACTGCGGCGATGCGTACCCTGTGTGGGGTCGCCTTCCGCGCCCTCAACGCCGCGCCATGACTGGAACATCGCCACTCAGTTCGCCACTCTCACGCTGGCTTGGCTCGTCTGGCAGTGAGCTGCCGATGGATGCAGAGCGCGTGCGTCTGCTGGCGACTGGCCTCGTGGTGGCAGAGCCCGGCCGATGTGTGCAGTGCGGTATCTGCTCGCACAACTGTCCTTCTGGCATCGACGTGCGCGCCGTCGCCCGCGTTGCAGGAGCGGTCACCGACGCACGGTGCGTGCTCTGCGGGAGTTGTGTCGCGCGCTGCCCGCGCGGAACGCTGAGCTTTACCCTGTTGCGGCGTTGGACGTGACGCGCCGCCACGTGCTGGTGGGATCGGGCGTAGCGGCATTGGCGGCGGCTGAGTCAATTCGGCAGGCGGATAGTCGCGCGGTCATCACCATGGTGAGCGCCGAGGACGTGCCCTTTTATTCGCGTCCCGCGCTGGCGTATCTGCTGACGAACGAACTGCCCGAGTCGCAGCTCAGTATCCGGTCGGAGCGTGAGGTTGCGGCGTTGGGAATTGATCGCGTCACCGGGATTGCCGAAGGGCTGGATGCGGCCGCTCACGAACTCGCGCTTTCTGGCGGCCGTCGCATTTCGTACGATCGGTTGCTCATCGCCACCGGTGCGGCGTCGATTCAAGCGGACTTCCCGGGTGCTGAGCTCGATGGCGCGGTGCACGTAGACGGTTTGAGCGAGGCGCGGGATTTTGTGACGCGCGCACGGCGCGCGCGCGCGGCAGTGGTGGTTGGAGGCGGGAGTACGGCGATTGAGCTGGTGGAAGCCCTGCATGCCTGCGGTGTGGAAACGCATTACCTCATGCGCGGCTCGCGCTACTGGTCAAAAGTGTTCGACGCTGTGGAGTCGGCGATCATCGAGGCACAGCTGATCGAGCAAGGCGTGCAGTTGCATCGCGGCTGCACGGTGCGGGAGGCGGTGGGTGCGAAGGGTGTGCTCACCGGCGTCAATACCGTTGACGGCCGTCATATTCCCTGCGACCTCCTCGCCGTAGCGGTGGGCATTCGGCCGCGGCTTGAGCTCGCGCGCGCTGGAGGAGTCGCCACGGAGCGCGGCATTCTCACGAATGAATATCTCGAGACCAGTGCGGCCGATGTGTATGCCGCTGGTGACGTGGCGCAGATATACGATCCCGTGACGCGCATGGCGCAGCTCGACACGCTCTGGGCGAGCGCGCTCGCACAGGGCACCACCGCCGGTCTCAATATGTCCGGCGTTCGCGTGGCGCATCGCAAACGGGCGCCTATGAACGTCACGCGCCTCGGCGGCATCACGGTGACGATTGTCGGTCAGGTTGGGGCATCCGACGATCCGGACCTGCTCACCCTCACGCGCGGGCAGAGTGAACGCTGGATGACCGACACCGACTCCTGGAGCGTAAGCGGAGCCCGAACCGGCGATCGCCTGCGGGTGATTGTGAGTGGACGCGTTATTGTTGGCGCCGTGGTGGTGGGTGACCAGCGCGTGTCGCGACCGCTCGCGCATCTCGTCGGCGAAGCGGTCGACATCTCGCAGTTGCGCCCTATGCTCGACGCCAATCCCAACGACGCAATGGATTTACTGCTCTCTTTCTGTGACGCCCATGTCAGCGACCGAACCGCGGACCACTACTGAGATGATCGGCGGCCTCGGGGCCGCCGTTGTCGCGACGCTGGCGTTCGTGCTCTGGCGCGAACGGGCCGTGCATTGGGCGAGTGGCTGGACTGGCCACGCGCTCGGAGTACTGGGCGTGGCGCTTATGCTCTGGGCGGGATTCGGCTACACGCTGCGCAAGCGACGGGTGGCCGCCGGCTCCTCGGCCATGCGGACGTCGATGTGGACCCATATCATTGCCGGACTCGTTGGCCCCTATCTGGTGATCCTGCATTCGGGGTTCGCGTTTCGCGGACTGGCTGGCGTGCTCGTGCTGGTAATGGTGCTCGTGGTGGCCAGTGGCGTCGTGGGACGCGGCGTGTTTACCGCTGTGCCGCGCCAGGTCACGGCGGGCGACGCCGTGCGCGATGCGATGCTCGACGCCGAAATTGTGAAGCTCGAAACGCGAACCGCCGAACTCACGCGGAGCGGCGAGGATGATCCGGCCGTGCGAGCGCAGCTCCGAATTGAGATGGTCACACTGGAGCATGAACGCGAACATCTGCGCCGTGTGTGGCGGGCTCGCGGTGCGGCGGTGGTGTGGCGACGCCTGCTGAGTGTGTGGTGGCTGTTGCACGTGCCGCTGAGCATGGCGCTCTGGGTTCTCGCCGCCGCGCACATCGCGGGCACCTTGTATTACGCCACCCTCTCAAGGTAGCGGCGAGCATGCGCGGATCTCTTGTGTCGCGGTTGAGTCTGGTGGTCGCCATGATTGCGCTCGCCGGCGTGGTGGCGGCCTTCGCCTCCAATGGCGGCAGCATGTTCTCGCCAGGCGACCTACGCGGCGCCGACAGTACACCAACCGTGCTCGGCGGGGTGACGTCGCATGCGGAACTCAGCGGGCGGTGTGGATCCTGTCACGCGCGGCCGTTGAGCGCGCGTCCGATGAATGCCCGATGCCTCAGTTGCCACAGTGATATCCGCACGGCGATCGCCGACAGCACCTCGTTGCACGGTAGCGTGACCGACGTGAACCGCTGCACGATCTGCCATACCGAGCATGCGGGCGCGTCAGCGCCGAACGCCAGCCTCGAACGCTTCCGAGGTGTTCACGGACGGCTGGGCAGTGGCACGTTCCCGCTCGACGGGGCACACGCCAAGACCAAGTGCAACGCGTGCCACCGCAAGGCGGGAGACCGCGCCGGTTTTGGCAACGCGCCCAAAAGCTGCATCGGGTGCCATCAAGAGAAGGACAAACATCGCGGCCAGTTCGGCGCGGATTGTGCCGCGTGCCACAACACCAGCACGTGGGGCGGCGCGAGTTTTGCTCACGAGGCATTCCCCGTGAACCACGGCACTCGCGGCACGAATGCGTGCAAAACCTGTCATGAGAATCCGAACAACTACAAACAGTACACCTGCTACAACTGTCATGCCCACTCACCCGCGCGCGTGAAGGCGCAACACAGGGAAGAAGTGGGGACCGAGAATCTCGATGACTGCGTACGCTGTCACCGCGGTGGCCGCGGCGAGGGACGAGAGCACGGCGAAGGTCGGGAGCGCCACTAGCGGAGCACTTATCGGTCGCGTGGCGGCCCCATCCGGCCTGACGCACTATCTCCACCCGGACCGCCCCCACCTCGCATCCCGCGCATTCCGCCGCGGCGGTTGGCGCGCAGCGAGTCGGCCTTGGTCCGCTGTGCTGGCGTGAGCACGCCGTCGATCTCGGCGCGCGTAGAATCCATAGCGGCGCGCATAATGTCTCCGGCGGATTTCATCACCGAGTCAACGCGCGCGCGACGTTTGGTAACGATCTCCTCAACTTTGGCGCGCTGCGCGTCAGACAGATCGAGACTGCCATACACACCGCCCAGTCCACCGCGACCGCCTGGGCCACCAAGACCGCCAGCGCCGTCGGGGCCACCAGGGCCACGGTCCCCGCGGCGCATGAATCCGCCCATCCCACCACGCGCGCCGCCCATCATGCCGCCGGGGCCACGACCCATCGGGCCACGCAGTTCGCGCATGCGGCGAATCACCAAGCGCTCGGTTGCGCCTCCGGCCACCGCGCCAGCCAGGAAGGCCAGAATGAGCAACACGGCTGCCTGCGACTTGGCGCCGCCGAGTGCATTGAGCCCTACCTTCATTGTGGCACTCCTTCGCCGAGCAGCGCGTCGGCCGACGAGGTCGAAAGCAGCAACGTGCCCATCGTAGAACTTGTGCCTAAGGCGTCGGCCACTTCGTCGGACGCCAGTTCAATTTCGGCTGCACTGTCCACGCGTTCGCTCCGTAGCGCGGCCACCGATACGATCGTGATAAGCAGCAGCGCCGCGAGCAATGGCGCGCGCCACTGAAACAGCTGCGTGAATGGCGTTGTCTTTCCCGCTCGGCGGCGCGCCATCACCGCCGTGGCGGCAAAGCGCACCTGCGCCACGCGTCGCTCAAATGCTTCAGCCGGGAGCGTGGGGTCAATGGAGCGGAAATCGATGGGGTCTTCAGTCATGGGTGTATTCCCGGAGTAACGGCGTGCCGAGCTCTTCTCGCAAGCGCTTGCGTGCCACAAACAGGTGCTGCCGCGATCGAACTTCTGTCATCTTGAGCGCCTCGGCGATCTGGCCGTGGGTCCAACCTTCGAGATCGTGCAGCAACACGACTTCGCGTTGCGTGGGATTCAATACCGCGAGTGCCACTTGGAGCCGGTCCCCGAGTTCCGCTGTGGTCGCATCGTTGAGTGGAGAGTCTGGCGCTTCGGCAATCTCCGGCAACAGTTCCAACGTTTCGCGAACCTTGGAATAACTCCGATGGCTGAGGGCTCGATTGCGCACCACCGTCAACAGCCAGGGGGCCACGCGTCCGGAATCACGACAGTCCTCCAAACGGTCCAACACCTTCACAAAGGCATCCTGACAGACATCTTCGGCGTCCTGCCGATTCCCAACCACGCTCATCGCCACTGCAAATGCCGCTCGGTAATACCGCCGAACTAGCGCGTCGGCGGCATCGCTGTCGCCGCCGAGGGTACGCGCGACGAGGTCGGCGTCGGAGAGAATAGGTTCTGGATTCGACACTGACATCCAATTGACGGGGTGCACGGGGGAAGTGTTAGAGCGCGGGGGGCGGGACGGTCCCCTGCGAACCTCCGGTGGGGTATTTGAGCCAGTGGCGCTTTGGGAGTAGCTTTCCAGACGAGAACGGTCTCTCTGAGCCGTTTTTCCGCCGGCCCCCCCCTGTTAAACAACGAATCCCCCTTCGTGCCCGGTACGAATACCCCCTCTCTCGGCCTCGATGCCGCCGAGCCCGCCACCTCGCGCTGGATAGCGCGCGGGGTGAGTCGCCACATTGCGACGCTGACGGTCTTGCTCACCGGCATCGGGCTTGTGGACGCGCTCGGCGCGCGCATCGACCGTCGCGCGTATGCCCTGATGGCGCTCTGGATGGCCGTGACGCTGGTCGTCGGGGGGTGGGCGGCCAAGCCACTCAGCGTCTCGACTCGATTGCGCCGGTATGCGTTCTCGCTCGTGCTCGACGTGTTGTTTCTTGGATGGTTGTACCTCGTACTGAACGCCGCGCAGTTCTTGGGTGCCCCGTTCTTTGTGTACAGTGCATTAGTCGCGATGGCCACATTGCCTCGCCGTGGCGCGATCGCGGTGGGAGTTCTGGTCGTGGCGGTATACTCGGCGGTCGTGCTCGCCGAGGTGTCTGGGCTGGCGACGGTGGCGTCGCCTCTGGGGCTACCGTCCCTGCGCGGGAACTATGGCTTTGCGATGACGTCGATCATTGCTGCGTCTGGGGTGATCGTCATGCTGATGGTCCTGCAAGGGCGATTGATGGATACCATTCGCTCGGCGGAACTTCGTTTTCAAATGTTGGTGCGCGCCGCGCCCGATATGGTGATGACCTTTGACGTCAACGGGAAATTTGTTGATGTGAACGAAGCCACCCTGCGGCAGTCCGGCTACACCTGGGAAGAGATCAAGCGCCTCCCGAATACGAGTTTCTTCCCGCTCGAGGATTGGCCGAAGGTGCTGGACGCGCGCGCTCGCAACTTGCGTGGCGAAGTGGCCGCGATGGTGGTGCGCTATGTGCGAAAGGATGGCGAAGTGCGGTGGGTGGACCTCACTAGTTCGCCATTTCAGCATTCGGGGCATATCGACGCGGCGCTCGTGATTGCGCGCGACATCACCGAACAAAAACGGCAAACGGACGTCATGCGGGCGAACGACGAGCGATTCCGGCTGATTCTCAGTTCCGTGAAGCTCAGTTTCTATACGATTGACCTCGCGGGACGAGTGTCGGCGCTGTACGGGGAGTGGGCGCGCCGTCATCCAGAGCACGTGGAGCGCATGGTCGGGCAGCGCGCACCGGAGATTTTCCCGGATGAGACGGCGGCGCTGCACGAGGCAGCCTTCGACCGCGTGCTTGCCGGTGAGGACGTGACCCTCGAATTCACCATGACGATGCCGGGGTCGACTGAGCCGCGATCATTCCGCACGACACTCGCGCCGCTACGTGATGCCGATGGCCGAGTGACGGGCGGAGCGGCGGTGTGGGCGGACGTCACCGAGGCGGTAGAGGCAGAACGCGATCGTGAACAACTTCTCGCGCGGCTCGCCGAGGCCGAGCGGCTCGACTCACTCGGTCAGCTGGTGTCTGGTGTGGCGCACGAACTGAATAATCCGCTCGCGGCGATTCTCAGCTTCACCGAGGATTTGCTGGATGATGTACGCCCCAACGACGATCGGATGGCGCTGCAGGTGATTCAGTCGCAGGCGCTCCGGTCGCGCACGATCGTGCGCGACCTGTTGACCTTCGTGCGGCAGGGCGATCACCGTCCACGCAAACTTGATTCACCGGGTCATGTGCTCGAAACGCTGTTGCGCGCCGTGCAGCCGGGGATGAACACACAGGGCGTACGGTTCACGGCCACCGTAACAGACGGTGACACGCCGCTCGATCTCGACCGCGCCGGATTTGAGCAGGTGGTCACCAACCTGCTGACGAATGCCGCGCACGCGGCTGGCGCTGGTGGAGCGGTGCGGTTGCACGCGTTACGAGAGGGCGATGCCTTTGTGGTGCGCGTGGAGGACACGGGCTCGGGGGTGGACGCCGAACATTTCGCGCGCATTTTCGATCCCTTCTTTACCACGAAGCCGACCGGTCAAGGCGTGGGGCTGGGATTATCGGTTTCGATGGGCATTGTGCGGGCGCACGAGGGCTCGCTCGAAGTTGAGAATCTTGCCGCCGAGGCGGGCGGGGGTGCTCGCTTCACGATGCGTATTCCCGTGTCGTCGGATCCGGCGCCGATGATTCCGGCACGGTCGAGTCGCGGGATGCCGGTGGTGCGCGAGTTGACGCTCGAGTCCACGCCTGGGGCGTTACCGGTGCGCAAACCCAGTTTGTTGGTGATCGATGATGAAGCACCGATTCGCGCTGGCCTCCGGCGGTATTTTGAGCGGCGCGATTGGATCGTGGATGAAGCCGTGGACGGTGCGGAAGCGCTCGGCAAGTTGTCGCGACGAGACGCGGTGGTGCGGTTTGACGTGGTGTTGTGTGATCTCAAGATGCCCGGTTTCTCTGGGCAGGAGTTGGTCGAACGGCTTCAATCAGAGTCGCCGGAGATGCTCCGGCGTATGATCATCTCAACGGGTGACGCGATGGCCCGCGACGTGATTGATTTTCTTGCTGACGTGCAGGTGCCGGTGCTCGAGAAGCCGTTTGAGTTGGTGACGTTGGAGGAGCTGGCCAATAAGATTCTTGGCGCCGTAACATCGCCGGTCGCGAGCCCTGGGGCTCCTAGCCAGTGACCGTGGCAGGTAGCCCGACTGTAACGGTCGGGCCCCATGGGCTGGCAACGATGTTAAAGGATGGTGCGTATTCCCTCCACGGCGAGTAATTTCCCCGCTTCACTCGTAGCATGGTGGCGGCCGGCCTCTCAGGTGTGAAATCGAATGGCATTCCGAAGCTCCACAACCGTTAGACTGGTTATGGCCGAGTTGGCGTGTGCGGCAACGCTTGCGGCCGGTATTGTTGCGTGCGCCCCTCCATCGACGGTGGGCGGCGTGCCGGCGACGGCGGTGTCACCCTCTAGCGTGTGGAAGGCGCCGGCCGACGCAGGGCGAGCACCGGCGGCAGTCGCTGCGGCCGCGACTGCGGCGCAAACACCAGCGGTACCGGGCGTGCCACTTTCGCAGTTGACACCCAACTCGGCGCCGCTCGGTTTGGCCGATGTCGTCTCGCTTTCCCTCGCCAACAACCCGCAGACCCGCGCCTCGTGGGCGACGGCGCGTGCCGCCGCTGCCACGTATGCGTCGGCGAGTGGTCGTTGGTTGCCCACGGCTTCGATTGATGTGGTCGGTGGGCCGGCCAAGGCGATTTCGTCGAACCCTGCTCGCGTTCCTACCGATCGTACCACGACGACGGCCGCTCTCTCGGTGCAGTACCTGCTCTGGGATTTCGGCGCCCGCGGTGGCGCGCAGGCCGCGGCACACGAGGCACTGTTTGCCGCCGACTTTACGCATAACGCGACGGTGCAGGCCGTGGTCCTCGCGGCCGAAGGGAGCTACTTCAACTATCAAGCGAGCCGCGGGTTGTACGACGCCTCGCAGCAGACGGTGCGCACGGCGCAGACGAATCTCGCGGCGGCGGAACGGCGCCACGATGTTGGTCTCGCGACGATTGCCGATGTGTTGCAGGCGCGTACTGCACTCGCGCAGTCACAACTCGCCGCGCAGACGGCCGATGGCAATCAACAGGCGGCGCGCGCGCAGCTCGCGCTCGCGGCGGGGTTGCGTGCCAATGTGTCCTTCGATGTGGTGGCTGACACCGGCGCGGCGCCGGTGGTGGCGCTCGCCGAGAATGTGGATTCGTTGATTGATCGCGCGATGCGCGATCGTCCGGATGTGTCGGCGGCGCGTGCGCTCGCGCGGCAGAGCGAAGCGCAGGTTCGCACGGCGCGCTCGAACACGTTGCCCACGGTTTCACTCGGTGGCAGCACTGGGCAGGCGTATTCGAACAATCCCGCGCTCGAGGGGAAAACCTTCGCGCTCACATTCGGCATGTCGGTGCCGCTGTTTACCGGCACATCGCGTGACTACGACCTCGCCGCGGCCAAGGAAAATGCCACGGCGGCAATTGCGAGAGCGTCGCAGGCGCAGCTGTTGGCGGCGGCGCAGGTGTACACGTCGTACCATGCGTTGCGCACCGCGACGTTGCGCGTGTCGACTGCTGGCGAACTGCTCACCAGCGCCACGCGCTCAGAAGAAGTGGCGCGTGGGCGGTATGCCGAAGGTGTTGGCAGTATTCTCGATTTGTTGAGCGCGCAAAATGCGCTTGCCGACGCGCGCGCACAGTCCGTGCAATCGCGTTGGACCTGGTACCTCGCGCTCAGCCAACTGGCGCGCGACGTGGGCGTGTTGAGCCCGCGTGGTGATGCGAATCTGACCCTGCGCCCCGATACCACGGGGAGAAACCGATGAATGTGATGAAGCAGTCCGTGCCGCGCGCGCTGGCGGTGGTCGTGTTGGCGCTCGTAAGCAGCGCGGCCGCGTGTAGCAAACCGCCCGCTCCTACGAAGCCGCCGGTGCCGGTGACGGTGGCCACGGCCGAACGAGGCGCCGCGCCATATCGCGTGAATGCGAACGGCATTGTTGAGCCGCTGCAGGCGGTGTCGGTGCAGTCGCAGGTGGGCGGCGTGCTCAAGAGCGTGCTGTTCCGCGAAGGGGACGAAGTCAAGGTGGGGCAGGTGTTGTTTGAGATTGACCCCATTCCGTATCGCGCGGCATTGCAGCAAGTGCAGGCGGTGCTCGAACGCGATCGCGCGCAGTACGAGAATGCCAAGCGTGACGCCGATCGCTACGCTGCGCTTGCGCAGCGCGACTTTGTGACGCGGTCGCAGGCCGACCAGGCGCTCTCGAATGCTGCGGCGCTCAAAGCGGTGCTCTCGGCGGACGAAGCGAATGTCGCCACGGCGCAGTTCAATCTCGACAACGCCACGGTGCGCGCGCCGGTCGCCGGCAAGACCGGCAGTCTGCTCGTGCGACTCGGGAATCTTGTGCGGCCCGGTGCCTCCACGCCGCTCGTAGTGATCAATCAGATTCACCCGATTCTCGTACGCTTCTCGGTGCCGGAGCGTGAGCTCGCGCTGGTGCAACAGTATTCGCGTAGCGGGGCACTCAAAGCCTTTGCGTTGGTCGGCGTTGGCAGTGCGACCACGGCGATTGAGGGCGCGCTGAGTTTTGTCGATAACGGGGTGGATACCACCACCGGCTCCGTGACGCTCAAAGCCAAGTTCCAGAATGACGAGAACCTGCTCTGGCCTGGGCAGTTCGTGCCGGCGCAGTTGGAGTTGTTTGTCCAGAACAGTGCGGTGCTTGTACCGAGCGCCGCCATTCAAACGGGGCAGGATGGCCTCTTTGTCTTTGTGCTCGACAAGGACGGCAAGGCGCAAATGCAGCCTGTGACCGCCGGACGCGCCGTGGGCGATCGTACGGTGATCGATACCGGACTGAATGGTGGCGAGCAGGTGGTGGTGGACGGTCAGTCGCGGCTCTCGGTGGGCGCGAAGGTCGAGGTAAAAACTGGCGCCGCCAAGACTGAGGGGAAGGCGGACGCCAAGTCCGACGCCAAGTCCGACGCCAAGCCCGACGCCAAGCCCGACGCCAAGCCCGACGCCAAGCCCGACGCCAAGCCCGACGCCAAGCCGAAGGGCGGCGCGAAGTGAACTTCACCGCGCTGTTCATTCGCCGGCCGGTGATGACCACGCTCCTCAGCGTGGCGGCACTCGTGTTTGGCGCGCTGGCGTATACCAAGCTGTCGGTGAGCGATCTGCCGACGGTGGATTTTCCAACGGTCACGGTGAGTGCGTCGCTCCCAGGGGCGAGCCCCGAGACGATGGCCTCGGCCGTGGCGACGCCGCTCGAAAAGCAGTTCACGACGATCGCCGGGCTCGACAACATGACGAGCACCAGCGCCCTCGGCTCCACGTCAATCACGCTGCAGTTTACGCTCGACCGAAACATTGACGCCGCCGCGCAGGACGTGCAGTCGGCCATCAGTAAGACGCTGCGTGAGTTGCCGCCTGGCATCATTCCGCCGTCGCTGAGTAAGCAGAACCCGGCCGATCAGCCGATTCTGTACATGAACTTTCGTTCCAAGACGCTGCCGCTCTCGCAGCTCGACGAACTGATTCAAAATCAAGTCTCGCAGCGCCTCTCCACCGTGAGCGGCGTGGCGCAGGTCTCGATTCTCGGCACGCAAAAGTATGCGGCGCGCGTACAGGTGGATCCGCGCAAGCTCGCGGCGCGCGGTATCGGCATTGACGAGGTGGCGTCCGCTGTTTCGAGTCAGAATGTGAATCTCCCCACGGGCGTGCTCTGGGGGCCGACCAAGGCGTACACGCTCAACGCCAACGGTCAGCTAGTGAACGCGGCGCAGTTTCAGGAAGTGATTGTCGCCTATCGCAATGGCGCGCCGGTGCGGCTCAAGGATGTTGGCCGCGTCGTGGACGATGTGCAGAACAGCCGTCTCGCCGGCTGGTTCAAAGACACGCGCGCCATTTCGGTTGGTGTGCAGAAACAACCGGGCACGAACACCGTGGAAGTGGCCGACGCCATCAAGGCCATGCTCCCCAAGATTCGTGCGCAGTTGCCGCCGGCGGTGGAGTTTGAAATTTTCTACGACCGGTCGCAGGGCATTCGCGAGTCGGTGCACGACGTGAAGTTCACGCTAGGCCTCACGGTGGTGCTCGTGGTGCTCGTGATTTTCATGTTCCTGCGCAATGTGTCGGCGACGGTCATTCCCAGTTTGGCGCTGCCGATGTCGCTCGTGGGCACGTTCTCGGTGATGTACGCGCTCGATTACAGTCTCGACAACTTGAGTCTGATGGCGCTCACCCTCGCGGTGGGGTTTGTAGTGGACGACGCCATTGTGATGCTCGAGAATATTGTGCGCCACATGGAAATGGGAAAGAAGCCCATGCAAGCCGCGCTCGACGGCGCGGCGGAAATCGGGTTCACGATTTTGTCCATGACGGTGTCGCTCGTGGCGGTGTTTATTCCGCTGCTGTTCATGAGTGGTATTGTGGGGCGCTTGTTCCGCGAGTTTGCGGTGACCATTGCGGTGGCGATTCTCGTGTCGGGTGTGGTGTCACTCACGCTCACGCCCATGCTGGCGTCGCGCTTTCTCACAGAAGAGCGCCTGCACGGCAAGAAGAACTGGTTGCTGGATGCCTTTGAAGCGCTTTATCAAGCGGCATTCCGCGCGTACCGCCGGTCGCTCACTTGGGTGATGCAGCATCGGCCGATTGCGCTGGTGGCGTCGGCGGCAGCGCTCGTGATGACGGCGGTCGCGTTCCAAATGGTGTCGAAGGGATTTTTCCCCTCGGAAGATCAGGGCCGTCTCACGGCGAGCACCGAAACAGCGCAGGGCACGTCGTACGAAGAGACGGTGCGCCACCAGAAGGAGGTCGTGCGGCTCGTGCTGCAGGACACCGAGAATGTGGACGCGCTTATCTCGAACGTCGGCACAGGGCAGGGTGGCACGTCCGGCACCGCCAACCAGGGCCGTTTCACGGTCCGGTTGAAGCCGCGGGCCCAGCGCAGATTCTCGGCTGACGAGTTGATCCCGATGTTGTCGAAGCGCACGCGCGGCGTGCCGGGCATGGCCGTGTATTGGCGCAATGAGCCGGTGATTCCGATTGGCGGCCGTACCTCCAAGGGGTTGTATCAGTACACGTTGACGGGCGCGGACCTTTCGGCGCTCTACAAGGCGGGGCAGGACGTTGAGCAAAAGCTCAAAACGGTGCGCGGCGTGACCGACGTGACCACCGATTTGCAGATTGCCAACCCGCAGGCCAGTGTGGAACTCGACCGCGACCGCGCGGCGCTCTACGGCGTAACGCCGGAGCAGATTGAGCAGGCGCTGTACAATGCGTACGGATCGCGGCAGGTGTCGACGATCTACACGGCGAACAATGAATATTGGGTGATTCTCGAGTTGCTCCCCGATTTTCAGAAGGATCTGAGCGCGCTCGACTTACTGTACGTGCGCGCGCGCAACGGTCGGCTCGTGCCCCTCTCGAGCGTGACGCACGTCGAACGCAAGCTTGGCCCGATGCTTCTGAATCACACGCTGCAGCAGCCGAGCGTGACGCTGAGTTTCAATCTCGCGGCAGGCACGGCGCTGGGCGATGCGGAAGATGCGATTGTTGTGGCCATGCGCGGGGTGATTCCCGATGGCATATCGGCTGGCTTCTACGGCGCGGCGCAGGTGTTTCAGGAGACGCAGAAGGGACTGCTCGTGCTGTTCGTGATTGCGATCTTCGTGATTTACATTGTGCTCGGCGTGTTGTACGAGAGCTTTATTCACCCGCTGACGATTTTGAGCGGCATTCCCTTTGCGGCATTTGGTGCGTTGCTCACGTTGTTGCTGACCCGCACGGAGCTGACCGTGTATGCGTGGGTCGGCATCATTATGCTCGTGGGGCTCGTGAAGAAGAACGCCATTATGATGGTGGACTTTGCCACGGACGCCGAGCGGAAGGGGAAGGGTGCGTTTGACGCGATCTTTGAGGCGTGCATGGTGCGGTTCCGGCCGATCACGATGACGACGATGGCCGCGCTGGTGGGGACGTTACCCATTGCGCTGGGCAATGGCGCGGGGGCGGAGAGTCGTCGTCCGCTCGGCATTGCGGTGGTGGGCGGACTCGCGTTCTCGCAGCTGATTACGCTGTATGTGACGCCAGTGGTGTATACGTATTTTGATGATTGGGTCACGCGAAAGGCGCGGAAGGCCGCGCGTGATGGTGTCGTGGTCGCGCATGGCGCGCCAGGCGCGGATACGTCGGCAGTGATCTCGTAGGCGAAGGATTTCCCCCTCACGGAGTTGATGGATGATTGCGTATGGTGCGAAGGAACTCGCGGCGTCTTTTCGGACGGTGCGGAAGAACACGGTGCAGGCCGCTGAGGAAATTCCTGAAGAGCATTACGACTTTGTAGCGGCGCCGGGCGGTATGTCGGTGCGCGCGATGCTTTCGCATATGGTGTGGGGGCCGCAGCTGCATCTCGACTTTCACCGCACGCGCCGCATCACGACGCTGCAGGGCTATGACTTTGGCGCGCTGATGGCGCAGGCGCAGGCCTTTATGAAGGAGCCGCGGAGCAAGGCGCAGATCATTGAGTTGCTCAAGACGGACGGCGAGGCCTTTGCGCAGTGGATGGAAGGTTTGAGCTCGGAGTTCCTGAACGAGACGTATACCGACCCGATGGGTGCGAACCCGAAGTCGCGGTTTGAGAGTCTGCTGGGCGCCAAGGAGCATGAGATGCACCATCGCGCGCAGGTGATGATGATGTCGCGGATGGTGGGTGTGGTGCCGCATCTGACGCGCGTGGGGCAGGAGCGGGCGGCGGCTCGGGCGGCGGCGGCCGCCGCCGCGGCGGCAAAGCCGACCCCCTAGTTGAAGGGGGGCGTGCAGGGTACTAGGTTTATCAGACTGTCCGTGAAAGCGGCGGACGGGACGTAGCGCAGTCCGGTAGCGCACCTGAATGGGGTTCAGGGGGTCGCGGGTTCGAATCCCGCCGTCCCGATTTCTGTAAGTGATTGTGGGACTTAGAGAACGGCACTCCTCATGCAGGAGTGCCGTTCGTTGTTCTTCCTGCTGTGCCCGTTTTCGCACCCGTTTCTACGCTCTGCACACGGGGCTCCGATCCCGTCCGAGTGCCTACAGTCCAAGGCGCTTGGCGAGATCGGCAGACGTCCGCTGAACGGAGTCGTCGCATCTCTCAAGCATCTTCTGATCTCCGCCGTCCTCGCGAACGGAGGAGAGTACCTCTGCAAGTGCCTCTCGGACGTTTCTTACGACGCCGGACGCGAGCTCGACTGCCCGATCACGGGGCAGGCGAAACTCCCTCGCTGCCGCTGCCAAGCTTGCTTTCGTGAGAGCTTGCGGCAGAGTAGTGCCGCCGAACGAGAGTGCGAACGTCTTGTCGAGGTGTTCGTAGTTGGCCGTCACGACCACATCATACGCGGGAGAGAGCCGCACCTGATCGGGCGCTGCGTAGACGACGCTCAGGTTCTTTGCGTGACCGTCGTAGTTTCCCATCGCGGCGTTCGCGACTGCCCATCGGTAGAGGTTCTCGCGATCCTCTAGCGGATTGGCGCTCCAGCGTTCCAAGACCGCAACGAGATCTTGATACGTTGGCGCTCCCATCCCCGCGTACTTCGCTCGTGACGCGCGCCCGGTGACTTGACAGCCATCCTCTGCGTGCAAACGATGGACTTGCCCGTCGTCGCGAACCTCTCGGTCGAAGCGAGCAGACTCATGGCAGTCACCTGCTATCGCGCAGCGCGAACTGCTCGCTGTCGGGACGCCGGCAGCCTGCATGAGTCGCATTCCTACAAGTTCCGCCTCCAGCACGCCAGGGAAGTTGTTGTCGGCGCGTTTGACCACAACCGTCGTGGGCGCACCGTTCTTCGGCAGCTTGTACTCAGGGGCGACTCCTCCCACCGGGGGCATTCTCCACAGTGCGAGTTTCGGTTGCGCGCCTGAGAGTGACGCACGATCGACTGCTTGTCGAAGTTGACCGGCCGCGCCGGTGAACGCGGTGTGCAACGTCTCTGCGACACACGGTTCGTATGAGGCCTTCTCAGGACGCTCCATCCCTTCAGGCCACAGGTGTAGCGCGCCGGCGCAGTCCCCGGCGACGACTCCGAGAAGCCCAACCGTGTCGCTCACGTCGTGTTTGGTGGCTTGCCCGAGCGTTCGTCTGAGGTTCCCCTCAGGCAGCAGGTTCTCGAATACCGCTTCAGCATCCGGGCCGACGTACGGGCGCTTGCGCACTGGACATCTCACGCCCACCGCATACCGGCGATCTCCATCGGCGACGACGTCGGCATCATACATAAACCGTACGTCACCGTTCAGGGCGGTATCGAGCACACCCACGCGACGGTCGTCGCGCCAGACCACTAGCTTCGTCATTAGTTGGTGCTCCCGAGGTACTCCTGTAGCGAACGCTTGGGATCACGCGGGACGAGCACGACGTCGAATCCAAGATCCGCCAGCACGCCGAGGGTCAGATTCAGTTGGGATCCGCCGGTGCCTCTCTCGAGGTCCCCCAACATGGTGAGGCTGACTCCGAGGCGTCGTGCCGCAGCATCTTGGCGTCCGAGGTGTTGTGCGCGGGCTAGTCGCACAACGTCTCCGACGTCTATTGGGCTGACGACGCAGAGGCCGCGGCGCGCTGTGTCTGGCGACGGGAGGCGCATTCGGTCGAGCACTGGTGCTTTCCGTCGTCCCATTGAGAAATCCTCTTTATATGTGCTAAAAGTAATATATATCGCTTAGTCTAAGTATATATCTTATAGGGGATATACGGAACTGTCAACAGTAATAGTTGCTAAAGAACAAATATAATAGACTAAGGCATTATAGCTGTTATAGCATATATAAATCATCAAACCAGAAGAGACCTCCGCGAGGTTGCGGCAAGACAGCGAAAGCGGCGGAGCCTAGCAAGGGGAAGGTGTTCCACGCGCGGGAACGTCTTGTCGGTTGGGACCGTGCCGTCCATCGGATCTCGCAAGTGTTGCTTGTCGAATCGCAGTAGGCCAGGCGTTGCAGCGCAACGACTTAGCGAATCTCGAAAGTTCGTGCTTTCGATTCGCTCCCATGGGGTTCAGGGGGCCGCGGGGTCGAGTTGGGGGGCAGTCATGCATGGGGCAAAATGTTCTGCCCCGACAACGACAAGGACTACCCCAACGCAACCACCGACCCTGATGCAGCGGAACAGTCCACTGGAGTTCACCTTCACCCTCAAATATCAGATCAGCGGCGATGACGCCGACGCAGACGCGTTGGTGGAGCGGCTTGCTGCGGCGGGCTGCGAAGATGCGGTGGTCGGCATTGGGCAACCTGGGCGGCTCGCGTTGGAGTTCACGCGAGAGGCGCGTTCCGCCGAGTCAGCAATTCGAAGCGCGCTAAAAGATGTTCGTCGCGCGATTCCCGCCGCACGCCTCATTGAGGCGGCGCCAGATCTTGTGGGATTGACGGATGTGGCCGAACTCGTTGGGGTCAGCCGCCAGAATATGCGGAAGCTCATGCTGACACACGCGGGCGCCTTCCCGCTGCCGGTGCATGAAGGAAGCGCTGCCATCTGGCACTTGGTTGACCTACTCTCTTGGCTCCAGTCGAAGGCCGACTACCCAACCGACCGAGCGGTTCTGGATGTGGCAGGCGCTACGATGCGAGTGAACATTGCCAGGGATGTTCAGCGGCTCGGTGGCACGACCTGAAGCGTTGCGCCATACTACCTCGTGCGCAGTGGGCGGTCCTGAAGTGTGCTGACCGTCCCCGCTCACGAGGCAGAAGTCCCCGCTTGACGTTCGCCCACCAGCCGGATGGCTCCGGAGTGTCATCATGAGCGAAGCACCGCGCGATGGACTCAGTCGGCGCGCGTTCGGACAACTGCTCGGCGCGGCGGCGTTGGCCGGCGCATTGCCGGGAATCGCGGCCGGCGCGCCGAGCCCCATTCCTTTACCCACCGATAAATCCATGCACCCGAATACTGTTGCGGGCGACGAGCTGTGCGACCTCACCGCCGTCGAGCTCGCATCTCGCATTCGCCACAAACAGCTATCCGCACGCGACGTGATGGCCGCGCACCTCGCGCGCATCGAACGGGTGAATCCGAAGATCAACGCCATCGTGACGCTCGTCGCCGACCGGGCGATGGCCGACGCGGCGAAGGCCGACGAACTCCAGGCGCGCGGCGGTACCCTCGGCGCGCTGCACGGTCTGCCGGTGGCGCACAAAGATCTCGTGAATACCGCCGGCATTCGCACGACGTTCGGATCGCCGATGTTTCGCGACAACGTGCCCACGGTCGACGCGCTCTTCGTCACGCGCACGCGTGCCGCCGGCGCCATCATGGTGGGCAAGACGAACACGCCGGAGTTTGGCGCGGGGTCGAACACGTTCAATCCCGTATTCGGCGCGACATACAACCCGTACAACCTTTCTAAAACGGTCGGCGGCAGTAGCGGTGGCGCGGCTGCCGCACTGCGTTGCGGGATGGTGCCGATTGCCGGCGGAAGCGATACCGGCGGGTCGCTGCGCAATCCGGCCGCGTTTACCAATGTGGTGGGGTTTCGCCCAACACCGGGCCGCGTGCCGGATGACGATGGATCGTGGTCTCCGCTCTCCACCAATGGACCGATGGCGCGGACCGTGGCCGATGTGGCGCTCTTCTTGAGTGCGCTGGTGGGGCCGCACGGCCCCGATCCGCTCTGTATAGATGAGGATGGCGCTCAGTTCCGTGCGCCGCTGGCTCGCAGCTTCAAGGGCACTCGCGTCGCCTGGTTCAAGAATCTGGGTGGTGTGCCGTTCGACTCCGAAATCACGCGTGTGGTGAATGCGAACCGTCTGGTGTTTACCGACCTCGGGTGCGTCGTGGAAGAAGCCGAGCCGGACTTCAGTGGGGTGGATGAGGCATTCCCCATTCTTCGGCACCTGTCGTATCACTCGAGTTACGCGAAGATGGCGCGGGAGAATCCCACGCTGTTCAAAGCGACGGTGAAGTATGAGATTGCCGAAGCAGAGCGGAACACGGGCGCCGATGTGGCACGCGCCATGGCGCGACAGGCCAAGATGTCGCTCGATGTGGCGCGCTTCTTTGAGCGGTACGACTATTTCGTGCTGCCGGTCACTCAGGTGGAGCCCTTTGACCTGACCACGGAGTACCCGATGACGGTGGCCGGCGAGTCGATGCCGACCTACATCGACTGGATGCGTTCGTGCTGGTACGTGTCGTTCATGGCCTGTCCGTGCATTTCCGTGCCGGCGGGGTTCAGTGCGAGTGGACTGCCGGTGGGACTGCAGATTGTGGCCAAGCGGCGTGCGGAGTGGGCGGTGCTGCAAATGGCGCATGCGTTTGAGCAGGCGACGCTGCATGGGGCGAAGCGTCCGGTGCTGTGACGTTTATTCCCTCAGCACCGGCATCGGATACACCGCCGCATCCGCAACTGGGTCGTTAGGACAACGCGTCGGCGACAGCCGCCGCAACATCGGTCGTGGTCGCGGTTCCGCCGAGGTCGGGCGTGCGCGGACCGCCTTCATGAACCACGCGCTCGATGGCGCGAACAATGCGGTCGTGCGCGCTCGTCATGCCGAGATGGTCGAGCATCATCGCGCCGGCCCAGATGGCTCCGATGGGATTGGCGATGCCACGCCCCGCGATGTCTGGCGCCGAGCCATGAATCGGTTCGAACATGGAGGGATGCTGACGCTCGGGGTTGATGTTGGCCCCAGGCGCAACACCAAGACTGCCTGAGATCGCCGCGCCGAGATCGGTGAGAATGTCGCCGAACAAGTTGGACGCTACGATCACGTCGAGCGTGTGCGGATGCGTGACCATGCGGGCGGCCAGCGCATCGACGTGATACTTGCGCCATTCCACCGTGGGATAATCGGCCGCGACCGCTTCCACGCTCTCATCCCAGAGCACCATACTGTGCTGCAGCGCGTTCGATTTTGTAGCGCTGGCTAGCAACCGTCGCGGACGACGCGCGGCAAGTTCGAACGCGTAGCGCGCAATGCGATCCACGCCGCGTCGCGTGAACACGCCGGTCTGCTCGGCGACTTCATTCGACGTTCCCGCGTGCAACCGTCCGCCAAAGCCGGCGTACTCGCCCTCGGAATTTTCGCGGACACATACCATATCAATGTCAGCCGGCAAACGACCAGCCAATGGACCTGGCACGCCAGCCAAGAGGCGCATCGGACGAAGATTGACGTACTGGTCGAACCGCTGACGAATGGGGAGGATGAGTTCCCACACCGAGACGTGATCGGGAACGCCAACGGCTCCGATGGCGCCGAGGTAGATCGCGTCGAAATCCTTCAGCCGATCCAGCGCGTCCGCGCTCATCATGGTGCCGGTGCGCTGATAGAACTCGCAGCCCCAAGGGAACAGCTCGAACTCCAAGGTGCGCGACTCCGCGCGCACGGCCTGACGCAGCACGTCGATGCCGGCCGGAATCACTTCTTGGCCAATGCCATCACCAGCAATGACCGCTATACGGTAGCGCTTCGATTGAGTAGTCATAGGGAGTGCTTACATGCCTGGCGGTGTAAATCTTCCGTCCTGTGCCAACCATCCGCCATCGGCGTAGAGGATAGTACCGTTCACGTAGCTCGCCGCATCGGACGCGAGGAACAGGGTTGGGCCCACCATTTCTTCCGGCTGCGCCCAGCGGTTCAACGTGGTCTTGGCAGCATAGGCGTCGTACCACTCCGGCTGGTTCTTGATCTGTGCCGTAAGCGGCGTCTCCGTGACGCCCGGGCCAACGCAGTTGACGCGCACGCCAAACGGACCGAACTCACAGGCCGCGCCACGCGCGAGCTGCAGGATGCCGGCCTTGGTGGCCGCGTAGACAGACTGTCCGGGTTCGACGACCAACGAACGAATCGACGAGAAGAGCACGATGCTGCCGCTGCGTTGGGCCACCATAATGCGACCCGCCGCGCGAAGCACATTGAAGTTGCCGGTGATGTTCACGTTCAGCACGCGGTTGAGTTCCTCGTTGGTGTAGTCGAGGATCTTCTTGCGCACGTTGATCGCGGGCGTGCAGATCAGGATGTCGAGCTTGCCGTGCGCGGCCACGATTCCGTCCAGCGCCGCGTCCACCGAGGCTTGATCGGTGATGTCGATGACGCCGCTGTGTACGCCGTTGCCGATTTCCGCGGCGGTCGCCGCCGCTGCCTCTGCCTTGACGTCGAGGCAATAGACGATGGCGCCCATATCGGCGGCGCCTTTGACGACGGCAGCGCCAATGCCGGACGCACCACCAATGACGGCGGCGACTTTTCCGGAGATGCTAAAAATTCCGTTGCTGGACATGGTACGTGCGTTACCGTGATGAAGATGGCGATCCGGCTTTGCCCGACGCGCTCGGGCTGCCTAGGATGCGCCTGATGGCATACGTAATGAGGAACGCCGAGATTGCCGCCGCCAAACCGCCCATCGCGGGTGTTACGCCTGCGAGCGGCTTGCCGCCGTGCAACAGTTGGAAGGCACCGACGACGAGCGTGCCGCTCACGATTGATGCCAATGCTTCGGTCGACGTCGGGCGATCGCTGAGCAGGCCCGTCACAATCGGCACGAAGAGTGTTACGCCCATAATCGTGTAGAAAATACTGAGCGCACTCACCACGCCGGCTGCCACCAGCGCAATCCCAATGCCCATGGCGCCGGCGAGCATTGCGGTGATGCGCGTGACCCGCAACATCTGCTGATCGCTCGCGCCGGGGTTGAGAAAACGCTTGTAGAAGTCCTGCGCGAGCGATGTGGTGAGCGTGAACAGCACCGCATCGGCGGCGCTCAGCTCCGCCGAGAACACGGCGGCCAGCCCCAACGCGCCGACCGCAACCGGGACGCCTGACACCAGCAAGATGGGCAGGGCGAGTTCTGGTTGCGGCAGATCGGGAAAGCGCACGCGGGCAATCATGCCGAGCAACACCGGCACAAAAGAATACGCGCACAGCGCGAGTGCGTTGAGCCCCACGCCGATTCGAACGGATCGGTCATCGCGCGCGCCGTAGATTTTTTGCAAGAGGCCTGGTGCGACAATGAACGCAGGGCCCAGCATCGCGAGATACACCAACCCTGATGAGCCGCTATGCCACGGATTCCAGTAGTCGGCGGTGGGCTGCAGCGCACGCACGGCACCCCAACCTCCCGCCGCGGCCAGCGCGACAGGAATGGCAATGGCAAAACCAACCACCTTCACGGTTAGCTGCACCACGTTCACGTACGCCGAGGCGAGCAATCCACCAGCGGCGAAGTAGATGGTGATCAGCACACCGGCCAGAATGCAGCCCCACGTCTTGGGCACGCCGGCGATGACGTACAAGATCCACGAGATGGCAATGAGCTGTCCAGCCAGAATGAACACCGATCCAATCCAGAGCAGCGCCGCAATCACACTGCGCACGGTTACGCCGTAGCGGAACTCGAGGTATTCGCCCACGGTGTGCAGCCCGCGCGCCGCTGCGACGCGGCGAATGGCTGGGCCGATCCAGAAGGCGAGCACGAGTGAGCCGAGGCCCGCCGAGAGCACCCACCAGATTGCTGCCAGCCCGTTCTGGTAACCCAACCCCGTGGCGCCAACGGTGGATCCCGCACCGATGTTGGCGGCCAGCATGGTGCTAAAAATCAGTCCTGGGCCGAGTGAACGGCCGGCCACGAAAAAATCTCCGGAGCTCCGTACCCGTCGTGAGATCCACGCTCCAAGGCCCAGCTGCGCAGCGGAATAGACGAGAATGAGGACGAGATAAGAGTGCATGATGGGCGTCGGAGAGAGGGTCGCCCATCGTGCAGGAGCGAGCCAACAACGAGTTATCTTGATGCAACGTATATGAACAAACAACTCCTTGACAAGCAAAATGCAAAGCTGGACATTCGGCCCATGAAATTGGCTGCTCGTGACCTTGATCGTGTACTTGCTGCAATCGATGAAGCAACCGAAGAGATGGTCGACTTCACGGTTGCGATGCTGCGCGTACCCACCGTAAACCCGCCAGGCGATGCGTACGAAGAGTGTGCGCGGCTCATCGGAGCCCGCTTAGGCGAGTGCGATTTTGCCGTGGATTATCCGGTGGCTGACACGCGTCCTGAGCACACGGCGACGCACCCACGCATGAACGTCGTTGGCTTGCGGCGCGGCCGCACCGACCGGCCATTGGTGCATCTCAATGGCCACTTTGACGTCGTCCCCGCTGGGGCAGGTTGGACGATGGATCCGTTTGGCGGCGTGGTGAAGGACGGCCGCATTTACGGACGCGGGTCCAGCGACATGAAGGCCGGCATCACTGCGGCCGTCTACGCTGCAGAAGCAATTCGCCGCGCCGGAATTCCGCTCGTGGGCTCTGTTGAGATCAGCGGCACGGTCGATGAAGAGAGTGGCGGCTTTGCGGGCATGGCGTATCTGGCACAGCAAGGCCGCGTCAGCGCCAGTCGAACCGACGCCGTCATCATCACAGAACCCACCGACACCGATCGCGTGTACATCGGGCACCGTGGCGTGTACTGGTTTGAAGTCACCACACGCGGGCGCATTGCCCACGGGTCCATGCCGTTCCTCGGCGTGAACGCCATTGAACACATGGGTGTCATTCTCGACCGAATGCGTCGCGAACTGATGCCGGTGCTTGGGGCTCGGACGACTGCGATTCCCGTGCAGCCGCTGGGCGCGCGGCATGCCACACTCAACATCAACGGCATTGGGGGCGGGCAATCTGTGGATGGCATTCAGACGCCCTGTGTTGCCGATGTGTGCCGAGCCATTTTCGACCGCCGTTTTCTGGTGGAGGAAGGCTTCGACGCGACGCGCGCCGAGATTGTAGAGTTGCTTGAGCGCGCGGCTCGCGAAACGCCCGATCTGTTCTATGAGTTGCGAGATCTGATGATCGTGCACCCGGTGCAAACACCGGACGGCGCATCCGTGGTGTCAGCGCTCGATCTCGGGGCGCAGCATGTGCTTGGTCGCCAGTTGCTCAAGGCGGCCAGTCCTGGAACGTACGACCACAAGCACGTGGACCGGATTGCCGGTGTGCCCAACTGTGTAGCGTATGGCCCTGGGATTCTCGATCTCGCGCATCAGCCAGACGAATATTGCACCGTGGCCGACTTGGTGCAGTCCACGAAAGTACTGGCGCTTGCTGTGCTCGAACTGACCGGCACGCTGTAAAACGTAGTCGACTCGAATATTTGCTACGGGTTCGTGACGTTGGCATTCCTCAAATGCCACGTGCCGACGCCGTATGCTACAACGGATTTCCCCCCGGGTAATGCTGTTTCAAACGAACGCTTCTCGGCACGTACCCTCAACGAGGTTTCCATGCAACGACGTTCTCGATGGCCGCTTGTATTTCTCACCGTGTTGGCCGCGCTGTGGCCGGCGACGCCAGCACTGGCGCAATCCGGCGGAATCGTTGTCGGTAAGGTGACGGACGATCGCTCCGGCGTACCGCTGGCTGGCGCGCAGATCATCACGGTGATTGACGCAAAAGACCGCGTCGCTCGGTCCGACCAGGAAGGTCGCTATCGTATGGTGGACGTGCCGGCGGGGAGCCGGACCATCACGGTGCGTATGATCGGCTATGCCGTGAAGACGACCACCGTCACGGTCGCCGCGGGGCAGACCGCGACGGTGAACGTGGCGCTTGCCGTACGGCCGCTCGACCTCGACGCGGTGGTCGTGACTGGCCAGGGCGGTGAAATTTCCAAGCGACGTATTGCCACCACGGTGGACGTGGTGAGCCGAGAAACGATTGAAGCCTCGCCGGCCAAGCGGTTGGATGAGCTGCTTCAGACCACGCTGCCCGGCGCGCAGGTGCGCATGACGTCTGGCCAGGTGGGCACGACGTCCATTATGCGTACGCGTGGCGTGACGTCGGTGAGCAACAACTCCACGCCGGTCATCTATGTGGACGGCGTGCGTATGGACAACCTCAACACCATCGCGACGCTCGGCATGAACGTCTCGGGTGTGCGTGCGCAGGGTGCGGCCACCAGCGCGATTGCCGACCTGCCGATGGACAACATCGACCGTGTGGAGTTCATCCCCGGCGGTGCGGCCACGACGCTGTATGGGTCGGACGCCGCGAACGGCGTGCTGCAGATCTTCACCAAGCGTGGTACCGCTGGCGCCCCGAAGATGTATTTCGAGGTGCGCGATGGGTACGACACGCCGCAGACGCAGTTCGATTTCTTCAAGGCCACGAAGGACCTCATGTACCGTAATGGCCTCTCGCAGCAGTACTCAGCGGGGATCGAGGGCGGCACCAACGGATTTACTTACAGCCTGTCCGGGAATGCGCGGGCGAGCGAGACGCAGCGCGTGTACGGCGACAACTCGGCCTTCGGTTTCCGCAGTGCGGTCGGCGCCAACGTCGGCGCGAAGGGGAAGTACCAAGGCTCCTTCTCGTACAATGAGACGGACACGCCGCGTTTCCGCAACGGCAACGCGGGTGGCTACACCTCGCTCTGGGTGCTGGAGTCGGGCCGCTCCTCGGCCTTCGGTTTCAACAACAACATCGACAGCCTGAACGCCACCGACGCGGCCGCGCTCAAGAAGTTTGTCAACGACGCCGAGCGGCTGCAGAACAACCGCGTGTTCACGCGCTCGTTCCAAACGTCGCAGCGGCTCGACTTTGACCCGATGCCCACGGTCAAAACCCACATCACGTTCGGGCTCAACAACCGCTTCAGTAAAGAGCGGGCGATTGTCACCAATGAGTTCCTGATCGCCACGAAGTCGTTCCCCGCTGGGACGACCGACCGCGGATCGATCTCGAATTTTGAACGGTCCTACAACGGGTTCACGCTCGAAGCGGGCGCGCAACACAGTGCCTCGTTCGGCAGCGATCTCTCGGTGATTTCGTCTGTCGGCGCGCAGCTGTTCCGCAACGACGACGTGCAGGTGCAGTACACCGCCACGAACGTGCGCGACGGGCAGGAGACGCTGGCCGGTGCCGGCGTGTCCCAGTCCACGGATTTGGCGTACCGCGTAGCGAACTACGGCATCTATGGGCAGAGCAACATCAGTTGGCGTGAGAAGTACACCGTTGAAGTCGGGCTTCGCGTCGACAAGAACACGGCGTTTGGTGCGAACACCGGCGCGCAGACCTACCCGAAGATCGGATTGGTCTGGGCCCTGGGGAACGAGGAATGGCTGCGGAAACTGATCGCCGACAAGTACCTGTCGGATGTTCGCTTGCGCGCGGCCTACGGTGTGGCGGGACAGTTCCCGCAGCCGTTTGCCAACGACCGCACGGTTGCGATCAACTCGTTCAACGGCCAGCAGGCGGCGACGTTCGGTCAGCCGGGCAACCGCAACCTGAAGCCGGAACGTACGGGCACCACGGAAGTCGGTGCCGATCTGTCGTTCTTGCACGAGGCCATTACGATGGGCCTCGGCTGGTACTCCTCGCGCACGGTGGACGCCCTGCTCAACGCGCCGCCGTCGCCCTCGACTGGTGAAGTCAGCCAGATCACGAACGTCGGCGAGATCGCGAACAACGGTCTTGAGCTGCGGGCCACGGCCACGCCGCTGAACACGCCGATGTACCGTTTGTCGATCAACGGCTCGTTCAACACGCTCCATAACAAAGTGATGAAGCTTGGTGGTACGCCGCCGTTCGCCATCAGTGGCTACGGCGCCAGCACGGTGCAGGGCATGGTGCAGGAAGGGTACCCCGTTGGATTCTTGCGCGGTGCGAACGCCATCTTTGATGCCACCGGCAAGATCACCGAGATCAAGCAGCTCGCATATCTCGGCAAGCCGATGCCCGACAAGTTCGGCAGCTTCGGCGCGCAGCTCGGTATTGGTTCGCGCTTCACCTTGAGCGTGAATGCCGACTACCAGTTCGGCGGACAGACGCAGTCGTTTGACCGCGCCTTCCGCTACCTCTACGGCGTGTCCGGCACCGACGGCTATGTGCCGGCGGCAGCGCTCGCGCAGGCGCCGTTCAACGGAAGCCGGGCAGCGATCTGGCAGCAGGTGATGAACAAGTGGGTGGAAAACTCGGACTACGTGTCGTTCCGCACGATCACGGCGGACTACCGCGTGCCAGAAAAGTTCCTCCCCCGCGGAGCCAAGGATATGCGGATGTCGTTCTCCGTCACCAACCCGTGGCGCTGGGCGGCCTCGAGCTTCGATCCTGAGACCGACTTGTCGTCGGCACTCACGCAGGGTGGTGCGGCGGTGGGCGGATACAACTACGCCACCGAAAGCAGCCCGCGCAGCTTTCTTCTCACACTTCGCTTCGGATTCTGATCATGCGCCGACATAACTTGCCGCAGGCCATGCGCCTGCTTGCGCCGACGCTGGCCGTCATCCTTGCCGGTGCGTGTAGCGCGTTTCACCCCACCGATGTTAAGAACCCCAACCTCACCGACCAGCAGTTCCTCGGCACGCCTGCCGCAGGCGCCGCGTGGTTGCGCGGGACGCAGCGTCAGTATCTGACCACGCTCAACAGCGTGGTGCAGAACAGCGAGCTCGTCTCGGACAATTATTTCAACAACTACACCACGAACAACCAGCAGTTCGACGCGCCGAACGTGCTGTACATCGACCCGGAAGTCACCTCGATTCAGAACTCCATTGCCCGCTTGCGCTACATGGCAACGTTCGGACTCGACAGCGTATTTCCGCGTGATCCCCTGGTGACGGCCAACGACAAGGCCGAAATCACCTACTATCGCGGTGTGGCCTCGCTGTGGGCGGGTGAGATGTATGTTGGACTGCCTGCGGTCGCCAATGGCGAAGTGGTGGATTGGAAGACCCACCTCAACAGCGCCATCGCCGATTTCCAACAGGCCCGCACCTTGTCGACGGACGCCGTCGCGAAGAACAGCTACACGCTGGCTCTCGCGCGCGCGTACCATCGCCTTGGGAGCAAGGCCTTGGCGGTGCAGGAAGCCACGGCATTGCTGGCGGCGAACGCCACCTTTATTCGCAATGCGACGTTCGATCCGATCAATGGGCCGAACAATGGCATGCAGGGTGTGCTGACCAGTTCGGTGAACAACTTCCAGCCGTTGCCGCGTTTGGACTTCCTCGATCCCAAGTATCCGAACCGCGGTACGACGGTGCAGAGCCCGATTGCATTCGCCAAGGCTGAGGAAGCGCATCTCATTATTGCCGAAGGGTTGCTGTCCGATAACAGCCTGCCGGCAGCGAAAGACCGTCTGAAGCTGCTGCTGACGTTGGTCAAGTCGCGCACCGTCGAGATCGTGGACAGTCGTCTGCAGCTTCGTGGGCGCGCCGGTGGCAAGGTGGTGTACCCCAACACGGCCGACACCAAGGTGTCGTTCGCGCCTGGGCAGCCGCTGGTTGATGGCTTTGTGCTCGCTCGGACTGCTACCACGTCGGTGCCGACGATCTCGGGGACGTCGGTGACGGCCGCGCAGATCGACGCTGCCTCCACGGTTGACGACGGGTACTATCTCCTGTATCTCATGCGTCAGGAAATCTTCCTGGCCGAAGGCCGGCGCATGGCTGACCTCGGCATTCGCATGCCGGTAGCGCAGACGGAAATCATTGCCAACAAAAAGACGGCCGATGGCCAGCCGTACACGTTTGCTGTGATCCCGTCGTTCATTCCGACGGCGTTTGGCATGGACGGCTTTACCTATGATGCCACGGCCAAGACCGCGATCATGAAATACGACATGAACCGGGTGCTCGTGCAGAATAAGACGGCGACCCAAATCTTCCCCTTCAAATGAGCCACGGCCTCTTCATGACGTCTTTGACGCAGAAGGCCACCACCCGCCCCGTGACGGGGCGGTGTGGTGGTCTGCGGGCGATGGTGATGCTTGTTCCAGTCGTGGCCTTCACGGCCGCCTTGCACGCGCAGCAGACGCAGCCGCCGGCCGCTGCGCGTCCGGCTGGACAGGCGCCCGCACGCATCACACAGGTTGGCCCTGGGCCGACCAACTCGATTACCGATGTGCCGGGTCTTCTCGTTGGGCAGTACTCCAAGTTTGGCGACGGGTACCGGTCGGGCACGACGGTCATCCGCACCGAGAAAGGTGCCACGGCCGGCTACAGTCAGATGGGCGGCGCGCCTGGCACCAAGGAAACCGATCTCCTCAAGCCGGGCGGACAAGTTCGTGCTGTGCAAGCCATCATGCTGAGCGGCGGGAGCGCGTTCGGTTTGGACGCTGCGACTGGCGTGATGAAATGGATGGAAGAGCACGGCTTTGGAGTGCCCGTGGGAGCTGGCGTAGTGCCCATCGTACCAGCGGCGATCCTGATGGATCTCGGACGCGGTGGCGACTTTAAAAAGCGCCCTGATGCCGATTTTGGTTATAAGGCAACCGAGCTCGCTTCACGGGATGCGGTGGTGAGCGGACGCTTTGGTGCCGGCACCGGCGCCGGGTGGGGCATGGGCACGGCCAGCATCAAGTTGTCCAACGGCTACACCGTGGCCGCGTTGGTTGCACTTAATCCGGCTGGCTCGCCGGTGGACCCGCGCACCTGCTTGCCCTACGGGTTGTACCTCGAGCAGGCCAACGAGTTCAATCTCGTGCAGCCGACGGCGGCTGAATGCACGGCCACGTCTGGGGGCCGCGGTGCGCCACGGGACGGTTCCGTGGATGCGCCGTTCAATACGACCATCGCGATCGTGGTGACCGATGCTCCGCTCGAAGATCTTGAGGCAGAGCGGATGGCGGTGATTGCGAACGATGGACTGGCTCGCGCGATTGTGCCGATTCACGGCATTGGCGATGGCGACACGGTGTTCGGGATGGCCACGACGCCACCGAGCCACAACCTCACCAACCAGGAACTCGGCGCCATTTTCAATGCGGCCGCCGATGCGTTGGGACGGGCGGTGATTCACGCCGTGGTCGAATCGAAGCAGCTGGGCAATAGTCGCGTTGGCTACTGCCAGCAGTACCCGAGCGCGTGCGTCAAGCGTGTCGGCTCCGGCAAGTAGCTGGTGCCGTAACTCTACTTATTAAAGGAATACATCGTGATCCGTCTTACTCGTGGGATTCTGGCCACCATCCTGCTGACGGGCGCGACGCTTTCGGCTCAGAGTGCGCCTCGCCCCCTCGTCATCTACTTTGTAGATGTCGAGGGCGGCCAGGCGACGCTGATTAAGACACCAGCTGGCGAAGCGTTTCTCATTGACGCCGGTTTTCCAGGGGGCAGTGGCACCTTTCAGTCGAAGCCTGGTGCCCCCGAGGCGGCGCGCGACGCACAAAGGATTTTGGCCGCCGCGCGTGACGCTGGCCTCACGCAGATCGATCACCTGATGCTCACGCACTATCATGCCGATCATTTTGGCGGCGTGTTTGAGCTCGCGCAGTTGCTGCCCATTCGGCACTTCATCGATCACTCGGCGCCCAGTGCGGAGGCCGAGGTGGTAGTGCCGGGGACGCAGGCGCTGTACGACGCGTATCTCGCGTTGCGCGCCACTGGTACACACACCGAGCCCAAGCCCGGCGACCATCTCGCGATTAAGGGGCTCGACGTCGTCGTGGTGTCATCGGTCGGCGAGGTGCTCGCGGCGCCGCTCGACGGCGCAGGAGCGGAAAACCCAGCGTGTGTAAGTGGAGGCGTGCCCGCGCAGGAGAAGACGGAAAACCCGCGCTCCACGGGAATCCGGCTGCAGTATGGAAAATTTCGGTTCTTAGACATCGGGGACCTCAGCGGCCCGCCACAGTATGCGCTGACTTGTCCGCGCAATCTGATTGGCGAGGCCGATGTGTACCTGATTGCGCACCACGGCGGCGCTGACGGCGCTGATCCAGCGTTCTTCGCCGCTGTGAAGCCGCGGGTCGCCGTGTTCGATAACGGGCCTCGCAAGGGCGCTCAGGCGCCAACGTTTGCCACAATTGCGAAGATGCCAGAGGTTGACGGTTGGCAGCTGCACCACTCGCTCAATCGGGACGTGATCAATCTCCCCGAGGAGCGCATTGCCAATCTCGACGAGTCCACCAGCGCGTGGATTAAGGTCACCGCGCAGGCAGACGGGTCGTTTTCGGTGACGAACGGCCGTACGGGGCAGACCAAGGCCTATCCGCGCCGATAGCGTTGATCTGGACTATTTGATCGTCGGACGAATAATCGCCATGCGCGACACGGTGAATTCCTCGGCGGCAAAACGCGGACCTTCGCGGCCAATGCCAGAATCTTTCACGCCACCGTAGGGCATGGAATCGGAACGGAACCCTGGGACTTCGTTCACGACCACGCCGCCTACTTCCAGCGTGTTCAATGCGGCAAAGGTATTGGCCAGCGAGGCCGTAAAGATGCTCGCGTGGAGGCCATACCGAGAATCGTTGACCAGGGCGAAGGCCGCGTCAATGTCTTTGACTCTGCGTACGCACATGACCGGTCCAAAGATTTCCTCGCTCCACACGAGGGCTCCCGAGGGCGGTTCGATAATGACCGTGGGCTCAAAAGCCCCGCCGCTGAGCGTGCCGCCGTGGGCAATCACCGCGCCGGCGGTGACCGCTTGTGCAATCCAGTCGGCGACGCGCGCTGTACTTGCTTCATTGATGAGCGCCGAAATATGCGTGGCGGCATTGCGTGGATCGCCAACCACCACAGCGGCCAGATGTTTCTTGAGTGATGCAATGAAGGCATCGGCCACGCTTTCGAGGACGATGACGCGTTGCACCGAGATGCAGGCTTGGCCGGAGGCGTAAACGCTGCCGCGCACGGCGGCGCCGGCGGCGGCTTCAATGTCGGCACTCGCGTCCACGATGAGCGCCGAGTTTGACCCCAGCTCCAGGAGCGTTTTACGCGGCGCGGCCAATTTAGAAATTGCATGACCGACACCGGCCGAGCCGGTAAAGGACACGGCGCCGACGCGAGGATCGGAGACCAGTGTGGCGCCAACGACCGCATCGCCGGTGACGAGTTGGACAATTCCTTGAGGAATGTCCAGCGTCGCTGCGATTTCGCGCATCATGTGAATCATCCACAACGTCGCGAGCGGTGTTTGTGGCGCGGGCTTAATGATGACAGGGCAGCCGGCCGCGATTGCCGGAGCAATCTTGTGAGAGGCCAACAGCAGTGGATAGTTGAATCCCGTGATACCAATGATGACGCCGATGGGTTTTCTGACCCAAAACCCGACCATGCCTTCACCGCTTGGCAGGAGATCCAGCGGGACCGTTTCCCCGTGCAGTCGTGACACTTCACCCGCTGCTGTCTCGAGCGTCAGAATCGTGCGAGCGACTTCTACCACGCAATCTCGATGCGGTTTACCGGTTTCCAAGACGATCAGGTTCTCAAATTCCGCACGGTGCGCGGTGAGCGCCGCACAGGTGCGCGCCAGCAACTCCTTCCGCGCATAACTCGAGAGTGCTCCGACTTTCAGGCGAATGGCTAACGCATGATCGAGCGCTGCATTGGCATCGTCTTTATCGCCGACGGGACCATCACAGATGCGCGATCCGTCGAATGGAAAAATGACCGGCGCGGTGGTTTTCGTAGCCTGCCAAACATCTCCAATGGGAAGCCCAGTTGGAAAGGATGGAGTAAAAAGCGACATGGAGATTCCTGTAATATTGAAATGAATCGTCCGGAGTTTTCCGGAGATAATGACGGATAAGTGCCCCCACCTCCGCTGTGGTGGTCTGGGCTGTTGTATAGTGCGCGTTGCACGCCACGCGCGGCAAGTAGCGCGGTGGTCACCGCAGGCGGTTGTGCTGGGTCACTATTTCGGCTTTGCGTGCGCGAACGCGATTGTCTTCGTCAGCAGCACTAACCGGTGTGCTCTTAGTTCCACCGCAATCCGCGAAGTTGATCCAAATTTAAATTCCCGCCCGACAACACGGCCACCACCTTCGCTCCCTTCGGCAACTTCACCAGCCCTCGCATCAACGCCGCGACAGGCGCAGCGGCCGCACCTTCCACGACGAGTTTGCAACGCTCCATCACCCAGATCATGGACTCAAAGATCTCGGCGTCCGGGAGTGTGACAATCTCATCCACAAAGCGCTGCGCCACGGAGAAGTTCAGGTCGCCCACGCGGCGCACGCGCAGGCCGTCGATCACGGTATTGCACTCGATCGTCGTGACCGCCCCGGCCTTGAGCGAGGCCTGCATGGCCGGTCCGTCTGACGATTCCACACCAATGACGCGAATGGCGGGGTTGAAGCTCTTCACGGCCATCGACACGCCCGAAATCAGTCCGCCGCCGCCAATGGGCACCACCACGGCGTCCACCTCCGCCCAGTCCTGCACAATCTCGAGCCCCACGGTGCCTTGACCGGCAATGAGTTGTTCGTCGTCAAACGGGTGCACGTAGGTGAGCCCTTCGTCACGCACGAGCTCCTTGGCCTTCTCGTTCGCTTCGTCCCAGATGGTGCCGTGGAGCACCACTTCGGCGCCATAGTCGCGCGTGGCGGCGATTTTCGATGGCGTGGCGTTGGCGGCCATGCAGACCACGGCACGAATGCCGTGAATGCGCGCGGCGAGTGCCACGCCCTGCGCATGATTGCCGGCAGATGAGCAGACGACTCCGCGTCGTTTCTGCTCCTCAGGCATGAGCGCAAACTTGTTGAGGGGGCCGCGAATCTTGTACGAGCCTACCCGCTGGAAGAGCTCGGCTTTGAGGCGTGCGTCGAAGCCGGTTGCCTCGCTCAGCTGCCGCGAGGTGAGCAGCGGCGTGTGCTTGATGTGCGGAGCAATGCGGGCGCGCGTTTCTTCAAAGTCGCGCAGGGTGAGCGAGAACATCGGCGGGCCTCGTGGTGGGGCGGGGGCGAATGGTGTTGCGGAGCCGTCCGCTGGCATTACGCAGCAGAGTGGCTGTTGATCGGACGGTGGGTGCCCCAAGATGCGGTGTTCTCTCAAGAGGCACTAGTAGAGACGCGCCACCCGATGCTGCCGTTGAGCGTGGCCGTGCTTAGGCGGCGGCTCGCACGTCCGTCCGGCTGGCCCGGGGTCGACTATGCCGAGCGCAGGTCGATGGGAATGGTTCGCCGGTGCAGCATTTCCGGATCCACGAATCGGCTGGCGTGATCGATGTCGAGTCCCACGATTTCGCCGGCGGCGTCCACGTCAGCGACCACACCGGGTGCCACCTCAACGACGTCCGCGCCGGGACGGTCGATGAACAACACATACAGGGAGTCGGTGGTGCTGTCGTAGCTCAGCTTCATCGATCTGGTCTCCTGAAACGGCAGTCCGGAAAAGCGTTATGGATCGTCTTGCCGTGCGCGCGACCAGAATCTTGCGTCGCGGTGACTTCTCGCGGAGCCACTCTGTACCTATCTCGCCGCCCCCGCCCGCATCACGGCCGTCAAATCCCGCAACTCAAACGGCTTCCGCAAGAACCCGGTTGCCCCGTCGGCCAGCAAATCTCGCGCCGTCTCCGAAATCTCGTATCCGCTACAGAGCAGAATCCTGAGGCGCCCCTCGCGCAATGAGCGGAGTATGGGGAACGCTTCGGCGCCGCCCATTACGGGCATGCCGAGATCGAGCACGACGGTGGTGATGTTGTCGGGGTGGTGCGTGGCAATGTCGATCGCCTCGCGGCCGTCGCGCGCGGTGATCACGTGATAGCCGAGTGACTCGAGCATACGGGTGCCCGTGCTGAGGACCCATGGTTCGTCGTCTACAAGCAGCACCGTTTCGACGTTCGCTCGGCGCCGCACCGCGTCGGCAACACCCTGCGCGTCGGACGCGGGAAAGGTGATCACAAAGCGCGACCCCTCGCCGGGGACGCTCGTGACGTCTATCTGCCCGCCGTGGTTTTTCACGATCCCGTACGTGGCGGCCATTCCGAGCCCGCGGCCTAAGAATTTTGTCGTGAAGAAGGGCTCAAAGACATGCGCCAACGTTTCGGGCGTCATACCGCATCCGTTGTCTTGGACGATCAGTCGCACACAGGCGCCATTCGGCATCGCAGTGTCGGAGCACCACTCTGTCGCAATGCGCACGATGCCGACGTCGTCTACCGCCTCAACCGCGTTGATGAGGAGGTTCATGACGACCATGCTGAGTTGCGTGGCGTCCGCGCGGATGGTGACGGGCGTTTTCGAGAGCGTCGCTTCCAGTTGCACTCGCTTGGGGGCTGTGCGCTGCTGCACGCGCAGCACGTCGCGCACCACGGCGTTGAGGTCGAGGTTGGTGGGATTCACCTTGCCGCCACGCGCGAACGCCACCATTTGGTGGGCGAGCTCACCGGCGCGGCGCGCGGCGGCGGCAATCTCCTCCAGCATTTCATGCGTCTCGTCGTTGCGCGCGTGCTTGAGTAGCAGCACGTCGGCATTGCCGAGGATGGGCACCATCAAATTGTTGAAGTCGTGCGCGATGCCGCCGGCCATCGTGCCAATGGCTTCCATCCGCTGCGATTGATGGAAGCTTGCCTCGAGTTTTTTGTAATCGGTGACATCGCGGGCAATGCCAAAGAGGCCGCGTACCCGTCCCGTTTGGTCGCGGAGGGGGCCCTTGGTGGTCAGGAAGGTCCGCCGTTCGCCCGTTTTGAGCGTGAGAGACTCCTCAATCGTGGCCACGTCTCCGGATTCCAATATCTCACGGTCGCTTGTCAGCATCGCTTGGGCATCTTCCGCGGGAACCAACTCGGCGTCGCTTCGGCCGAGAATCTCCTCCACCGGGCGACCCAACGCCCGAGAGCCGGCGCCGTTCATGACCAGATATCGGCCCTCGCGGTCCTTGACGAAGACGATATCGGTGGTGCCCTCGATCACCGTGGCCAGGAGGGCGTTGGCGCGCTGCGCTTCGGCATCCGCCAGTTTGCGCACTTCGACTTCGCGCGCGAGTGCGGCGTGCGCCTCGGAAAGGTCGCGCGTGCGCTCCTCGACGCGCCGCTCCAGTTGCTCTTGGCGGCGCTTGCGATCGGTAACGTCCTGAAAGATGGCCATCGCGCCGGCGTACTTGCCGCTGATGTCTATGATGCGCCCGCCGCGCACCTGCACGTCGAACTGGCGTCCGCGTGGACGGACGACCTCCTCCTGGCCGACCAGCGATGTGCCGTCTTTGAGGCACGCCTCGAGCGGACAGTTGGCGGAGTCGGTGCACTCCAAGAGTTCGTGGCACCGTCGCCCGACCGCAGCACCTGCGTCGACTCCCACCAGCTCTTCGAGGGCATGGTTTGCCTCGATGATCCGCATGTCGCGATCGGTGACAAACGCCGGATCGGGCATCGACTCAAACGCCAGTTGGTATTTGTTCTTGGCGTTGGTGAGGAGCCGGTTCTCCTCCTGCAACTCACCGAGGAGTTCAGACTCCGTGTGGCTGAGCCACTCCGAGGAGAATCCGAGTTCGAACTTATCAAAGAACCGATAAACAATTTCGAGCGCGCGCCGACGGTCGTCGTCGGGCATCGGCGTGTCGTAGGCGAGATCGGTGAAGCATTGGCGCACGAGTTTGGAGAGCCCAAGGAACATGGCAAAGCCAACGCCACGTGCGCGGTGGGCTTTTGCTTCGTGCACGCCAAAGGAGGCGGAGGGGTTCTCTGAAAACCTCTCATCGACGTGCAACGATTCTGGCAGATCGTGTGCCTGGCAGTAGGCAATCAGCGAGTGCCGCGGCCCGTTGACAGTCATCCGCCAGTCTTCCTCGCGCGTGCTCGTGTAGCGCGTGTACTCGGCGGCGGTGGAGTATTGCATCAGGCGCGCGAGAATCCAGTCCTCGCTGCTGCCGAGGGCGTCGACGTAAGCCGTCAAGCGCGTCATCGTGCGGTACCTCCGGGGGGATGGTATCCTTGCACTAAAGGTACGGTTGGTTCGCTGAGTTTGCTGGATAAACGTTGTCGGGCAACGATGGCACGGGATTGCCAGCGCTGGCATAACTTCGAGAAGGGTTATCAATTGAGAGGGGGAGCGCCGTGCCCCTGTGTCTGCCTCGCGTAGCGGCGGCGGGAAGCTTTGCCTTCTCAGTTGGGACAGCGGCGGGCGTTGCGCTCGCGTAGAATTCGGTATCAAGCGGATGCTACCGAGGCACGATCCCACCGCGGTCACCGCTTCCCCCCACGCTCTCGGAGTGCGCAGTGACAGCTGACGCCGGCCGCCTGCTGATTGTCGACGACGAGGAGAGTTTTGGCCGCGCCCTCGCTCGGCAGTTTGAGGCGCAGGGGTTTGCCGTGTGGGTGAAGACCGACGGCGCCGACACGCTCCTCGAATACGAGACCATCGCCCCTGACGTCGTGATTGTCGACCTCGCCATGCCAGGGTTGGATGGGCTGCAGGTGCTGGCTGGTATCCGGCGGCAGGACACCGCGGCGAGCGTCATCATCCTGAGTGGGGCGGTGGATGTCCGCACCACGGTACGCGCGCTCCGTGCCGGAGCTGAGGATGTGCAAACCAAACCGCCGGAGTTTTCGGTGCTGCACGCGGCGGCAATTCGCGCGGTGCAGCGATCGCGATCGCTCCGGACGCACCGTGCTGCGAATACGCAGATCAGCGATCCCTACGGGTTCTTTGACGACTCGCCCGCGATGCGACGCGTGGTGCGACTGGTGGAGCACCACGCGCAGAGCACGCCGCCGGTGCTCATCGTTGGTGAAGCGGGGACGGGGAAGCAGGTGGTCGCCGAGATGTTGCATCAGCTTTCGACGCGGGCGGGGCGCCCGTTTGTGCGCGTGCCGTGCGGGCGGCTCGACGAGCGGGGTCTTGAGGCCGTGCTCGTCGGGAGCACGGCCAAAGCGGGTGGGCGTTCGCTGTTGGAGCAGGCGGCGGGTGGCACGTTGTTTTTTGACGGCGTGACGGTCATGACCGCCGCGTGTCAGTCGTTGCTGCACGATGTGTTCGCGGGCCGCACGGGCGGGGCAGAGGGGATGCCGCGCGACATGCGATTAGTGTGCTCGACCAGTCGCGATCTCTCCGGAGATGTGGAGTCCGGGACCCTGCGCGCGGATCTGTTTCAACGCATGTCAGTCCTGACGATTGCGATTCCCGCGTTACGGAGTCGGAGCGAAGATGACTTTGCTCGCCTTGCGGCTCGCATGATGCAGGCGCAGCGCTTTGCCCTTGGCCGTGGGCCGCTGCGTCTGGATGAGGCGGCGCTGGAGCTCCTCCGTCAGGCTGACTGGCCGGGGAATGTCCGCCAGTTGCATCATGTGCTCGAGGAGGCCTGTGTGGCGGCACTCGACTGCGAGGTGCTGGAGCCGATGCATCTGCGCGGCGTGCTGGCTCGCGAGGGATTGGAAGACGTTGGTGTGTCCACCGATTCGCCCGACTATTCGCTCGAGGCGATGGAGCGCCTGCACATTGCGCGCGTGCTCGCCGCGAGTCGGGGACGTCGGACCACCGCGGCCAAACTGCTTGGGATTACGCGCTCGACGCTTTACAAGAAGTTGGCAGAGTACGGCCTGGACTAGCTAAAGAGCTCGGGTTGCTCGGTGCCGTCGAGGAGCGCGCGGATTCTGCCGGCGAGGGCCTCAATAGAAAACGGCTTGCGGATGATGTTCGCTGGCGCCTGTCGTACGCCGTGACTGGCGAGCACATCGGCCGAATAGCCACTCATGAAGAGGCACTGCGCATTCGGAAAGAGTGGTGCGAGCGTCGTGGCGAGTTCGAGGCCGTTGAGTTTGGGCATAATCACATCGGTCAAGATCAGGTGAATATCCCCGCTATGCTCTCGTGCCAACCGGAGCGCCTCGGCGGGACCGGCGGCGCGGAGCACACTATAGCCTAATCCTTCGAGCGCGCGGGCCACGAGTTTGAGCACGGCGGGTTCGTCTTCGACAACGAGAATGGTTTCTTTGCCTTGGCGCGCGGGGGCGCCGAGTCCGGGCACCACGGTTCCTGGTCTTTCCTTGAGTGAACGGGGGAGGAAGATGTCGAATCGGCTCCCGACGCCAGCTGTGCTGGAGACCGTGATGCAGCCGCCGTTCTGCGCAACGGCCCCGTAGACAGTCGCTAATCCAAGCCCGGTGCCTTCACCGACGGCCTTGGTGGTGAAGAATGGTTCAAAAATACGGGCCATCACGTCGGCGCTCATCCCACAGCCGCTATCGCTCACGGAGAGGCGCACGAACGGACCCGGCGCGGAGAGCGCATGCGCCGCACAGAAGGCCGCGTCCAGGTCGACGTTCGCGGTGGTGATGGTCAGCGATCCGACGTCCGCAATGGCGTCGCGCGCGTTGACGCACAAGTTGGCCAATATTTGATCGAGCTGCGATGGATCCATGAACACTTGCCCCAGCCCAAACTGGGGTTTCCACGTGAGCTGAATGTCTTCGCCGATCAGGCGCTGGAGCAAGCGCAGGCCGTTGGTGATGATCTCGTTGACATCGATCACCTGAGGAAGAACGGTCTGTTTCCGTGCGAAGGCGAGCAGATGCCGCGTGAGGTCGGCGGACCGTTTGGCGGCCTTGTGAATCTCGAGGAGATCGCCGTGCAGCTGCTGCGACGGGTCGAGTTGCGCCAACGCCAGTTCGGTGTGTCCGAAAATCACGCCGAGCATGTTATTGAAATCGTGTGCGACGCCGCCGGCGAGCCGGCCCACCGATTCCATTTTGAGCGACTGTCGGAGCTGTTCCTCCAGCAAACGCCGCGCCGTGATGTCCTGTTTGATCGCTATGAAGTGCGTGACCGTGCCGTCTGAGCCGCGGAGCGGCGTAATCGTGCACTCGACATTGTACTGCGTGCCGTTCTTGCGCTGGTTCAGCAACTCGCCTGTCCAGGTGGATCCGGAGAGGATAGTGTCCCACATCTGGCGATAGAACTCTTGGCTTTGTGCGCCGGAGCGCAGGAGGCTACCGGGCGTTCGTCCAACCGCTTCTTCGGCGGTGTAGCCGGTTAACACGGTAAACGCGTCGTTGACGCGCAGGGTGATCCCGTCGCGGTCGGTGATGAGGATGGCATTCGCTGCTGCCTCAAGGGCGGCGCTCTCGAGGCGCCTCGTTGCCTCGGCTTGTACGCGCTCGGTAATATCGCGGCAAACCACGTACGCACCCGTGTACTGACCCGCTGCGTCGTATTGGAAACGCGCCTCGTCCTCACGCCAGATGTAGCTCCCCAGCTTGGTGCGTACCCGGTACGAGTAGCGGAGTTCGTTCTCTTTGCGCGCGATGGCGGCGAAGATGCTCGCGAAGACGCCGTGATCCTCTGAGTGCACGCTTTCGCGGACGTCCGCCGCCGAGCGGGCGAGTTGCTCATCCAGCGTGTAGCCGAGCTGACGGAGGTAGGCAGGGGACGCGTAGGTGATGCGCTGTTCCGCATCGAACACAATGATGCCGTCGGATGTCCGGTCGGCGATGAGGCGATACGCCTCTTCGCTCGCCCGGAGGGCTTCTTCCACCGTTTTGCGGTCAGAAATATCGTGGTTGGTGCCAATCAGACGGAGCGGCGCGCCCGACGCGGCTCGTGAGGCCACCACACCACGGCTCAACACCCAGAGCCACTCACCGTTCTTGCAGCGCATCCGGCACTCGGTGGTGAATAGCGACATGCCCGGGTCCTGAACGGCGCGCACTGCGGCGAGGGCGCGCTCGAGGTCGTCCGGGTGTATGCGGCTGAGCCACTCGTCGCGCTCGCCCCCAACCTCATGCTCAGCGTAGCCGAGCATGCTTTTCCAGCCCGCGCTAAAGAAGATCTTGCCGGTGTCGAGGTTGGCATCCCAGAGCCCGTCGCCGGAGCCCTCGATAGCAAAACGCCAACGAAATTCGCGGTCGCGAAGTTCGTTGAGTTCCTGCTCGGCGGTGCTGTGGGAAGTCATCAAGTATGGGGGCTTCCTTCATATAGTAGGGCGAAGGGCAGGCACCAACAAGGGTTTGGGCGGCGCAGATGCGCGTGCGAGCGCGAAGCGCAAAAAGTGTCCGATAATCAGACACAATTTCAGTGAACGTGAAGCGCCGGAGTGGACCGCCGATACCCAAAACATTCCGTGTCCGACGTCGCATCACGCGACGGCCGCCCTTTACGTTGGTTGGAGGATGTTGCCATGCAGTGGTTCTTGGATCTCAAGATTTCGAAAAAACTGTTGATCGGGTTCGGGTTGAGCGTGGTGATGGCGCTCGTCGTGGGTGGCCTGGGCATCTCGGGCATCAAATCGGTGAGCGCAGCGGATGATTTGGTGGACTCCCGCGTGACCGTGCCGCTGGCCGACCTCGCGGAAATCTCGCAGCTGCAGCAACGCCTTCGCATCAATGTGCGCGACATCATTATCGCGACAACAGCGGAGCAGTCAAAGACATATCACGACCGCTTCACGGCGATCGAGCATCAGGTGGATAGTCTCTCCGCCGTGTTCAAGGCGACGATTCTGACCGCCGGGATGAAGGAGATTTACGCAGAGTACGAAAAAGCTACCGAGGCGAATACCGTGTCGCAGAAAGAAATTCTGGCGCTCGCCGACGCTGGCAAGAAAGCGGAAGCGATTGCGGAAATGCGCGGCCAAGGATTCAAGACGGCCAAGGACCTTGAGGTCGTTACCGACAAACTGCGCGAAGGCAAGTTGGCCCTTGGCAAGGGGTTCTCCGCCGACGGCGAAAAGGCCGCCTCGCGTTCCGAGATGCTGATGGGCGGAGCGTTGCTCGTCGCGCTCATCGTCTCGATTCTCCTCGGCATGTACATCTCCAAGTTGATTGCAGGCGGCATTGAGCGCGTAGCGGTGCGGAGCGAGGACATGCGGACGCGCCTCATTGCCGGGCTGGCACGCGTGGGCGACGGACTTGCTCGCGGTGACCTCTCCGCGAGGGTCGATGAAAAAGTGTTGCCGCTCCCCGTGAACTCCAAGGACGAGATGGGGCAGCTCGCCACCACGGTGAACGCGATCATCGAAGATGCGCAGCATCTGGCGGTGTCGTTCTCTGCGGCGACCACCAAGCTGACCGCGGTGATTACGGAGATGAACGAACTGATTCGTCACGCCAACGACGGCAAGCTCGATGTGCGCGGCGACGCCCGGAAGCACGAGGGTGTGTACCGTGAGCTGCTCGAAGGCGCCAACTCTATGCTCGACACGCTGGCCCGCCCATTGCGCGACACGTCTGCGGTGCTGTCGGCCGTCGCCGCGCGCGATCTGACGGCGCTGATGGAAGGCGACTATAAAAACGATCTCGCCGAGCTGAAGGCAGCGGTGAATGAAGCGGTGAGCAACCTCGATCGCACGATGACCGAAGTGGCGTCGGGTGCGGAGCAGGTGGCGGCGGCGTCGTCGCAGGTGGCCACGGGGAGTCAGGCGTTGGCACAGGGCACCTCACGACAGGCGAGCGCGCTCGAAGAAGTGAGCTCGAGCCTCGCGGAAGTGAGTTCAATGAGCAAGGCGAATGCGGCGAGTGCCCGCGAAGCAAAGGTGATTGCCGACGGCGGGCGCGCCAGCGCGCACAAGGGTGTGGAAAGCATGCAGCGCCTGAGTGAAGCCATGCAACGCATCAAGGGGAGCTCGGACGCCACGGCGAAGATCGTCAAGACAATCGACGAGATCGCGTTCCAAACCAATCTGCTTGCCCTCAACGCGGCCGTGGAAGCGGCGCGTGCCGGCGACGCGGGGAAGGGCTTTGCGGTGGTCGCTGAGGAAGTGCGCAGCTTGGCCATGCGCTCCGCAGAGGCGGCCAAGAGCACGTCGGCGCTTATTGAAGAGGCCGTGCAAAATACGGCGACAGGCGTAGGGCTGAACGCGGAAGTGCTCGCCGCGCTGGCCGACATTGACCGCCAGGTGAACAAACTCGGCGAGATGATGGAAGAAGTCAGTGCCGCGAGTGCGCAGCAGACCGATGGGGTGGATCACATCAGTCGCGCGGTGAACGATATCAGTCAGATCACGCAGGAAGCCGCAGCGAACTCCGAGGAATCGGCGGCCGCATCGGAAGAGATGAGCGCACAGGCCGCGCAGTTGCAGGGGTTGGTGGGCGAGTTCACGCTGGCGTCTTCGGCGAAGGTGCAGCGTTCCGCGATTCGCTCGCCTGCGGCGGCGCGTAGCGCCTCACCCACACGGCGTGCCGCGCCGAGCTACGCCAAGAGCAACGGCAATGGCAACGGCAATGGACACACCCCAAACCGAGTGTCCGCTGCATTCGCCTCCGCGGTAAACCCCGCTGACGTGCTTCCGTTGGACGAGTTCTAACTGCCTTCAAGCGTGACGGGGATTGGCACGATCCGCCAGTCCCCGTCACCCCTGACTTCTCTTACCGGGTTTCTCCAGTGTCTGCTACAGCAACGCTTCCCACGCCGGCCGCCGCGCGCTGCGCTGGCAAGTTCCTGACCTTCAAGTTGGATGCCGAGGAATACGGCATTGAGATTCTCAAGGTGCAGGAAATTATTGGCTCGATGGCCATCACCACGGTTCCAGGCACGCCGGCGTTTATCTGCGGTATTGCCAACCTTCGTGGCAAAGTGATTCCGATTATCAACCTGCGTCGCAAATTTGGGATGGAAGACATCGATGCGACGACCGAGTCGTGCATCATCGTCGTGCAGGTGCGTGGCGTGTCCACGGGCCTCGTGGTAGACCGCGTGTCCGAAGTGGTGAACATCGCCGGCACGGACGTCGAAGAAGTGCCCGAGTTCGGCGCGGATGTGGATACCACCTTTCTGATTGGCGTTGCCAAGCATGCGGGGCGCGTCAACCTGCTGCTCGATATTGACCGTGTGCTCTCGTCCGCCGATGTGGCTGATGTGGCCGCGATCACGAGTGCGGCGGCCGAGGGATAGCCATCGCGTGTTGGGCAGTGCGCTTGCGAACGGAACGGCGGTGTGGCCATCGTAGAGGATGCCTCTCTCCCTCTGCCATCGGCACATGCGCCGTTCCGTCGTTGTGTTTGCCTGTGCTGTTCTCCTGCTCGGTGCGGTGGCAGGGTGTGCAACGGCCCCGGCCAGTGCCCCGGCTCCAGCGGCAGCGCCCGCGCGAACGCGCGCTCAACAGGCGCGTGACTCGGCGGCCGCCGAACGAACGCGCAATGACTGGGCTGGGCTCAGGCGCTATGCCACGGAGAATGCCGCGCTCGGCGCGCCTGCGCCTGGCGCCCCGCGCGTGGTCTTCTACGGCAACTCAATCACTGAAGCGTGGGCGCCGTCCTTTGCCGCACAGTTCCCAGGCAAGCCGTACATCGGGCGCGGCATCAGTGGACAGACGACGCCACAGCTCCTCGTGCGCTTTCACCAAGATGTGGTGGCGCTGCACCCTGCGGTTGTGGTGATTCTCGCTGGGACAAACGACATTGCCGGCAATACGGGGCCGTCCACGATTGAGATGATCGAGAATAACCTGGCCGCGATGTTGGAGATCGCGAAGCAGCATCAGATTCGCGTGGTGCTGTCGTCGGTGTTGCCGGTGTTTGACTATCCCTGGAAACCCGGTCTCGAGCCGGCGCCCAAGATTATGGCGCTCAACGCGTGGATGCAGCGGTATGCGGCCGATATGGGCGAGACCTATCTCGATTACCATAGCGCGATGGCCGACGCGCGGGGCGGGCTACCGCTGACCACATCCACAGACGGCGTACACCCGAATGCGGCGGGCTACGCGATGATGGCGCCGTTGGTCGAGGCGGCCATCGCCAAGGCGCTCAGCGGGCGCTAGGGGCCGCTGAGCCTCTCGGAGGAAGCAGGATGCTCTGATCCACCTGCGCGATCTGCGTACGACCGCAGAACGCCATGGTGAGGTCGAGCTCCTGATGGATGATCTCGAGCGCCTTGGTGACGCCCGCTTGACCCATGGCGCCCAGTCCAAAGTTGAAGGCGCGCCCGATATACGTACCGCGCGCTCCGAGGGCGAGGGCCTTGAGCACGTCTTGCCCCGAGCGGATGCCGCCGTCCATATGCACTTCAATGGACGAGCCCACGGCGTCGACAATGGCCGGCACCGCGCGAATGCTCGATTCTGCGCCGTCGAGCTGGCGACCGCCGTGGTTGCTCACAATAAGCGCGTCGGCGCCGGAGTCTGCGGCGCGTCGGGCGTCTTCAACGTCCTGAATGCCCTTGAGGATGAGCTTGCCTCCCCAGAGTTTCTTCACCCACTCGACGTCGGCCCAGTTGAGCGTGGGGTCGAGTTGCTGCGCCGACCAGGTGGCGAGCGACGTCATGTTGTCTATGCCTTTGACGTGGCCGATGATGTTGCCGAACTGACGCCGCTTTGTGCCGAGCATCCCCATGCACCAGCGGGGCTTGGACATCATGTTGAGCACGTTGCGCAGTCCGAGATGCGGCGGCACCGAGAGGCCGTTGCGCGCGTCTTTGTGGCGCTGGCCGAGGATCTGCAGATCCATCGTGAGCATCAGCGCGCTGCAGCGTGCGGCTTTGGCGCGGTTGATGAGGCGCTCAATAAAGTCGCGGTCGCGCATGACGTATAGCTGAAACCAGAAGGGCGCGGTGGTATTGGCCGCGACGTCTTCGATGGAGCAGATGCTCATCGTACTGAGCGTAAATGGAACGCCGAAGGCTTCTGCGGCTTTTGCGGCCAAGATCTCGCCGTCGGCGTGCTGCATGCCGGTGAGCCCCGTGGGAGCAATGGCCACCGGCATCGCGACGCGCGTGCCAACCATCGTGGTGACGGTGCTGCGGTGCTCCAAGTTGACCGCCACGCGTTGGCGGAGCTTGATGTCCTGAAAATCGGTGATGTTGGCGCGAAAGGTGCTCTCGGTCCAACTCCCGGCATCGCAATAGTCGTAGAACATGCGCGGAACACGCTGTTCGGCGAGGCGGCGAAGGTCTTCGATGGTGGCAATGGCGGTCATGGCGGAGCCCAGGCAAGTCGCGATGAAGATGAGGGGGCACCCGCAGTTTCCTGCACGGAAGGGTGATTGTCAATCGGTGGCTACCGGATGACTGGTCAGTCCGTGGCAAATCGCCCATCTTTTGACGCATGACATTTGACCTTGCCAGCCGATTTCTCGACCGCTCGCGCCATTACTTGTGCGTGGAGTACCCCGCCAAGATCCGTGCAGCGTTACTGACGATTCCCGCCGACAGGCTCTGGGAACGTGCCAATGCCACGTCCAACAGTGCCGGGAACCTCGTCCTGCACTTGAGTGGCAATGTGCGCCAGTGGATTGTGAGCGGTGTGGGTGGTGCCGCTGATGTGCGCCAGCGCGACGCCGAGTTTGCGGCGGTGGAGGGTGGCGACCACGCGGCGTTGCTGGCGACGCTCGATGCGGCGTGCGCTGAGGTGGGAGCGGTGTTGTCGCGGCTCGATGCGCAATCGCTCGGCGAATCGCGGGCGATTCAGGGGCGGGAGACGACGATCTTCGCGGCGATCTACCATGTGGTCGAGCATTTCTCGGGGCACACGGGGCAGATCATCTTGCTGGCCAAATCGTACACGCCGTCGTCTGTCAAGTTTTACGATGACACCGGCGGATTGGCTCGGCCGCTGTTTTTACCGGACGGTGGCAAGGACGTGGATTAACGATGCGTACCAACTGGGATCATCTCGTTGGCATGGACGGCCGCGCCACGGTGGTGGTGACGCCGGAGTTGACGGTGCGGCATCATGTGCCGCAAATGCCGGCCGTCTACAGCACCGTGTATATGATTTTGCTTATGGAGATTGCCGCCGGCGAGGCCATTCAGGCAGGCTTGCCGACCGGTTGGGTGTCGGTGGGGGTGGATGTGCAGGTGCGTCACCTGGCGGCCACTCCGGTGGGGCGTTCGGTGACCGGCTACGCGAAGGTCACCGAGGTGTCGGACAAACTGGTGACGTTCGAAGTGGAAGTGCGCGACGGCGATCGTGTGGTGGGGGCGGGGATGCATACGCGCGCGCCGATTGAAGTGGCACGCTTTGAGCGTTCACTCAGTCGCCTGAACGACTGAGTGAACGCTGGGCGCGGCTAGAAGGTGAACGCGGTGCTGATAAACGCGAACCGTTCTTGAGCCGAGACTCCCGTTTGCCGCAGAAATGCGCTGGGAAGCACGAATGCCACGCCGCCCTGCACGGTGAGATACTTGCTGGCCGGCCACACGACGGTGAGATCGCCTTCGTCCGCGACCGCGAGTGCGGTGGAGCCACCAGCCGCGCGCAAGAGCGTGTTGGTCTTGGTGTAGACACCGTCCTCGAGCCGCACGCGCGAGAAGCGCCGGAGCGTGGTTTGCACCTGCACGGTGGCGATTGGCTCAAAGCCAACACCCACGCGGCGCTCGAGGAGATTGCCGCGCCCAAAGACGTCGGCAATGCCGGTAAAGCCGTGCGCCGTGGCATACGGCGGCTGAAAGTTGTCCGCGTGATGCAACGTGTCGGATCCAGTGCCGCTGCCGATGTCCACGCCGACCAGCAGGCTCGGCGCCCAGCGCACGGTGCGCCATGCGGTGGTCGCTTCGAGTACGCCAAACCAGGCGTCCACCGAGCGAGTCGCGATGTGGCCCCGCTGCGAGGCGCCTTCGGCTTCGAGGCTCAGCAGCGCTTTGCCGTACGGTGCGCGCCAGAGCGCCCGTGCGCCAACGGTGGTGCGGTCGTCGAGGTTGTTGCGCGTTTGCAGTTGGATTAGGTATGCCTGCCAGAGCGCAGGGCGCGCCGAATAGGAGGCTGGACGATCGCGCACTGTGGAGAGTGAGACGAGGCGGAGATGTGTGGTGGAGTCTGGGCGATCGGGCGCGTCCGAGCGGATGGCGACGACGCGGCCATCGAAGAGATCGAGTCGAACGTCGCTCGCGGTTGTCGCGCGCCAGCCTTCAAAGGAACGGCGCGAGTTGGCCCAGTCGGCAACACCAATGAGTCGTTCGCGACCGACGGCCAGTTCCTGACGGCCGTAGCGAACAAAGGAATTGCCGCGCCCAACTTCGGCGAGGAGGTTTTGCCAGTCGGCACGATCGGCTTCGTTGGTGCGCACGCCGCCCGGCAGGGTGCGATCAAACCCTTGGGCATCGCGCCCTTCGGCAAAGAGGCGGGCGTAGGTTCCGCCCGATGGGCCGACGCGCAGATCTGCGCTCAGGAGCGTGCGAAGCTCCGAGTAGTCGTCCTGCATGGACGCGCGGTCGGTGAGCTGAAAGTTGCGATACTGTATTCCGCGATACCGTGACGCGCCCGCGATGGTCAGCCACGCGGCGCCGTCTGGTAGCAACGCGATGTGTTTGAGCGCGCGCAAGTTCGGCGCGGTGCGTGCGGCCGCGGGCCAGAGCTCTTCGTAGCGGCTGACGCGGAAGGATGGATCGGCGCTCGCGCTGGCGGCCGTCCCACTGCCTTGTGCGCGAAGGATGCTAGCGGACAGCGCGACGAGCGAGACCAATCTGTACGTATTCACGAACGCTCCTGGGTTGGCGACCACACGGGTGTCTTCCGGAGTGTCGGACGTTTGTGGTGCACTTTGATGGGTGCCGTAACCGGTGGAGCGGCGCTTCTTCGCGCGGACACTCCTCAAGTTTTCTAAAGGTGCATCCGACATACCACTTTATCGGCCACAACGTGCGGCCTTTGCTGATTTCCATAATCCCAACGGTGGGAGTATCCGTGCTTGCTCAGATGCGCATTGGGCCGAAGCTGCTGCTGGTGCAAGCGATTCCGACACTCGCACTCATATTCTGTGCGGGCACACTCGCCCTGGCCCGCTACGGCGAGATGCAAAACGGCCATGCGGTGGATGCGGGCATCTCGTTGGCGAGCGCGGGTGCCGATCTTGTGCATGAACTCCAGAAGGAGCGCGGGCTCACCAGCGGATTTCTCGCGAGCGCCACGAGTGCAAGCACGGCCGTCCAGAAGCAGCGCGGGACGTCCGATGCGCGCCGCGCCCTGTTTGGCGCCAGCGGCGAGCAAGCGATGCGCGCTTCGTCTGCCGCACGGGTGGTGCCGGCCTGGCATTCCGCCACCGCCGCACTCGACTCGCTCGGTACGCTCCGTGGTGCCGTCGACCTGCGTTCTATTGATGGACCCACCGCCACCGCGGCGTACACGCGGCTGATTCAGTCGGTGCTCGCACTCGACGGCGCCACCGCGTTGCTCGGTGCCGATGCGGCGACCGCGCAGAGTTTGCAGGCGCTGCTGGCCTTGAGTGAGTTCAAAGAGCGCGCCGGTCGCGAACGCGCCATGATCAATGGCGCGCTCGTCGCTGGTCGCATGACCGCACCGCTTCGGCGCCGCTTGGTGACCAATCTCGCGGAAGCGACGCTCTTTGAAGCGCGCGCCATGGCGATGTTGGGGGAGGAGGAGCGCGCCGCGCTTCGCACCGTGATTGGTGGGCCCGAAAGTGAACAGGTGGGCGCGCAGCGTGAGCGTGTGCTCAGTGCCGGCGACAGTGCGGCGCTCAGTGGAGATGGCCCCGCGTGGTTTGCGGTGGCCACCGCGCGCATTGACCTGCTCCGCGCGAGAGAAAGCGCGGTGGCGGCCGAATCCGCGCAGCGTGCCCAGGAGTGGTCGCGTCAGGCGAAGCGGGCGTTGATTCTTACGGCGATTGGATCGTTGTTCGTGATTGTCGTCGCTGGGCTGCTGGGCCGGCTGCTGGCGGTGCGCATCTCGCAGGGCGTGCGCACAGCGGCGGAACGCGTAGCGGAGCTGCGGGCGGGCACCATCACCTCGCTCGGGTTGGGCATGCACGCACTGGCGGCTGGCGATCTGAGCGTGACCGTCGAAGCGCGCGAGCGGCCGGTACACGTGGTGGGCGGCGACGAGTTGTCGGAGTTGGCGCACGATATGAATCTCATTGTGGCTGAAGTCGGAAGCACCGCCTCGGCGTACGCGCAGTCGGCGGAAGCGCTTCGTCGGCTGACCACCGAAGTTGAGCGGCTGATTGCGGCCGCGAATGCGGGCAAACTCACCGTGCGCGGCGACGCGTCCACATCGGCCGGCTGCTACCGCGCCATTGTGACGGGACTCAATCAAACCTTGGACGCCGTGGCGCGCCCCATCGACGATGTGTGCAAGGTGATGACACGCCTTGCCGCTCGCGATCTGACGCACCAGATCACGAATCCCGCCTCGGGCGACTTTGCGTTGCTGAAGGATGCGGTGAATCAGACGAGCGATCTGCTCGGCACCGCGATGCAGCAAGTGAACGCGGCCGCGCAGGAAGTGGCGGCCGCGAGTTCCGAAATTCAAAATGGGAGCAACTCGCTGGCGATCGCGGCCACGAAGCAGGCGGCCTCGTTGCAAACCATTGACCACGGGCTCTCGGAGATTCGCCGCACCGCCAAAGACGCGACGGCGCTCGGTGGTCGCGCGCAGGATCTCGCGGCGGCGGCTCGCGCCAACGTGAGCGACGGCGTGGCGAAGATGGACGAGCTTCGCGCGGTGATGGAAGGGATTCGCGCCTCGTCGGAGCAAACGGCGCGCATCGTCAAGACGATTGACGAGATTGCCTTTCAGACGAATCTGTTGGCGTTGAATGCCGCGGTCGAAGCGGCGCGCGCCGGTGATTCAGGACGCGGGTTTGCCGTGGTTGCCGACGAGGTGCGAGCGCTCGCCCTTCGGGCGGCGGATGCCGCGCATAGTACCGCGGCGCTGATTGACGAAGGGGTCACCCACGCGAAACGCGGCGTGGCGGTGAACCTCGAGGTGACCGCCGCCTTTGTGCGCATTCGGCAGGACGCCAATGATGTGACCGAAGTGACAACGGAACTCGCGGGCGTGTCGAAGCGGGAAGAGGAGGGGCTGGTGCGCCTCGCGTCCGCGCTCGATGACTTGAATCAGGGCGTGCAGACCACGGCGGCAGCATCTGAGGAGTCGGCGGCTGCGGCGCTCGAACTCACGTCACAGGCGCAGTCACTGCATCAGCTGACCTCGGTGTGGACGGTGCGGAGTCAGCCGATGCTGGTGCGGCGGGCGGGGTGATGCGGGGATAGACCGGGTCACACGTATTGAGTCGCTCGTTGCGCACTGGTATTCTTCTGGTTCGTGATGCGCTCCCTCCGCCCCGTTCCACTGTCCCGGTGAAGACACGACATCTTGGTGACTTCTCGGCGTCTGTGCTCCTCGTTCTGAGCGTGGTCGTCGTGTCGCAGGCCCACGCCCAGAGCGCCAGCCAAGTCGGCGCGTGGGACGGCTTAATGCTCACGCCAGTTGGCGCGCTCGCACCGGTGGCGTCTGACCCTGGCGGCCTTCGCGCCGGCGACACCGCGTGGTCGTTGCGCTACGGGCGCTGGCGCTACGATGCCGACGATGTCGTGCACGATACCGGCGGTGTGACGTGGACTCGCGGATTCGCCTTCGCGCATACGCTACTGTCGCTGACGGGGGCGTATGGCTTGATCGAGTGCCCCACGTGTTACACGTGGATCATGGGCGGGATTGATCTCCAGTCCTCCCTGTGGAGCCACGCGGTCGCGGATTCCGCCGGCCGCCAGTCACGCGTCACTGCGGTCCTCGCTCGACTGAGTGCTGGAGGCGGGAGGTACCGGGGGCCGAACCCGGTCAACACCCTGTCGTTTGCCGCAACGCTGCCCATCGAACTGTCCGTTCCACTCCGGTCGCAATCCGCCCTGCGCGTGTCCGTGTTGCCAGGAGTCGGATTCGGGCATGTGGCGAGTCTGGCCTACACGGAGGGCGGCCTGCTTCCGATGATCGGCGGAGCGCTGGCGTGGTCGGTGACTCGTTCATTCGACGTGAACGTCGGCGTGCAGCGCGTGCTGATTTCTGGCGGCGTCTACCAGGTGGGGATGGCGTTGACTTGGTCGCGTGGTAATCAGCGCGAGGGTCATCCGTGATGGCGTGGCGCTTCGGCAGCCGCGCGGCAACGCTGGCGATGCTCTGTCTTGCCGCCTGCTCGCTGGACGGCATCACCTCCACGGCCGAGAGCTTTAATTGGAAGGCCGGCACGGCGTCGCACGCCCTCACGGTGGGGCCACGCACTCGCTCGTATTTGGTGCACGTGCCACCGAAGCGTCCGACGAGCGGTGGTGTGGCCACCTCGTGGCCGCTCGTCATCGTGCTACATGGGAGTTCCGGGAACGGCAAATCGGTTGAAGACATGTCCGCGATGGACGCGCTAGCGGACTCCGCGCTCTTTCTGGTGGCATACCCAGACGGCACCGGTGGGGATTTCGGGTTGTTCCCAACAGATTGGAATGCCGGCAGCTGTTGCGGCGGTGCGAATCGCGACAACGTGGACGATTTGGCCTTTGTGTCGGAACTCATCAGGCAGACGGCCACACATGTCTCGGTGAATTCCAAAAAAATATACGTGGCGGGATTTTCGGCCGGCGCACGGATGGCGTATCATGTGGGCTGTCAGTTGAGCGCAACGGTCGCCGCCGTTGCCGTGGTGTCCGGAAGCTTAGTTGATGGCGGGTGTACGCCCGCGCTTCCGATGCCGCTGATTGCTATGCATGGGACCGACGACCCTGAAGTCGCGTACGATGAAGACGCCCCTCCACTGCACGGGGTAGCGCCGGCCACGGCGTCAGCCTTGCCGCCGTCCGTACGCTACTGGACCGCGCTCTATACATGCACGGGCGGCACCCGCACGCCCACGACGCAACACGTGACGCAAACGCGCTTTACCAAGTGTACGACCGGCACCGACATCGATTTCTATTCTATTGATGGCGGCACGCACGGTTGGCCTGGCGGGCCGGTGGATCCAGGATCCGCGCCTCCCATGAGCGAGATTCGCGCGTCGTTCCTGATTTGGCAGTTCTTCGCGAGGCATACGCATAAATGATCACGCATCGCACGTGCCGAGCCGGTACGTCGTGGCTTCGGCGGGGGACCGTTGGAGCACGCTGGGGTGCTTCGCTGATGCTGTTCGCGCTGGCGGGATGCTTTCGTCCCGAACCCGCGCCGTACACCGCGCGCAATCCGGCGCTCGCTGGCTTTCCGCTCTTCTTCTATCCCTCCGCTGTTCCGAACACTCCGGCAAAAGCCTTCATCTTTTTTGTTGGCAACGACATCGGGTTTTGGGGCGCGCACCAGGAACTTGCCAAGCGACTCGCGGGTGCCGGCTATCACGTGGTGGGGTTCGACACGAAGAAGTTCTTTGATCACCTGCCAGACGCCGACACGCTCCGCACCTCACTCTACCGCGACAGTGTATCGCTGATGCTCGACTTGGCGCGCCGCGAGCTCGGTGCGGATTCGATTCCCGTAGTGCTGGCCGGACATTCATTGGGCGCTGAGGTGGCGAGCTGGATCGCCGTGCACGCGCCGCCGCCGCGCCTCTCGGGCGTGCTACTCATCAGCTCGCGGAGTCGTGGCCACCTGCGTGCGACGATAACCGATATTGCCAATCGCTCGGCGCCGAGTGAGCCCGGTAGTTTTGCCGTGGCAGAGCAGATTGCCGCGCTTCCACCAGCGGTGCGCGTGGCCATCGTGCGCGGCACCGACGACCGCTTTCGCACGGCGGATGACACGTTGCGCGCCGCCGGTGGCACCCGCGTCGACAAATGGGCGGTGCCATGGGGTGGGCATTCGATGTCGAATATCCTGCTAGCGGGGCCGTTCGTGGAGCGGGCGCTGGCGTGGACGCTCGCGCCGCGTTGACGGCTACTTCGTAATGACGCCGCGCAGTCCGCGCGACACGAGCGCGGAGACGTTGGTCAGGATGCGGGGCAGTGCGATGCCGCCGCGCGACGCAAGGTAACGCGGCTCCCAAATGGGATCGAACTTTTGCTTGAAGCCGCGCAGCCCCTGAAAGTTGTAGAAGTTTTCGGTGTGCTTGAACAGCAACGCGCCCACGCGATTCCAAATCGGCGCGAGCTGTCTGTTTTCGAGCCCCGAGAGCGGGGCCATACCGAGGTTGAAGTGATCGAACCCGGCGTCGCGCCCCCACTGCATCATCTGCACGAACAAATACTCCATCGCGGCTTCGGGCGCCTGTGCGGTGTAGCGCATCAAGTCCACCGTCAGCTCTTCGTGATGCGCGCCCTCCCAGAGGTTGGCAAAGGCCACAATCTGACCGTCGCGTCGAATGACGGCAATCGTGGTGCTGCTCAGATACCGTTCATTCCAAAATCCGAGCGAGAATCCTTTCTCTCGCGTGCCACGGCTCTCCAGCCATTCGTCCGACACGCGCTTGAGGTCGGGGAGGAGTGGGAGAATGCCGGCTCCCTGATGTACCTCAAAGCTCGCGCCCTCGGCCTCAGCGAGGCGCACGCTACGACGGAGCCGCCGCCGCGATCCGCCGTCGAGGTTGAAGTCGCGGAGTGGCACGCGTCCTTCTTCACCCAACTTGAGCAGCGTCAAACCCATGTCGAGGTAGAGCGGAAGATTGTGCATCCGTACCTGATAAAACGCCGTGGCGGCGCCATGGCGATCCGCGAGTGCGCGGAACTCCCACGCGAGTTCTTTGCGATGGCGCGGCGAGCCCACCGGGTCACCCATGGCGACAAAACTTCCGCCCTCGGCGCCATACATGACGAACGCAGACTTGTCCTCCGAGAAGAGCAGCGATTTGTCGCCTAGGAGGGCCAGATACGACAACGTGTCGGGCGACTCGCGCACGATCGTCTCGACGTGGTCGAGTGTCGAAGCGTCAGGCGCGATGGTCTTGGTGGTGACCGGGCGGAGCAACCGGTAGAGCGCGACGAGCGCGACGCCGACGCTGACGCCCACGAACGAGCGGAGAAAGCGCGGCGCGTCGCTTCGCAGGGCAAACTGCCACCAGAGATCGTGCGAGTACGCGACGTTTTTGTACGCAAAGAACCCGAGCCACCCGCTCGCAATCAGCACCGTGGCCGTCATGATGAGCCACTGCGGTGAAAGGAACTCGGCGAGGAGCGAGGCGCGCCGGTAGAAATGGCGACGCGCGGGGATCAGTGTGAGGAGAATGATGCCAAGCGCGGCCGCTTCCTCGTAGTCCCAGCCCTTGAGCAAAGACGTGAGAATGCCGATGGGAAGTCCGATGACCGTGAGGTAGTACGCCGCATCGAGCCGACGCGCGAGTCCATACGCGAGAATCAGGAGCGCCGCGCCCGTGAGACTCGCGACGAAGTGGGATGATTCGATGACGGCGAGCGGCACGAGGTCGCCAATGACCCGCATCCGGATCCGGACCTCCGGCGTGGCGCCGGAGAAGAGGAGAATCACGCCGCCAATGAAAGTGGTGAGCGAGAACAGCGCTGGAGCTGCCACCGGCACCCACCCGCCCGCGACGCGCGCCACTCGTGCCACGCGGGATTTGCCGCGCGACATTTCGCTGGCGGCGAGTAGCACCAGCGCGATGCCGAGCGGAAACAGATAGTAGATGATGCGAAAGACAATGACCGCGCTGAGTAGCCCCGTGGGCGCGGCAAAGCGGCTCAGGAGCGCGATCAGCGTCACTTCAAATACGCCGAGTCCGCCCGGCACGTGACTCACGAGCGCCGCAACCTGCGCGAGGGTGAAGGCGCCGAGGACGAGGCCGAACGTGAGCGTGGCCGGCGGAAGCGGGATGGCCGACCAGAGCACCGCTGCGACAAGCGCCCAGTCCACGATTGCGATGACCAACTGAATGACGGCGATCTGCCACGTGGGTGGCACGAACTCCCAGTCACGCAAACGAATCGGCCGCCGGTAGAACTCGCAGGCCATCACATAGCCGAACACGACCAGCAGTAGCAATGCGCCGACCGGCCGGAGCGCAATGAGCGGAACGCCGAGCACGCTGCCCGCTTCGGCGGGAATGAACAGCAGGGAACCGCCCGCGACGGCGAGCACGCCGATCCAGAACGTGACGGTGTTGAACGCGATTGTCAGCGCAATTTCTGCACTCGACAGACCGGCGGCGTTGTACAAACGGTATCGGAGGCCTCCACCGAGCAACACCGGAAAGCCGAGTGCATTGGAAAACGAAAATGCGATGAACGAGATGAAGGCCACGCGCGGCGCGGGAAGTTGGTGCTTGATGTATCGCAGCGCGAGAATGTCGTACGTCACCAGCACCGCATAGGCGGCAATGGCATAGAGTGTGGCGCGCACGATGAAGGGCGTGTCGAGATCGCGCATGGCGTTGCGTATCTCGCGCACGTTGTATGTGGCGAACTGTTCGCGCAGCGCGAATAACGCGAGGGCGAATATTCCCATGCCCAGTGCCACACCGATCCAGCGCCCCCATTTCTGCACGGGAGGCTCGAGCGGGAGGGCTTCACTCGCCTGCAGGCTCATCGCGTTGGGGTCACGTGGGGAGACTCCGTCATGCCGGGGGCTGGTCGTGCGACGGCACGCTCGGAAAGATGGCCTCAGAACGGTTCCAACGCCAAGAGGACGTGGCCAGTTCCCGTTGTTTATCGCTTGGGCGTGGCGTCCGCGATGATTGGCCGCCCGCGGGCGCCCAACGGCGGCGGTTCGGCGTGGCGCAACGTGGGGGGGACCCAGCGCACGGATGCGGCCGATACTCTAAATTGCAGGTTACACCATCCCGCACGGCTCTGTGGCGCGGGAACTCCCGACAGACCTAACTTTGTCCTTGTCACGGTTCATGACGCGTATCGTACTGCTTGTTGCCATTTTGAGTTTCTCCGCTATTCGCACCCCTGCGCTCGCTCAACAGTTCATGGACGGCAAACCGATCTACGAAGAGAACTGCCGCGAGTGCCACGGCCCACGCGGCGTGCCGCCCCAAACGATGCTGGTGAAGTACGAACGCATTGCGACGTTCAACGCGCTGTTCATCAAAAAGCGCTCGGTTGACTCGCTCGTGAAGATTCTCACGAAGGGAAAAGGGAAAGACATGAAGTCCTTCAAGGACAAGATGTCGAAGGACGAGATGACCGCCGTGGCCGCATACGTGCGCGAGTTGGCGGAGAAGTCGAAGTCATAGCTGGCGGGGACTTTCATTCAGGGAAGGAGCACCCTTCGCGGTGGCCGATCTCCCGATGCACGTTTCATCCGCAGTGGACCGCGCTCCGGCGTTGCGGGCGCGATCGACACATGTGTTGGTCACCGGCGCCACGGGCTACATCGGCGGCCGATTGGTGCCGCGCCTGCTCGCCAAAGGCTACGCCGTGCGCTGCGTGGCGCGCGACCCGAGCCGCCTCGAGGGACGGTCGTGGTCCGGCGTCGAGATCGTCGCAGGAGACCTCAGCGACGCGGAGGCCACGCGGCACGCACTCGCCGGAATCGACACCGCCTACTACCTCGTCCACTCGATGGCGGCGGGGGAAGCGTTCCGCGAACGCGATCAGGCGATGGCGCTGGCGTTTGGGCAGGCGGCCGCCGCGGCCGGTGTGCGCCGCATCATCTACCTCGGTGGACTGGGTGATCCCAAAGAGGTGCACAGCAAACACCTGATCTCGCGTCAGGAAGTGGGCCGAAGCCTTGCCGCCGCTGGCGTGCCGGTCACGGAATTCCGCGCGGCGGTCATTGTAGGATCGGGGAGTGCGAGCTTTGAGATCATTCGCCATCTCATTGAGCGGCTCCCCCTGATGATTGCGCCCATCTGGGTGCGCACGCGCTGCCAACCGATTGGGGTGCGCTCGGTGATCGAGTACCTCATGGAAGCGCTCGATCATCCCACCGCCAACGGAATTTATGAAATCGGGGGCGAGGATATTCTCACCTACCGCGAAATGATGATGCGGTACGCGCGCATTCGTGGATTGCGTCGCTTCATCGTGTCGTTCCCGGTGCCACGTCCAGAGTTCAGCGGGCGATGGGTGGATGTGTTCACGCCCATTCCCTTCAGCATTGCGCAACCGCTCGTCGAAAGCTTGCAGACGGAGGTGGTGGTGCGTGACAATCGCGCGCGCACCACCTTCCACGTGCGTCCCACGGGCTACGATGATGCCGTTCGCCTGGCCCTCACGCGACTCGCGCAAGACAGCGTCGAAACCACCTGGGCGTCGAGCTTGTCGAGTATGTCGCGCGATTTCGACGAGGCAGACGTGCTCGGCTCCCACGAGGGCATGCTGCTCGATCGGCACCGCCGTCGCGTGAAGGCGTCGCCGGAGCGCGTGTTCGAGGCGATTTGTAGCTTGGGCGGTGAGGAAGGATGGCCGGCGGGCAACGCGCTCTGGCAGTTGCGCGGCCTCATGGACCGTGTGGTGGGTGGGGTGGGGATGCGGCGTGGGCGTCGGCATCCTCGCGAACTGCGCGTGGGCGATCCGCTCGATTTTTGGCGCGTCGAGGCCCTCGATGTTCCACATCTCCTGCGGCTCCGCGCCGAGATGAAGTTGCCGGGGCGCGCCTGGTTGCAGTTTGAGGTGGTGGCCGACCGCGCAGGGTCGTGGGTGGAGCAAACGGCTTTCTTTGATCCCGATGGAATCCTCGGATACCTCTACTGGTACTCAGTACTACCCTTCCATCGGTTCGTCTTTCCGGGGCTCATCGGCTCGCTCAAACAACAGGCGGAGTCCGAAGACTAGGCGTGGTGCAGGGTGCGCGGTTGCTTGCGGTTCCGCCGCGTTGGCTCAATGTGGTATCACCTCAAGCGGATGACGCGTTGCCCGCGTCATGACTCGTGGACATACTTCGGTCTGAGTTGCGCTGCTGCCCACCGAACCCTGTCCATTATGACCGCCGAGTCTCCGTTCCCCGCGTCCGACGACGCCTCGCTCGAATACTCCCGTGCGCAAATGCTTGCCATGGGGCAGGCGGTGCTGGAACGCTCAGTGGATCACGTGGCAGCGATCGGCAGTCAGCCGAGTCGCGGCAATGTGGACGCCGCTGAGTTGTGCCGCTCGCTTCGAGAGCCGATCCCCGAAGCTGGCACGGAACTCGAGCCGCTGCTCGCGCTCCTCTTTGATGACCTCATTCCGCGATCCTTCACAACTCCCTCACCCGGCTACCTCGGCTACATCCCGGGGGGCGGTGTGTACCCTGCCGCGCTCGCGGACTTTATTGCCGACACCACCAATCGGTACACCGGCGTATGGCAGGCCGCGCCCGCACTCGTGCAGCTCGAAAGCAATGTGCTGGAGTGGATGTGCGAATGGATGGGTTTTCCTGCCGGCGCCAGCGGACTGCTCACCACCGGCGGATCAGGGGCGACGTTCAATGCGGTGCTCTGCGCACGGGAGCGCCTCCTCGGTCCGGACATTCGGCGCGGCACCATCTATACCTCGAGCCAAGCGCATCTCTGCATTGTGAAGGCGGCGAAGCTCGCGGGCATTCACGCCGATCGCGTGCGCTTGATTCCAGTGGACAGTCATTTCCGTATGCGAATGGACGCGCTCAAGGCCGCGATTGCCGAAGATCGCGCCGCGGGGTTCGTGCCCTTTCTCGTCGGCTCGTCCGCGGGAACGACCAACACCGGTGCGGTTGACGCGCTCGATGAGATTGCCGACCTCTGTGCCGCGGAGAAACTCTGGCATCACGTAGACGGGGCGTACGGCGCGTTCTTTCACGCCTGCCCGGAACTGCGACCGCTGCTCCGCGGGCTCTCGCGTGCCGATTCGCTGACGCTCGATCCGCACAAGGGCATGTTTTTGCCCTACGGCACCGGTGCGCTGCTCGTCCGCGACGCCAGCGCATTGCGCGATGTCCATGCGGCCACGGCCGGCTATCTCCCCGAAAGTCCGGAGGAGTTCTACGATCCGCATCAGTACGGGCCTGAACTCTCTCGCGGATTTCCCGGGCTTCGCGTCTGGATGGCGGTGAAGATGTACGGGGCGGCTCGCTACCGGGCGGCCATCGCCGAAAAACGAGCACTCGCCGTGTGGGCGGCAGAGCGCGTGGCGCGCATTCCGGGCATTGTGATGGATGCGGAGCCGCAGCTCTCGCTCTTTGCGTTCCACCTCGAAGGGCCCACGCTCGCGACGCAAGCCGCACGCAATGCGGCGACCGCCGCACTCGTTGAACAGGTCACTCGGCGCGGCAAGGTGCTCCTCTCGGGCTGCACCCTGGACGGGCGCTATCTCGCACGCGTCTGCGTGCTGAGTTTTCGGACGCGCATGGAGCAGATGGAAACTTGTGTGACGCAACTCGCCGAGGAAGCCGCGAAGCTGCTCGCGTAAAGACGCCTGCGTAAACATCGTGCGCGCCGCGAGTCAGCGGCGCGCACGATTCGTTTAACGGGCGGTTCAGAAGGTGAAGGTCAACGACAGACTCATCCAACTGCCGCTCACGCCGCTCGCGATGCTCGTGGTTCGCGAACCGCCGGGGCCCAGCGGCCGGCCAGGGCGACGGACGCCCGCGACGCCGAGCGAGACGTCCGAACTTCCCGCGACTGTCCCAATCTCCGGCACCAACTCGATGCCTTTGGCAATGGGAATCGACCCATTGAGCGCGACGCTCGTGGCCCAACTCGACGATGATGCGGACGCGAGCGCCCGTTGCGCCGAGGAACTGGCGCCGGAATAGCTGGCCGATGCGCCAACGCTCCCCTCACCAATCGGAACGGTGAGCGCGCCCGTAAACCAATACATCGGCCCCACAGGGACGAGGCGGTTCGGTTGATCGGTGCGGCTCGCGCTGATGGGGATGTACAGGTTGGCAGACCAGCGGGTGTCCCAGTCTTCGCCCCCGGCGACGGCGGGGTTATCGAGCGGCGCGTGCAGGTTGAACTGTGCGGTGAAATCCCCGCCGCCCGGGTACAAGTTCCTGCCGCCGAGTGAATCGGCCGTGCTGGTGGAGTAATCCACCACGCCACTCCAGTCGCCCTTCGCTGTTTTGCCTGTGAGCGTGGCGCCGCCGAGCATGGTGGTGCCGCGCCAGTAGGCTCTGGTCAATGCCGATGGCCGTGGTTCGATTTCGATGCCGCCGCGCAGGTTGAGGACTACGTCGCCCATCGGGAACGTCAACGTTCCGTGCGCGCCGGTCATGGCCTGTGTGCCAAAGTTGATCGATTGCATATCCAAGAGCGTGCCACCAGATACGCCAATGGCAACCAGCTGCGCCGAGTCGAGGTTCGCCGGCTGGCTCCCCGTGCGCCCGAGCAGCGTGAGCGTGTCGCCGTTGTGCACCATCATGTCGAGTGTGAGCGACGTCGGCACCATGCCACTGATGGTGCGCGAGGGAGTGCTATAGTTGACCGAACTCCCGTCGACAGCAAAGTGGAAGCGTCCGGTGCGCAGGTCATAGGAAAAGTTTCCCGTACCTTCCTTGACCGCCGAATCGCCTATCGTGTAGCGCGCACTCGAGAAACCGAGGCTGATCCACTGCTCGGTCTTTGCCGTAGCGGTGTCGGAGGGCGTCGTTGAGGTGCGAGCCGGAGCTTTTGGCGCCGACTGCGCCACCAGTGGTGCACGTGGCGCGAGGGGCGCGAGGAGCGCACCGACGCAGAAGGCCAGCAGGGCGAAGTGACGCAGGAGAATCTCCGGAAAATGGACGTTCGAGAGAATACTGCGAGGTGGGTAGAAGTACCAGCCGTGCTAGGGCGATCGTGTTTCGCGCAGCACGGTGAGCGAATAGGGTGGCACGACGATCGTCTCCCCCGCGCGCCGGGTGCTCGTGCGAGGCGGCAGGCTTTTCGACGGACGTCCCTTGGTGCCGTCGGCATGCCAGGCGTATTCGGCGTCCGAGTATGAGAGCACGGTTCGTGGCCCGGTCGCTCGACCGCCAAACGCGGCGCCAAAATCAAGTGTCACGCGAAAGGCGCGGTCCGGATCCTTGTTCACGAGCATGGTCGACCACGTCCCATCCGGGCGGTGCACAACGTAGGCGGAAAGGAGTTCGTTGTCGTCGCTGTCGTGAACGTCGCTCTCCGCGGCGAACATCGTATGGTCGCCTCCGCTCGGCGTTACCCATTCGCGCATCATCAACTGCGCGCCGTAATAGGTAGCCACGCGTGCGCGTATGCGACGCTGGTCGTCAGTGAGGAAGAGCATGTTGTTGCCCCACTGAGTACAGCGCGCGCTCTTGTCGAGTGACGTGGGCTCCCATCCATACAGGTAGGCTTCGCGTCCGCCGAGGCTGAGAAAGCGGCCGACGATGTCGGCATTGAGCAGGGCGCCCGCCAGTTCCACCTGCGACTGCCCCGCGAATGCGGAGTAGCCGTATTCGGCGATGATGCGCGGAATGCTGGCTGGGAGTCCGTCGTGTTCAATGCGCTGGAGCCGATCGGTGATCCGTTCGGACGCGGCGGTGAGTTGCGGTGCGGAGGTACCGCAGATGTCGTCGTACGGATACCACTCAAACGAAAAAAAGGTGAAATCGCCCGGGCGTCCGCGCTCGGCGAGCGACGCAAGAAAGCGCGGAATCCACGTTTCGCTCGCGCTGTCGCCAGCGCTGTCGGCTGGCCACGCGAACATCACGCGGCTTTCGAGCCCTTGAAAGCCCGGTCCGCCGAGTGGTGCGGTGGGCCAGTGGGCGCGAATGGCGCGTGCGACCTGTGCGTAGAGGGTGGCGTAGTCCTCGGGGGTCACGAACTGCCCGTCGGGCTCCTCGCCCATTTCGATGCGGCCAATCGGGTAGCCGCGTCGGCGCAGGAAACGAATTTCTGCGGCCGCGTCCTCGGGTGTGCCGTAGAGCACGGGCACAGGGATCATTGCCGGACGTCCGAACGTGAGTGTGCTACGGAAGACGCGATCGAAGCCAGGCTGCTCGAGTTCGATGTCGATGTCCGTGGCGCGATGCCAGGGATCGGTGCTCGAGGCGTACGTGGTGGATTGGCGGTGCGAGTCTGCGCCGTGGCGCACCGCATCGCGGAGCGTGTTGCCCTCGAGGGTGCCGATTTCGATTTCGCGAATCGCGTAGCCGGAGGAGTCGCGCGCGTCGGTGGTTGGTTGGTGTGCGCCGGATGTCAGCGGCTCGGTGTTCGGCGCAGCGGATGGTGCGGGACCGTACGCGCTCGCGGTGAGTACGAGGCGCACGAAGCGCGTGCTCACCGGCGCGTCGGAGAGTCGGCGCAGTGCCGTGCCGCCGCGGCCCGAGCGCTCGTTGCCGTTGGCAAAGGTGACCCAACGCCCAGGGGGATGTTCGTCCACGTCGTGCACATTTTCGCCGCGCCAGTACTGCACGCGAAACGCGGAGGCGTGCGGCGCGCCCCAGTGAATACGCATCGCATCCACAGGAAGCGGACGCCCCAAGTCCACGATCACCCATTGTGGGAGCAGGGAGTCCGCCGTACCCGTAAAGCGATGGTCGAGGTAGGGATTGCTCTTCCAAAAGGAGACGGTGTCGCCGTCATCGAGACGCGAGAAACCGGCGTTGTCGATTTCGTCGGTGGTGCCGCGTCGAGGCAGCCGATAGCCGTGCGTGAGGAGAATCGGCGCGGTGGACGAATCGTCAGACAGCCAGTAGCCGCGCTGGTGAGCCGCATCGCTCCAGCGTCCGCGTGGATTCCAATGCCAGCTCTGTACGCCAAGCTCGGTGCGCAGGCGCACGGTGGCCATGGCGACGCCGACGGTTTTCATGGCGGCGATGTTCGCGTTTGTGAAGACGAGCGGCACGACGCCCTTGCCGTGGCCGTCGAGGCCGCCGCCGAAGGTGGAGCGCGGGTCAAAGCGATTGACGGCGGGGCGATTGGTGTGCACGGTGACGAGGGCGTCGGTGATCGGCGCGCTCGCGCGGCGTTGTTCACTCGCGCGGGTTCTGGCCCGCAGGTTGGCCGTCGGTGTGCGGGGGGCTGAGGAGGTTTGCGCGCTCCCGGCATGCGGTGCGGCCGCGAGCGCCACGCCGCAGAGCGTGAGCAGCGCAACGAATAGCGTCGTTCGATATACGCCGCCGCGCACGGCTTGCGTCGTTTGGTGCTCTCGCCTCATGGACTCAATAATACCCGGAAGTGGCCGAGGTCGCCTGCGGCGAGTAGGATTCCATCTTGGTGGCGGGCGCGGTGAAAACGCGGTGTCCCGTCGGCCTCGGGTCCGGGCCCTCAATGTTTCTTCCTGGTGTGAGGCTTTTGCGATGCGTCGTCTGCTGAATACGGTCATCAAAGTTCTCGTGGTGCTCGTGGCCGCCGATATTGCGTACGCCACGTGGCGTATTCCAGAGCGGACAACAATCGACGCATCGGCACGCGCCGGCGCACCAGGAAAGTTCGCGACGCTCTCCGCGGGCGTCACGCACTACGAGCTCAGTGGGCCCGATACGGGGCGCCTGGTGGTGCTCGTGCATGGATTCTCGGTGCCGTACTACATCTGGGACTCGACGGTGGTCGCGCTCACCGGGGCAGGGTATCGCGTATTGCGCTACGACTTGTACGGGCGTGGGTATTCGGATCGTCCGGATGTAGCGTACTCGGGCGCACTGTTCGACCAACAGCTCGACGGCTTGCTCGACTCGCTCCATGTGACAACGCCAGTGGATCTCGTGGGCCTCTCATTTGGCGGCTTTGTGACGGCGCACTACGCGGCGGGGCACGCCGCGCGGCTACGCACGCTCACCTTTGTGGATCCTGTCGCAGGATCTCCCGCACCTCCCGGCATTTTTCGATGGCCGGTGCTTGGGCTGTGGCTCTGGAACGTGACGCAGTTGCCAGGCAAAGCCGAGAGTCAGACGAGCGACTTCTTGCACCCCGAGCATTATCCCGACTGGGCGGACAAGTATCGCCCGCAAATGCGCTATAACGGGTTTGGGCGCGCGCTCCTCTCGAGTGCCACCGAGGCGTCGCGCGTGCCGATGGAGACGATCTACGGCGCGGTGGCCAAGACCGGTGTGCCGACCATGCTCATCTGGGGAAAGCAAGACCAGACGGTGCCGTTCACCCTCTCGGACGTGGTGCGGCGGGCGATTCCCGCCATCGAGTTTGTACCTGTGGACTCGGCGGGGCACCTCCCGCATATCGAACAGTCGCAGGTGGTGCACACGCGGTTGCTCGCCTTTCTCGGGGCGCACGCCGCCAAGTAACGGTCGGCGTGCGGTGTAGGAACGAGCAACGGCCGGCTCGGAGCCGCGCTCACGCTTGCGCTCCATCACAGGCGCACGTACGATCAAGTGATGACACGTGCGCTCTGCGGTGCCTTGGCGATGCTCTGCTGCGCGGTTCCTGCCGTGGCGCAGGCTACTAAACCGACCGCGTCGGTCATCTTCACGACCAAGGATCTCGCTCCGATGGCTGTCACCGGCGGCCGAGCGACGGCGTCTGATGCGGCCGCGGTGACGAAGGCGCAGCGCACACTGATGGCGATGCGCGAATACTGCCAGATGGTGGAGCGCGACGACGTGCTGTATGTGGTGTTCGACAGCGCCAAGCCGCTCGCGGTGGCGCAAATGCCAAAGTCCGGGATGGAATGGATGGACTTCGCAGCGCGGGTCCATGCGACGGACTCCACCTTCCACCAGCGTAGCCGTGCGGTGTCGGTCCTGCGAGACGGCAAGGTGATGGCGGAGGTGTCGGCGGCCGGAGTTGTGGTCCGTAAGTAGGGCGGTTCCGCCCGCGAGGGCGCGCGCTTCTGTATATTGATTGACCTACGAGGAGCGTGTTTGTGGTGAAACCGAATTTCGGCTTCCAGAAGCGCCAGAAGGAACAGGCGAGAGAACGGAAGAAAAACGAGAAGGCGCAACGGAAGCTCGAGCGGGGCGACCAGCCGCTGGAGCTCGAAGCATATGGACTGCTGCCGGCCACGCCGGCGGAGCCAGAGGCGGGTGGGGAGCAGGCTGAGGAGACACCCGAGGCGTAGGGTGGGTCGGGCGTAAGCGTTGCGCCTGACGGCTATCCGGTAACCCGTGCGCGGCTCGCGAGCGAGCCGTCGGTGATGGTCAACGTCATCCGGTGCGGGTCGGCAAGCTCAATTGAAAGATGGTGCATCCCGGGGCGGACTCACTCAGCGTGAGTCGGCCCCCGTGCATTTCCGCGATGCGCCGTGCGATCGCGAGGCCCAGTCCTGCGCCGCTGGCGGTGCTCGCGGCAATCGCCGCCAGCCGATCGGAGCCATCGGTGCTCAGCGTGAGGTCGGCAGCCTCTGCGCTTTCGTCGCGCGAGCGCGCCGCATCCACGCGATAGAACCGCTCGAAGACGCGCGCCTGCGCCTCCTCCGGAATGCCGATGCCGGCGTCGCGAACGGTGACGTCGTAGTGGTCACCGGTGTGCGCCAACGCCACCGACACCGTACCACCTTCGGGCGAATACTTGATGGCATTGTCGAGCAAGTTGAGCAGGAGGCGACCCAGGAGATCGGCGTCACCAGTGAAGGGCGCGTCGGCGGTGGCGGTGAGCTCGAGTTGCACGCCTCGGCGTTGTGCCACGGCCCGTACGGCGCGCGTAGTGTCGAGCACGAGCTCGTCGAGGTAGAGCGGCGCGTGCTGCATGACGAGGTGGCCGGCGTCGGCACGCGCGAGCAGGAACAGGTCGTCAACGATGCGCGTGAGTCGACGCGTCGCGTTTCGCATGACCGTCAGCGAGGCGCGGTATTCCTCTTCTGTGCGATGGTCGCGTGCCAGTGTGACGTCGGCCTCGGTGCGCAAAATGGCGGTTGGGGTGCGCAGTTCGTGCGAGGCATCGGCCACAAATCGCCGTTGCTGCTCGAACGAATGTTCGAGTCGGTCGAGCAGGTCGTTGATCACGCGCGCGAGGCCGACGAGTTCGTCGCCGCCGCCCACGGGCAAGCGTTGCGTCAGGTTTGTGGCGCTGATCTCGGCGGCGTGCGCGGCCATGGAGGCCACCGGGGCGAGACTGCGTTTGGCGAGGACCGAGGCGCCGGCCGCCGCACTGGCCACGAGCAAGGGAATGGCAATGAGGAAGGTCCGCCGAATGCGCGCGAGCATGTCGTCGGAGTCGCGCAGCGAATAGGCGCCGGCAATGCGATACGATTCGGCTCCCACCGTCAGCGGACGCGCGAGCACGCGATAGTGGTCCCGTTCATTGGGAAAGGTGAACGCGAGCGGCGCACTGAGATCACGGCCGCGCAGTGCGGCCAGGACTTCGCGACCCACTTCCGGTGAGGGAGTGGTGGTCGGCTGCCGGTCGTTGTCCGCCAGCGCTGTCATGGCGATCACCGCGCCGGTGGCGTCGAGCACGACGATGTGCAGATCGCGAAAGCGCACTTCATCGATGGTGGCGCGAATGGCCGCTGGCGTGCCGGCTGTGGCCCGACGTTCGGCGGCCACCTCACGCGACAGTGCGGAGAGGGCGTCGCCAATAAAGTGGTCGGTGCGTGCCTGCAACGTCACGCCGAAGGTGAAGTAGCCCGCGAAGGCAAAGCCAACGAGCGGTAAGGCGAGGAGCAGGGAGTACCAGAGCGTGAGGCGGGCACGGAGCGACGACGGCCACGGACGCACGCGCATCACTCCGGGCGGCGCTTGCCGCGCTTGGCTTGCGCCGCGCGCGCGGCGCGCGCGGCGCGTGGCGCACTCGGCTTTTTGGGCGCCGTGGCGACCGGGCTCTTGGTGCGGGCGGCGGAGGGGCTCTTGGCGGTCTTGGTTGTGACCGTCGCTTCGAGCAGAAAGCCGCTCCCGCGCACCGTCGAGAAGAACGCGACCGCTTCGCCGTCGTCGATTTTATGACGGAGTCGGCTCGCGTACACGTCGAGGATGTTGGAGAAGGTGGCGCGCGTGTCGCCCCAGACGTGCGAGAGCAACTCCGCGCGCGAGACCACACGCCCGGCGTTGCGCGCCATGTACACCACAAAGGCGAACTCGGTGGCCGTGAGAGGAATCTCCCGGGCGCCGCGCCGCGACGTGTGGCGAAGCGTGTCGATGACGAGATCGCCCACCACGAGCCGAGGTGGCGGATCGTCGCCGCGGCGGCGTGTGAGGGCGCGGAGGCGCGCGAGGAGTTCGCCGAAGTCGAAGGGCTTGGTGAGGTAGTCGTCCGCGCCGGCGTCGAGGCCCGCAATGCGCTGGTCCACGCCGTCGAGCGCGGTGAGCATGAGAATCGGGAGCTGATTGCCGCGCTCACGCAGCGTGCGGCAGACCTCAATGCCGTCCTTGCCTGGGAGCAGGACGTCGAGAATGAGCGCGTCATAGCTGCCGTCAGATGCGAGGGCGAGGGCGAGCGCCTGCGTGCCGGTGGCTGCTTGATCGACCACATAGGCGGCCTCGCGCAGCCCCCGGGTGATGGAGGCCCGCAGTTGGCGGTCGTCTTCGGCGAAGAGGAGGCGCATCAGACCAAGTTACGCGAGGCGGTCGGGTAGGGGCTAGCGGGACGCCTTTTTGGCGCGCCGAGGGCGTGGTGTCGGCTGATACGACAGGAGGTCGCCGGGCTGTACGTCGAGCACGCGGCAGATGCGGGCCAGGGTGTCGGCGGTGAAGCGCCCAAACTGGAGCTCGGGGTCGGCCAGGCGGTACGCGGTGGGGACGGTCAGCCCGGTTTCCCGGGAGAGACGGTACGGGGTCCAACCCTTCCGTTTGAGGAGGGCGGCCAAGTGAAAACGAATCACGACACACGCTCAGGTGAGAGGGTCGCGAATAATAATGAGTATGAGCAAACTTGAAAATAGTAAGACGAAGCGTTATTATTCGGCATGAGACGAGTCCCCGAAAAGATCAACAAGGCGTGGATCGAAACGCTGGCCGACGCCGAGGTCCTCGAGGTGGAGGCTTGGCTCTACGACAAGTTCGAGACGCTCGACCGCAAGCAGAAAAAGCTCCGCGGCCGCGACTACAACTTGTTGCAAGGCCCCACCACGCTGATTGACGCGTGGGACCGTTGGAGCCGCATGGTCGCGGTCACCAAAAGCCGGTCGCTGGTGGTGCGCCGGCGCGTCGCGATCGCCGAGGCGTAACCCGCTCGGCGGGGCCAACGGCCGCACCGCTCATCCTTTGGCGGCGAGCGGCCGAAACTCCCCAGATGCTACCTCTCCTGTACACGGCCGGCGACCTGCCGCCCGTGGCGACCACGGCTGAACCTGTCCGCCGGCTGTTTACGGCGCCCGCAGGAAGCTTCTGGTTGCTTGGCCCTCGCGGCACAGGAAAGTTGACGCTCGCGCTCCAGCTCTGCCCCAGCGCGGTGCTCGTGGATCTGCTCGATCCCACCGTGGAACGCCGACTGCTCTCGCGTCCCGAGACCTTCGCCTCGCTCATTGGCGACCGCGGCGACGTGGTCATCTGTGAGATTGGCCGCGTCCCCGACTTAGTCGACACCGTGCCCCGACTCGCGGCGCGCCATCGGGATCGACGCTTTGTCCTCACGTCGTCCAACGCTCGTCCGCTGCGGCGAGAACGCGGTAACGTGTTCTCGCGCCGCCTCCCGCGCGCGCGGTTGCATCCGTACGTGGCCGGAGAGCTGGGCGCGCGCTTTCAACTGTCGGAAGCCATGCGCATGGGGCTCATGCCGATGGTCGTGGAAGCGCTGCGCCCCGGACTCGAACGCGCCGACTATATCGAGCGATTCGTGAAAGAAGAGGTGAAGCGCGAACAGCTCGTGCAGCACTACGACCACTTCGTGCGCTTTCTCGACGGCGCCGCGCACGCACAGGCCACGCAACTCCGGCCGGCGCAGCTCGCGAGGAACTGCGAAATCCCAAAGAAATCGGTGCAGCAGTTCCTGACGGTGCTCGAGGATTTGTTTGTGGTGGAGCGACTCGATCCGTTTGTGCACCGGGCGCGGCGGGCGCTCTTTACCGACCCCAAGCTCTTTTTCTTTGATGCGGGGATTCAGCGTTCCTTGCTTCCCCGTTTTGCCCAAGAGGCGTTTGACGACGTGGACGCCGCGGCGCTCGAGGGCGTGGTGTTTCAACATCTCACGGCGTGGGCCTCGTGGGCGCCGTCGGCCCATCGCACGCTCGGGTTTTGGCGCACGCGCTCGGGTGCCGAGGTGGACTTCGTGGTGCACAGCCACGATGAGTTCCTAGGGATAGACGTGAAGAATGTCACACGCCTCTCCGACGACGACTTACGCGGCGCGCTCGCCTTTCACAAAGACTATCCGCACGCCAAGCCGGTAGTGCTGTATCGCGGCACCGAACGCATTGAAGAACGCGGGGTGTTGTGCACGCCCGTGCAGGAGTTTCTGCAACGGCTGCACCCGTCGCGGCCGCTCGGCGTGGCGGCGCGCACGGGGTGAGAGGTGGTTCACGCGGCGCGCAGGCGTCTCGCGTGAACCACGGTCGCCAGCTTAGGCGCCGAGTCGCTGCTCAGCGAACACCGGGGCCATCAATCCAGCCTTCGAACGACCGTGCGGATCTTGATGGCTCCGAATGTCATTCACCATCTCAAGCGCGGTGCGCGTGCACGGCGGCAGTTCAATGTCACTGCTGCCCAGCGGCGTGATGCGCGAGCCCCATTTGACGAGTAGCGCATTGTACGTGAGCCCCCCGCCGAACGCGGGCATCAGCATATAACTGCCCGGCTTCACTCGTCCCTCTGACAGCGCCTCGCAGAGTGCGACCGGCACCGTCGCGGCACTCATGTTGCCGTACTTCTGCACCGTGACCACGACCTTCTCCATCGGAATGCCGGCGTGTTTTGCCACGGACTCGATGATGCGCAGGTTGGCTTGGTGCGGAATGACGAGGCTCACGTCTTCCGGCGACACGCCGCACTGCTGCAACACCTTCACCGAAGACTCGGCCATGGCTTTGACCGCGCGCTTGAAGATGATGGAGCCGTCAAAATCCCACAGCGTGTCGCCAAAGGAAATGTCGAGCCCGGCATAGCCGCATCCGAAGCCGCGTACGCGCAATGATTGCCGCGCCTCAGCGTCGCATCCCAAGACGCTGCCGAGCACCCCTTCTTCGTTATCGGTGGACTGCAGCACGACCGCGGCGGCGCCGTCGCCGAAGAGCACCGCGACATTGCGGTTGCTCCAATCCATGTAGCGACTGATGAGCTCCACGCCAATCACCACGGCGTTGCGCACCACGCCCGTTTTGATCATGGCGGTCGCTGTCGTGAGGCCGTAACAGAACGACGTGCACGCCGTGTTTAGATCGATCGCCGCCGCATGCTTGGCGCCCAATGCCACCTGCACGCCGGACGCGCTGTTGGGCACAAGTTCTTCGTTGCTCACGCCGCCGTAGATGATAAGATCCACGTCTTTTGGATCGAGTCCGGCGCAGGCGAGGGCACGAGTGGCCGCCACGGTGGAGAGTTCCACGGCGGTGACATGCGACACACGGCGTTGCTGCATGCCAGTGCGCGAGGTAATCCACTCGTCCGATGTCTCGAGGAAGGTGGAGAGGTCGTCGTTGGTCAGAATGGCCGGCGGCATGCAAGCGCCCCAGCCAGTGATGGCGGCGTATGTCATAGGGTTAGATAATACGGCATCGGTCAAGCCGCCGCACTAGGCGGGGCTCAGGCCCGTGCCGTGCGTCGGCGAGCGCCATAGAGCGCGAGCAGCACGGCCACTCCTGCCGCCACCCACGCCGCGCTAATCACGAGGCCGGCGTCGGGGAGTCCGTGCGAGCCCGATTGCCGTCGTGCAATGCCGATGAACGCCCAGGTGAGGACGAGCGGAAAGGCGACCTCGCCGTGCTCGTGGGCCATGGCGGCGCCAATCGCGCACGCGGTGCCAAGCAGCAACACGGTCCAATGTTGGGGGGCGAGCCCCCACGCGTTCCAATCGATGTAGTAAAGCACGTCGGCCGCGTTCGCGATGGTCGCAACGGAAATCCAGCCGAGGTACAAACCAAACGGAATGTCCACGCACCACCGCTCGGCGCGCGTGACGGTGACGTGCCCCACGCCGAGTCGGCGGTAGCAAATGATGAGCGTGGTGAGGAGCGCGACCATCACGGCCAGGCTCAACACAAACTGATTGTAGTGCCAACAAAAGAGCCACGCGGCGTTGAGCACATTACTGAGCGCAAACCAATAACCGAGACGTACGATGCGCGGTGACTGGCGCTGCGTGCCAAGCATTTGGAAGGCGGCGAATGCAAGCCAGCCGATGTAGATCACACCCCAAATCGAAAATACGTAACCGGCCGGCACAAAATAAATCTGAAAGCGATCCGAGATCTGGCCGGTGTTTTGGCCATTAAACGGAATGATGTTGGCGAGGGCGTTGACCGTGATCGCGGCGAGGACCGACGCGGTCGTGATCCAGGGACGCCACGCGTCCGGGAATCGGGAGTCGCGCATTAGGAGCGGGGCGGTTCGAGGGTGGCGAGGACGCGAGTCAGGGACTCACGACTAATTGGCTTGGTAATGTAATCGTTCATCCCCGCGTCGAGGCAGCGTTCCCGGTCGCCGTCCATCGCGTTGGCGGTCATGGCAACGATCGGGCGCGTGGCATCGGCCCCGCCGCGCTGGCGAATGCGGCGCGTGGCCTCGAGGCCGTCGAGGCGCGGCATCTGCATGTCCATGAAGATGAGGTCGAATTCGCGCTTGGCGGATTGCTCCACGGCGTCGATGCCATCGCCTGCGACTTCGACGTCGCAGCCCAGCAACTCCAGCATCTTTCCCGCCACCATCTGATTGATGGGGTTGTCTTCGACGAGCAGAATCTGAAAGCGCGCGGTGGTGTCGAGTGCGTCAGCATCGTCAATGACGAGCGAGGGGTGCGCGCTCAGAATGGGCGAGCCGGTAGCCTCCACGAGCGAGTGGCGCGTGATGAGTGGCGCGCCATCGGATCGATCGTGCGGGAGGGCAAGTGAAATCTCCAGCGTGCCCTTGAGCGTGTCGGGGCGGAGCGGCTTGGTGAGGTAGGCGTCGAAGCCGGAGCGTTGGAACCGCTCGGCATCGCCGCGTGTCGGCGCCGAGGTGGCAATGACGAGCGGCATGCGGCCGAGGTCGCGGTCTTCGCGCACGGCGCGGCCGAGCGTTTCGCCGTCCAAAAACGGCATGCGGTTGTCGATGACGGCAATGCGAAATGGATCGCCGGCCAATGACGCGGCGCGCAAGAGGGCGAGCGCCGCGTTGCCGTCGGCGGCCGATTCGACGCGCATGCCCCACGCGCGCATCCACTCGCGCATCACCTGCACATTGAGTTCCACGTCGTCCACGACCAACGCGCGCACGCCGGGGAGCGCCGCACCCTGCGGCGGCATCGGCGGTGGGTTGAGGTCCTCCGGAAGCGGCAGAGAGAACCAGAAGGTCGAACCAATCCCTTCGCTGCTGCGCACGCCGATCGCTCCACCCATCAACTCCACGAGGCGTCGGCTAATAGAGAGTCCGAGTCCCGTTCCGCCAAAGCGGCGCGTGGTGCTCGCGTCCGCCTGCACAAAGGGCTCAAAGAGCGTCCCGATGGTGTCGTCCGAAATGCCGATGCCGGAGTCCATCACTTCAAAGCGCAGCTGCGTTGGGCTCGTGCCGACGATCAACTCGACGCCCACGATGATCTGGCCCGCGTCGGTAAACTTCACCGCGTTCCCCAGCAGCTTGAGGAGCACTTGCCGAATGCGTCCGGGGTCGCCGATCACGCGGCGCGGTGCGTCGGGCGCCAAGCGCAGCACAATCTTGAGCCCTTTTTCCGTGGCGCGCGGCACGAGCAACTCAGCGACGTCGGCAACCGCCGCGTGCACATCGAATGGGATGGGCTCAATCGTGAGTTTGCCCGCTTCGACTTTGGAGAAGTCGAGAATGTCGTTGATGACGGCGAGCAGCAACTGCGCGGAGCGTCGCGTGGCATCGGCATACTCCGCTTGTTCGGCCGTGAGGTCCGTGCCACTGAGCAAGCTGGTCATGCCGAGGATGCCATTCATGGGCGTGCGAATCTCGTGCGACATCATTGCCAAGAAGTCGCTCTTGGCGCGCACGGCTGCCTCCGCTTGTTCCTTGGCGGCCACAAGGCCGAGTTCGTGCGTTTTGCGGTGAGTGATGTCGGTGAGCACCGCGACGGTGTGTTCGAACTCGCCGCTGTCGTCAAAGACGGGGTTGGTCTGTAACTGGAACCAGCGCGGGGTGCCATCGGGATGGGCGAAGGCGATTTCTTGATCGAAGGCTTCGCGACGTTCCGTGGCATGACGCCATGAGAGGGCCACCGGCTCCGTGCCGCCGATTTCCGGCAGCAGAGCGGGGGTGGAGCGTCCGAGCGCCGCGTCGCCTTCGATGCCCGTCATGACGGTGAGCGCGGGGTTGACCCAGTCAATCCGTTCGTCGGCATCGGAGAGAAAGACGCCGCTGGTCGTGCGCTGCGCCACGAGGGCGAGGCGCCGCATCTGCTCGTTGTCGCGGTCATTGCACATCAGCACAAAGCCGAAGGTGAGCACAATGACAATGACGTAGAATGTGAGAAACGACGCGTCCTGAATGGCGCCGGGCTCAAAGATGGCGGCGTTCGCCGTGGTGGTCGTGACGCCGGCGACTGCTGCGTAGTACACGGCGCGCACGCCGAGGACGGTTCCGCACGCCAGAAAGGCACGTCCCGTAAAGCGGTGGCTTGCGGGGCTCGTGCGCGCGCCGCCGCTCAAGAGCACGTAGCTCGACTGCAGCATGGCGGCCGCCGTGCAGACAGCGATCGCGCTGGTGCGCGCGGAGACGTTGTCGGACGACATCGTCCAGTACACGGTGGCGGCCATGTCGAGCGCGGCAGGCAGATAGATCCAGGCGAGCGGCGCTGGTCGTTCGGTGAATTCGCGGAGCGCGTGGTGGTACATCGTCATTGAGATGACGAGGAGCGTCTGCGCGAGAACGACCGACGCGATGTCCGGCACGACGCCCCGCATGCCGAGCAGAATCCACCCGACGGCCTGCGCGAGCGTCGCCCACGCCCAGCGATGCATGCCGTTCATGTGCCGCGAATACGCACGCGACACGCCGAAGAGGGCGATGCTCATCAACAACGCGCCCATAGCGTTGAAGAAGACGACGGTGCGCGGATCGAGGTTCACGGGGGAGGGCGGGGAGGCGGAGACGGCGACTACGGTATCGCGCTACAACGTAGTATGCAGTGCGTAACTGAATTTGACGAACCAGCCGTCGGCGGAGCGCCGCAGATGCTGAAAGGCGAGCGGGTCGCTTTCGGTGAGCGTGTTCCCGTATCCACCGAAGACCACCGTGCCTGGGGCGGGACGATACGAGAGCAGGAAATCTGCCCGAAGGTTGTTGGTGCGTCGGGCCGTCGACGGTTGGTAGCTCCCATCGCTGCTCTTGAGGAGGAGCGTGCGCCCGGTGATCGGGTCGGCGAGTGGTTCGCGGACCGTCGCCTCATACTGCGCAATCAGACGGACAAGGAGGGACCGGGAGAGTTGATATTCGGTCTTCAGGCGTGGGATGCGCGTCGTGGCAGACCGCGACCCGTCGCGTTTGCGTGTGAAGCTGGAGCTGACGTACGTCGCGGTGAGGCGGAGGCGGTCGTCGGGGCGAAGGTCGAGCGTGGCGGTGTAGTCGCGTCGCGTGACGTCGCCCGCTTCCAAGAAATCGATGTCAGCGCCCGTGGTGGTGCCGAGTGTGCCGGCGAAGCGCGAGAACTGTGGGGTGGAGAGGGTGGCGTTCACCAGTGTGGCCTGCTGGCGACCCAACGGCACGTAGGCGCGTTGCACGCCAGCGGTGTTCGACGTGCGATAGCCCGCGTATGCCGCGGAATCGAAGGCATACGTTGCCACCGTTGGTGTAAAACCCACCGTCCAGCCGCCGCGGAGCGTGAACGAACTGTTGGCGTTGGCTAAGTCTTCGAGCACCGTGCGTCCGTGCAAGAAATCATCGTATTTCCACGTCCCGCTCAGCTGCCCGTACAGATTGTAGCGCTCGAGCCAGCTGCCACTCGCGCCGAAGGCGGTAAAGCGATTCATGGCGGACACCTTGGTGATGCCGGTGCGACTCACGAATCCGTTGTCGGTCTGAAAATCGGGATGGATGCCGAGCACGGCATAGTGAAAGCCGAAGCTCCGCCCGGTGCGATCGATCACGGCTTCCCACATCGGGCCGGAGCGCGAGGTGCCGGCGTTGTTCGTGCTGCTGGTAACCGCCTGTAGCTGCGCATAATACAGGCGGCCGAATACGTGACGCATGTCGGCACCCATAATACGGTTGGTGCGGCCGCCGCCGACCCGTTCGCTGTAGAGTAATCCCGCCGTGGACTGCGCCGCGAAGCCCTGCTGAATGCGCACGATGTCGACCATGGGTCGTTCACCGTTCGATGCCGAAGAGCTTTGATCGAGGGCGGAGAGCACGGCCACGTCCGTGCGTCCAATTTTGCCGGTGAGCTTCACCGCCGCATCTGGCCGCACGATGCGGCGCGTGTAGACCAAGGTGTTCGGCACGTTGAACTGCTCGCTGCCTTCCACAAAGAACGGTCGCTTTTCGGCGTAGAAGAGCGCGAAGCGTTCGTCCGTTGCGATCTGCGCGGCGTCGGACTCGACCTGCGAAAAATCAGGCTTGATGGTGCCGTTGAGCACGAAGTTGCTTCCGACGCCCCACCGCACGTTGCCGCCGAGTTGCGGTTTGGAGCTGTAGCCCCAGCCTTGACCGTAGGTGCCACTCGCGGCGCCAGCGATGCTGTTGGTGAGCTCAGGAATGAACTCGATTTCCTGGCCGTGCTGCATGCCGGTCAGGCCGGTGAGTTCGCCAGCCTGAGACACGAAGCTCGCGCTCCCCCGCAGCGCGGGGGTCCACGTTTCTTCGTAGCCGGAGTGCTGCACGTGTCGGTTAATCTGCATGCCCCATTTCTGGGTACCGACCACGGGATAGCGGAGGCTGCTGAAGGGGATGCGCACTTCGACTTCGTAGCCCCAGTCGGTGATGTGCCCCTTGGATTCCCAGCGGAAGTCGGCGCTGAGATCATTCATTCCGGGCATCACGTTGGAGCCGGGAATAAATCCGCCCCCTTCGTTCTTGGTGCCGTCGGCCTGTACGCCCAGCGGGTTCACAATAAATACGAACGCGCGACGCCCTTCGTGAAAGGTGTCGAGGTGCAGTTCAATGTTGTCGTCGTTCGACACGCGATCGCGGTCGGCGAGGGTCGCGCGCACCGCACCGTGTGTTTCGAAGGCCCGGATGCCGAAGTGAATGGCGGTCGGCGAATACCAGACGAGCACTTCGGTGGAGTCTGGGGCGGGACGCCCGTCTACCGGCTGGTAGAGCGAGAAGCCGGTCAGGAGTGCCGCTGATCGCCAGACGGGCTCGTCGAGATGGCCGTCGATGGTGACGGTGGCGTCGGAGGCCGTGGGGCGGGCGCTGGTCTGGCCGTTGCGCGCGTGGTAGACGGGGCCGGCGGGTGGGGATGCGGCGGCCAGCTGGAATGCGATGAGAACGGGAAGAAGCATAGCCAGAGAATATACCAACCGCGGTGCCCTGCCGACGAATTATTCAGGTGGCGTGATTTGGTCCTTTGGCCTCAGGGCGTCGCGACGGTCGGTCACGCATGCTGCCATTGGCTCACTGGTCGGATTGAGAGCCCTCGCCGACTACTTCCAGCTTACCACGTCTGCCGCGTCGCCGTCGCCGCCGGGCTTGCCGTCGGCGCCGAGTGAAAGCAGGTCGTAGCCGGTGCGACTCTGGACCCCCGGCGACAGGTACTGATAGGGGTGCTCCCAGGGGTCATTGGGGACCGGCTTCCGCAGGTACGGGCCGCGCCAACTGGCTGATGCGTCCGCCGGTTTGTCCCAGAGGGCGCCGAGTCCCTGTGCGGTGGTGGGATAGCCGCCGATGTCGAGGCGGTAGGCATCCAACGCCGCCCCAAGCATTTCAATTTGACTCTTCGCCGTGACCGCCTTGGCCGTGCCCACATGCTGGAACACGTTGGGCGCCACGAGGGTAGCGAGAATGGCAATCACCACTACGACAACGATAATCTCAATCAGCGTAAACGCGCGGCGCAGCCCCCCGAGCCGCCGAGTGTGGCGCTCAGGTCGTAATCCGCAGCGGAGTATTGGGGACGCTTTCACAGAATGAAGCTTGCGTGCGTATAAGGGTTGGCGCCAGTAGGCGGCTCATGGTTCTGCGTGCGACGCCGATACTGCGTGGTTAGGCATATCATACAACGGGGGCACGTGGAACAGGACCGGGAATGTGCGGGCTGCGCGATCGGCCGACGCCAGTTTATTACGCAGGGAACCCTACTCGCGGCGGCGGTAGCGTTGGCGGCGTGCGGCGTGGCGGGGAGCGATTTCGGAACCGCGCCCAAGTTGAGCAGTCCAACGGTCATTAAGTTGAGCGACTTTCCATCGTTGGCGTCGGTCGGCGGGGTTGCGGTGCTCACGCTCGCCAACTCGCCCTTCGCGATTGTGCGCACCTCGTCCGCGACCTTCGTAACGCTCTCGCGCATCTGTCCGCACCAGGGCAGCGTGGTGACGCCGGTGTCAGGCGGCTTTACCTGCCCCAACCACGGCGCGCAGTTCAATACGTCTGGACAGTGGGTCGGTGGGCAACCGACCTCGGGGCTCCACTCGTATACGACCGTCTACGACGCGATGGCGGGCACGCTCACTGTTTCGTAAGTCGTAGAGCGGCGCGGCGATTGCATGCCGCGCCGCTGACGACACCGCGGGGCGCCGAGCCTGCTCAGCGCGTCTGCCGCGACTGCACGTGCCGTAAGCGGAGTTGCTCTTCGCGCTCGCGCTCCTCGAGCTGCCGTCGCACGCCCGCAATGGCCTCGGTGAGTTGCGGCGCGACCCGCTGCTCGAGCGTGCGCAGTCGCCGCGTGGTGTCGGCCAGCGCTTCGCCGAGCCGCCGCACCCGTTGTTCCTTGGGCGCGGCTTCCACGAGCAACTCGGTGAGCGCTTCAAACGCCGCAGCTGCGTCGGCGGTGGAGGGGCCGACCAGTGCCGGGGCCACGCCACGGGCATCAATCGTCCGCCGAAAGGTGGGCGCGTTGATCACGTCGCTCACGGCGATGCCCCACACCTGCGCCGGCCGCAGTTCAATCGCCGGCTCAGTGAGTGGCCATGCCGTGACCGCGAGACCCGCGACGCCGTGCGCACCGATCGCGTGCGTGAGTGCGGTGGCGGCGCGGGTGGTAGATGCGGCGATGCGCTGCCGCACGTCAATCGCGGGTCGTGCCGCCGCAAAGAGCTCGCTCACCAGCGCTTCACGTTTGCGTCGGGTGAGATCAATCCCTTTGACAATGCGCGTGAGTTCTCGGCGAGCGCGCAGCAGGTTCATGCGCGTCGGTGCGAGACGCGTGCGGCCGTTCATGAGGCCGTCCCATGTGCGGCGAGCGTCGCGGCACTCAACCTGGTGAGGTCGTCGCTTGGGAGCGTGTGCAGCAGCTGCCAGCCAACAGCAAAGGTTTCGTCAATCGTCCGGCGTCCACTTTGGTTGATGAACGTCTGCTCGAAGGACTCCGCAAATGCCAGCGCGCGTCGGTCGCCAGCCGGGAGACCACTTTCTCCGACAATCGCGGCCATCGAGCGAGCCTCGCGTCCGCGCGCGTAGCTCGCGTATAGTTGATCGCTCCATTCACGATGCTCGGGGCGCGTTCGTCCTTCGCCAATGCCGCCGCTCATCAACCGCGAGAGAGACGGCAGTACGTCTATAGGAGGGGTGACGCCTCGACGATGCAGCTCGCGGCTCAGCACGATCTGCCCTTCGGTGATGTAGCCCGTGAGGTCGGGAATCGGATGCGTGACGTCGTCGTCGGGCATCGTGAGAATGGGGATCTGCGTGATCGATCCCGGTTTTCCCTGAATGATTCCGGCTCGCTCATAGAGCGATGCAAGGTCGGTGTACATGTAGCCGGGGTAACCGCGCCGCCCAGGAATCTCCTCGCGCGCGGTGGCAATCTCGCGGAGCGCTTCGCAATAGTGCGTCATGTCGGCGATCACCACGAGCACGTGCAGGCCGCATTCGTATGCGAGATGCTCAGCGGCGGTGAGCGCGAGTCGGGGCGCATGCAGCCGTTCCACCGCCGGATGCGACGCTTGGTTCAGGTAAAGTACGGTGCGGGGGAGTGCTCCGCTGGCCCGCACGCGGTCGAGAAAATCGCGCGTCTCACGCGCGGTGATGCCGACGGCGGCAAACACCACGGCAAAGGGCTCGTGCCGCGGCGCGCGCGCCCACTCCACAATGCGCGCGGCGATCTCGAGCCCTGGGAGCCCTGGTCCACTGAAGATCGGAAGTTTCTGGCCGCGCACGAGCGTGTTCATGGCATCGATGGCGCTGATGCCGGTTTCAATAAAGTCGCGTGGCCGAGCGCGGCGCACCGGGTTGATGGGTGCGCCATCAATAGGACGAAGGGCTTCGCCTACCGGAGCCGGGAGTCCGTCCACCGGCGCGCCGTGGCCGTCAAAGGCGCGTCCGAGCAGTTCGCGCCCGACCACCGTGGTCGCCACTTCGCCGGTGAGAATGATCTCGGCGCGATCGGGCGCGAGGCCCACGGTTTCGTCGAGCAACTGCACGACCGTGGCGTGCTCGCCGGCATCAATCACCTGCCCGCGGCGGTCAGCGATCCCTGGTTGACGCACCACCACCCACTCGCCGAGCGAAACGCCGCGGGTGCGTTCAAGGAAAAGCAGGGGGCCGCCGGCTGCGGCAGCGCCATGGTGCGTGACGTCAATGCGCGGGCTCATGCGTTCACTCCGTCGCGTTTCGCGGCGAGGGCGCGGCGCGTGGGCGCGAGATCGAGCGCGGCAAACGCGGTGCCGGAGGCGAGGGCGCGCTCCCCGTCGCGAAACGCTTCGAGGGCGGCGTGCGCAAGCGCGTACGTTTGCTGCGGTGAACTAATGGCATCGTGCGGGTGATATGCATTCTGCCGGAGCACCACTTCGCGCACGATGGCGGCAACGTCCATGACGAGATGATCGTGATCTTCGAGCGCGTCGGGTCCCACCAGACTCGCGATGTCGCGGAGCTCCCGTTCTTTTTGCAGTAACGCAAGCAGGTCGGCGCGCACGGCGGCCCACTGCTCGCCTCCATGCGTGGTGAACCAGGGCGCGACTTGATCGGCGTAGAGTGAGAAGCTGCTTTCCCAGTCCACGGCTGGATAATGCCGCTGGTGTGCGAGCGATGCGTCGAGCGCCCACATCGCGCCGGTGACGCGCAACGCCGCTTGCGTGACCGGCTCAGAAAAATCGCCGCCGGGCGGAGAGATGGCGCCGATGATCGTGACCGCGCCCTCACGCGTGGGTGCACCAAGGGGGCGCACGCGGCCTGCGCGTTCAAAGAACTGTCCAAGGCGGCTCGCTAGATATGTGGGATAGCCCTCTTCTCCGGGCATCTCTTGCTGTCGTGCCGCCATTTCGCGGAGCGCCTCTGCCCAGCGCGAGGTGGAGTCAATCATGAGTGCCACGCGATTGCCTTGATCGCGGAAATACTCGGCGATGGTGACGCCCATGTAGATCGACGCCTCGCGCGCAGCCACGGGCATGTTCGAGGTGTTCACAATCAGCACGGCGCGGTCCATCACGGGCCTCCCCGTGCGTGGATCAACAAGTAGCGGGAATTCCGTGAGCACGTCCGTCATTTCGTTGCCGCGCTCACCGCAACCGACGTAGACCACCACATCGGCTTCTGAGAATTTGGCGAGCGACTGTTCGATGATTGTCTTGCCTGTACCGAAGCCGCCAGGGACCGCCGCGCTGCCCCCTTCTGCTACCGGGAAGAACAGGTCGAATACGCGTTGCCCCGTCACGAAGGGGCGCGACGACGCAAACTGCTCCGCGACTGGGCGCGGGATACGCACCGGCCAGCGGTGTGCGAGCCGGAGCGTGGTGCCGTCGGTTAGCGCGCCGATGGGTGTGGTCACGGTGTACGTCCCGCTGTCGATTGCCGCAATCACGCCGCGCACGCCCGGTGGAACGAGCACGCGGTGGGTGATTGCGCGCTCGAGCACAGTGCCGAGCACGTCGCCGGGTTCCACCGAATCGCCGGCCGCGCGCGTGGCGGTAAAGGTCCACTTTTGATCCGCGTCGAGGGTGTCAGCGCGCGCGCCGGGAGCAATAAAGTCGCCGGTGGCTTCCGCCACTCGTTCGAGCGGTCGGCCGATGCCGTCGAGTACCGCGCCGAGCAAGCCGGGGCCGAGTTGTGCCGTGAGCGACACGCCGGTGTGTTCTACCGGTTCGCCCACCGCGAGGCCGGTCGTGGACTCGTAGACCTGCAAAGTGCACACATCGCCGCGCTGTTTGATAATCTCACCCAACAATCGGCGCTTGCCCACAAAGGCCAGTTCGTAGAGGGCGCCATGCAACGGAGCGGCCTCAACGAGCGAACCCGCAACGCGAATGATGCGAGCGGTCACTGGAGCCTCACGCGGTAGCCAATCGCACGTCGGAGCAACTCGAGGATGTAGTCCTCTGCGCCCGACGGGGCGCCGGCCCATGCGGGCGCCGGAATGGGGACAAGAATGGGAACGGCGCGCCGTTCAATGTCGCGACGCACAGTCTCAGGCACCGCGTCGAGGAGGGCCTGCTCAACAAGTAGAATGCCCGTATGTGGTAACGCGGCAAGAATCTGCAGGCGGGACCCCGCGTCTTCCGGCTTGGCGATTTCGTCGACGGCGAGACCAGCCAGGCGAAAGCCGGCCGCGCTAGCGGCCGACGCGAGGACGCGTACGGTGTAACTCACGCGGCCACTCCAAGCGCGCCTTCGATGAGCACCGGCGGCACATGCATCGCAATGCTCCAGGTCACGCGCAGGAGCGCCTGAAGTTCGACGCGTTGCCGCAGTACGAAGTGCACCACGGGGGCGAGGCTCAGCGGCGCCGTGCGGGCGAGCGCTCGGAACTCACGTTCGAGTGCGCGCGCGGCGGCGTCTTCGGCGGAGCGATTGGCGGCGGTGAGTGCCGCCGCCAATGGCGTGTGTGCCACGCGAACGCGAAGGCGCTCGGCGATGTCGAAGCGACTGCCGGCAATCTGCGCAGCCGCAATGTCATCAGCACGAATCAACGTGCCGCCGCAGACAAAAATACTCGCGGGGTCGAGGTCTGCATGTTGGTCTGCGAGAATGAGCACGGACCACAGGTTTTCCAAATCAATGGTGCGCTCGGCGAACCGGCGCATGGCGGTATCGCGGCGCGCCGTTCGCAGCGCCCGTTCGGCAAAGGCGCGGGTGAGTGCGACCTCCAGGCGGAAGAGGTCGAGATGCTGGCGTTGCGCCTCTTCGGCGACGGCGCTCGCAAATGGGTGACGCCACGTGAGCAGTTGCGCTCCGACCGTCGCCACGTCCCCAGCGGTCGCGAGTTGTTGCAGGGCGCGGAGCGGAAGTGAGGAGGTGGGAATGAGTCCCGTGAGCCGCGCTTCCGGCGCAGCGCCTGCCACGGCGCCTCGGACCAACGCGCGAATACTGCGTCGATCCTCGTCATCAAGTAGGGGTGCGAGCTGTTCCACCCGCTCGCCCGCCCAGCTCGCGAGCACGCGGAGTCGCGCCCCTGCACGGCGTCGTAGGCTCTCCTCAAGTGCTGCGGCATCATACGGGACGCCGGTAGCCGGCGCATGCACAATGCCAAGCGTCGTCAACTGCGCGCCAAGTGCGCCAATTCCCTGCGCCTCGCATAGCGCACGATACTGTTCGTCGCGCAACAGGTGCGACGCGAGTCCGCGGGTGCGTGTGATGACGTCGCCCCAGTCGGTCACGGGGTGTCTCCGGCGAGTCGGCGCGCTACCACGATCGCCAACCCGCGGCGGTCTCGCTCGAGTCGGCGCGCGAACGTCACGTCTGCCACAATGCGGCCGTCGGCGGATGTGACGATCGCCCCAACGGCAACCGAGTCGTCGATGGTCAACTGCGCGGCGCGAACGCCGAGGGCGGTGAGCGAACCACCCATCGCGTCGGCAACGGCGCGTGAACAACGGACGATGGCATCGTCTCCTGGCACGCACGCCAGTGCATCGGCGATCGCGCGACTGACCACAGCTCCAAGCCCCGCGTGTACGTCAAGCGCCGGAAGCCGTTCGGCGGCTGCAGAAAAAACCTTGTCGAGCGCGGCCGCTCGTGCGGTGAGCGTTTCGTGCCGCACACGCTGTGCGGCATCGGCAGACGCGAGCTCCAATGCAGCGACTGCCGCGGCCTCCCGCTCGGCGATGCGCGCCGTGCGGTGCTGGGCCACCTGCTCGACGGCCTCCGTTCGCATACGCGACGCTTCCGCTCCGGCCGCAGCAAGCCGCGCCGTAGCGGTGGCGTCGGCCTCGCGCCTCAACTGCGCGAGGAGCAGGGCAGCGGGATCACTCACCACTCAGCCTCCGGTCCCCGCACGCAGAATAATCAGCACGGCGACGATGAACCCAAGGATGACCATCGTCTCTGGGATGGCCACGAGAATGATGATCGTGCCTGCGAGCTCAGGCTTTTCCGCAAGCGCCGCGGCGCCCGCAGTGCCGATCTTCGATTGCGCCCATGCCGTGGCCAACGCCGAGATGGACATGACGCTCGCCGCTCCGATGACAACCCACATGATGTTCATACGACGTTCCTCTCTAGGACAGCGCCCGGCGGCGCCGTTCGGTGACCAAATGGTTCGTACTTGTGTCCGCCGGGACTGTAGAATTTTCCAAAGAACTCCACGTAGTGGAGGCGAAGCGCGTGAATCGCCGGGCTGAATAATCCGATGGCGAAGTTCACGAGGTGAAACAACAGCGCAAACACGAGCCCGATGGCCGTGCTGCCCACCGCGCCCACCATTTGGTTGGCCACCACTGCGAGCATCACAGAGGCCGTGCCGATGGCCATGATGCGCGCGTACGACATCACGTTGCCGAGCGTGGCCAGGAGTTCCACTGGCGCAATAAGCCCCTCAGCAAACACCAGCACGGGAAACGCCACGAGCAGTGCCACCACCGCTGGGGTGAAGAGCTGTTCTGGCAGCACTCGGAAGGCGGCCATCAACGCCGCCACGACGAGGAGCACCATCACCGCCGAGATGCCGCTGCCGAGGGCGTGTCGCGGGTGCTTGCGTCCGGCGCTAATGGCGCCGAGGACTAGCCCGAGCACCACATGCACCACGCCGAGTCCCACGGCGGCCGCCAACGCAGCGAAAATCGCCTGCTCTCGGTCGTAGATGATCGGCTCAAGTCCAAAGAGCCGTTTGCCAAGGTCACCAAAGTACTCGCCGTAGAGCACGCCGAAGATGATGGCAAAGAGGGCGCATGGGCCTGCCACCTCGGCTCCCGTGCGAACGAGCGAGCCGGGAGCGGCTTTTCGATGGATAAGCAACGCCAAACCAACGAGCATCGCCCCGTAGCCCACATCGCCGAGCATCATGCCGAACATCAACGGAAAGAACACGGCGACAAACGGCGTGGGGTCGATCGTGCCGTATCGCGGAAGGGGCAGCAGAGCGATCAACGACTCAAAGGGGCGGAAGAGGCGCGGGTTCGAGAGAATCACCGGTGCATCTGCCGTCCCCCATTCTTCTCGCGCGATGTGTTCGACAATAACAGACGGGCCCGCCTCGGCGGCAATCCGTTCCGTGAGCGCGGTGACGCCGGGCTCAGGAATCCACCCCTCAATGGTGAAGGCGTGTGGTGTTACCGAGCATTGCTGGTGCGCGTAGAGAGCGGAGAGCCAGTCGCTGAGCGCTGCGTGGGCGCGCCGCAGCTCGGTCGCGTGCGAACGCGCCAGCGCGGCGAGGTTGGTACGGCAGGCGTCAACGTCGCGGGGAATTTGCTGCAGCCGGTCGAGCATGAGCGGTACCGCGTCTTGGAGCGGCATGCCTCGGTACGCGGCGGGCAGTGGCACTTCAGGAACGCGTGCCTCCGCCAGCCGCGATTCCAAGCGCGCACTGAACTCCTTTGGCAGGACCAAGAGGATCGCGAGGTCTCCGCCGGGGAGCGGCATCGTGGTCATAGAAAACTCAGCGCCGAGTTCCGCGCGAAGCGACGCGGCCATCGCATCCACGGTGGCGCGCGCTGAGGCTGGCGCGACCACCGCGTGGCTGGTCAGACGTTCGGACGTTGCCACGCGGCGCACCACGGGGAGCACCGCAAGCAAAAAGTCGCGATAGCGTGCCACCAGCGCGCGCTCTTCGTCCAGCGCAGTCTCGCGGTCGCTGAGCGCGCGGGCGTCGCGGCGCACGCGACTCGCCACGCGCGCCCACCGCGCGGCGTCAGCGACGGTCGCAGGGGGCGGCAAGAGGCGTGGCCCCGTTGGGCTGACGGCGCGCAGCGCGTGCAAGGCGTCCGCAACATCGGTAAGTACTCGCTGCAGTTGGCCGCGGCGTCGCTCGCCGCGTGCGTCGAGACGCGCCGGCTCGACGCCCGCTCGTGCCGGCGCTTCGTCCAGATGCAACTGGCCGACGTCCTGCACCGCATGCAACGTGTCCTCGAGCCGTTCGCGCGGTCCGAGAATGCGCAGCCGTGCCATGGGAACGATCACGACGCCGCTCCTAACCCAGTCAGTTCCGCGACGACCAGCTCTGCCAGCGTTGCGATCTCTGCATCCGGCACTGCGCGATAGCGGCGCACCAGCTGTTCTGCTTCGCGCTCGATCTCGCTCACGGCGGCCGCGATGTCGCGGAGCGAACGGGCATCGATAGACGCGAGTTCCTCTGCGAGGGCGATTGCCGCCACGCGATGCGTCTCCTCCGCGTCAGTATGTGCGGCATCGAGGATTTCGCGCGCCCGTCGCTCCGCATCAGCGAAGTGCTGCGCGATCTCTTGCTCCGTCGCGAGCAGAGCGTCCAATGCAGAGGACGGCGCTTGGACGGCGGTATGTGCGGTGCGGGTGCTCATATGCGTCACCGGCCCCTAGGGAGAACGGTCGCAATGGCCGTTCTCCGCATAGTCTACAGGAAAGCGGCACGGCTCCGAAGCCGTAAAACGGACGATTCCGTGTCGGGGATTACCGCACGGAATGTCTCGGCTAAACGGTTAGCTCGGCTGACGCGCCCGTGTTCCCGATGCGCATCCGTGCAGCGCGCACGCGTCGCCGATGCCGCGCCGCCATCTGCGGCTCACCCGAGATGCAGTCGCTGCAGGTCGCGCGTGAGCTCGGCACGGAAATCCGGATGCGCAATCGACACGAGTGCGGCACCACGCTGGCGCAGCGAGAGTCCGTGCAAATTCACGGCGCCGTATTCCGTCACCACCCAGTGAACATGGCCGCGAGTCGTCACCACGCCGGCACCAGGCTTCAGTTCTGTCGTGATGCGAGACACAGTGCCGCCAGCCGCTGTTGCTGGGAGCGCGATGATCGGTTTGCCGCCGCGAGAACGTGCAGCGCCGCGAATGAAATCCATTTGCCCACCGATCCCCGAATACACGCGATGGCCAATGGAGTCGGCGCACACTTGGCCGGTGAGATCGACTTCGATCGCCGAGTTGATGGCGGTTACGCGCGGATTGCGTGCAATGCGTTGGGTGTCGTTGGTGCGGTCGCAGGAGTGAAACTCGACGCGCAGGTTGTCGTGCACAAAATCATAGGTGCGGCGAGATCCCATGCAAAACGATGTCACGATGAGTCCGGTGTCGATGACCTTGTACTTGTTGGTCACCGCACCGCATTCCACGAGTTCTACCAAACGATCCGAAAACATCTCGGTGTGCACACCGAGGTCGCGCTTGTCGGTGAGTCGGGCAAGTACCGCGTCTGGGATGGCGCCGATGCCCACTTGGAGCGTGGCGCGATCTTCGACGAGCCCAGCGACCAGCTCGCCGATCCGCGATTCGACTTCTGACTCCGCACCCGGCGCGTGCGACGGCAGGGGGCGATCGGTGTGAATGAAGGCGTCGATTCGGTCAAAGGGCACGGCGCTGTTGCCGTGCGTGCGCGGCATTTGCTCGTTGATCTCGGCAATGATAAAGCGTGACGTGTCCGCGGCGGCACGCGCTGCGTCTACACTGGTGCCCAGCGAGCAGTACCCATGCGCGTCGGGGGGTGAGAGTTGCAGCAAGGCGACATCAAGCGGCACGCGTCCCGAGTGGAAGAGTGCTGGAACATCAGAGAGGAAAATCGGCACGAAGTCGGCGCGGCCGTCGCCCACCGGCTCGCGCATGGCGGGGCCGTTGAAGAATGAAATCGAGTGAAAGCGTCCGGCGTGCTCCGGCGTCGTCCAAGGGGCCGCGCCGTCCGTGTGGAGGTGGTAGAGACTCACCCCTTCGACATCAGTGCGCCGCGCGAGCGCTTCGAGCAATGGCGTGGGGGTGGCCGCTGCGCCGTGGACGTACACGTTCATGCCGGAACGCAGCAGGCCAACGGCATCGTCGGCAGAAACGGCGCGTTCGCGCCAGCTATCGGGGCGTGGTTTTATCATGGCAAGAAAGGGTTGCGCTTGTCTGCGCGCGCGACGGCGCGCAGTTTGCGGGTTCATCCAAGAGGTGCAGATGATGGTGGATCAAGGGCCTGTCGGCGAGCCGTCGCTGTCCGTGTGGCTGCAGACGAGTCGTGTGAATTCGTTGCTCATTTCGACGATCTCCGTGCTGACCGGCGCCGCGCTCGCGTGGCGTGATGGCGCCGCCACCTCGCTGGTGGCGCTGGCGTGGCTCTCCGCCGTGGCCGCGCAGGCCGGTACGAACCTCATGAATGTCTCGTGGAACTATAAGGCCGGCGCACGCGCGCCGCGCGCGGTCGATCCGCGCGGATCGAGTGCGCCCGTGCGCGGTGGGATACTTACGCCGGAGCAGGTACGGCGCGCGGCGCACCTCTGCTTTGGTGTGGCGCTCGCGAGCGGCGGAATGCTGGTGTGGCGCGTGGACCCGCGACTCATGTGGATTGGCGTGCCCGGCTTGTTCGCGGGGTACTTCTATGCGTCGCCGCCCATTCGGTTGGCCTACCTTGGACTCGGGGTCCCCACGGTCTTTGCATTTATGGGCCCCGCCATGGTGGTGGGCACCTACTGGCTGGGCGCGCACGCGACCACCCCAGGCGCCTGGGCTGCAGCTTGCGCGGTGGGACTGACCGCGGCCGCCGTGATGCACGTGAATGACGTTCGCGATTTTGACGGCGACGTCGCGGCAGGGAAGCGGAGCTTGGCACGCGTCGTCGGTCCGTTCGGCGCGCGAGTGCTGATGGCCGCAATGATCGTGGGCGCCTACGGTGCGGTCGTCGCCGGTGTCCTTTTCCAATGGTTGCCCGTTGGCGCGCTCGCCGTGGTGCTGTCGGTACCGCTTGCCGTGCACATGTTGCGGATTGTGTTCTTGCATCACGATGCCGTTCGCCTAAACGACGCGTGGCTCGCCGGCGTCAAGTTGCACACGGCGTTCGGCGTATTGCTGCTGCTGTCTCTGGTGCTGGCGGCCATACGGCGGGCGTAGCGGCGCGGACTGGGCTTTGAGATGGGAACGGCCGCGTCGAGCGACGGGCGTGTGAACTCCGTGGTCTAAACATCGTCCGACGCACCGCGCCCCTAAGTCGGGGTTGCGCCCGCCAAAGATCAGGGATTTCCTGCAACAAGTCCGCGGTACGCAACTATAAAATCACCGGTGTGGCCCCCTACCACCGGAGTCCATGTATGTCTTGGAAGAATATGCTTCGCTTGGCGATACGCGTCGTGGCGATCGCCTCGCTGATGGTTGTGCCCGAGGTCTCTCGTGCGGCGCGCGCGTTCGATGGAACTGAAATCACGGGCCGAATCACTGACGCGCGGACCGGGAACGGCGTGGTCGCCGCTCAGGTTGTGGTGCGCGACGCGCAAGGTGTGATCGTCGCCGGTGCGATGACCGATTCCCTCGGACGCTACCTGATCGGCGAGGTCCGTGCCGGAATCTACGTGGTCGAATCGGCTCGGCTGGGCTATGCCCGTGCGGCGCAGACCGACGTCGTTGTCGCCGATCGCGCGCGGGTGGAAGTGAATCTCCGACTCGATGTTGTGGCGCTCACTGCCGCTGCGGTCGTCGTCACGAGTACGCGGCGCGTGGAGCGCGCGGCGGATACCGATGTCTCCGTGACCGTGATTGAGGGCGATGCCATCGCCCGTAGCGGCGAACCTACTGTGTTTGGCGCCATGAAGCGCGCGAGCGGCGTCGATTTCTTTTCCTCAGGGCTCGGACAGCAGCAACCCAATGCCCGCGGCTTCGTGAATCCGTTCACGACCAACCTGCTGGTGCTCGTCGACGGACGATTGTCTTCACTCCCTGGATTGGGCACCGTGCTGCCAGGGATGATGCTCGTGACGCCACAAGATGTGGCGCAGGTTGAAGTCGTTACTGGGCCCTCGTCGGCACTGTACGGCGCGAATGCGGCCAACGGCGTGCTGAGTATTGTCACGCGCGACCCCCGCGACTCGCGCGGCGGATCAATCTCCGTCACCGACGGTGATCGCGGCGTTGCTGCGTTCAGCCTCCGTATGGCTGCGGTGATATCCGATCAGTTCGCATTCAAACTGACGGGCGAATCGTATCAGGCCAGAGATTTTGAGCGCCGCAATGCCTTTGCCGGCTCCGGCGGATTCTCCGTGCTTGATCAACCCGACTTTCAGCTGTCACATCAAACAGCGGGCGGCTCGCTCTTCTATTACCCGAGCGCCGGTAACCGGCTGGTGTACTCCGCGGGTGCCACGCGCGCCAACTACATCAACCTGACGGTCGCAGGGCGACTGCAGGTGAAGGATTGGGATGCCTGGTACCAGCAGCTCCGTGCCAACTTCACCGACGTGCTTGGCGGCGCGCTCTATGTCAATACTGCCTACACCAAGAATGACGCCGGCGACAGCTACTACCTCGACGTCCTCACGCGCATGCAAATCCCGCAGGCCAATGGCGGGGCGGGGCTGTCGCCGTCCCTGGCCATGCAGCGCGCGCTCTTTGTTGACCGCTCCGACCGCTTTGAGTTTGAAGCCCAGCACGCCTGGCACAGCGGCACGCGGCACTTCGTGACCAGCGGCGTGATGTATCGCACCTCGCATCCCGTGAGCGGCGGCACGTACCTCACCGACGGCACGACGGGTGCCCCCATTCGGATCAACGAGAGCGGTGCATACGTGGGCTATGACAATCTGGTCATCCCCAAGCTCCGCCTCACCGCGGTGGGGCGCTATGACACGCACAGTGATTTTAGCGCGCGCTTCTCGCCCAAGCTCTCCGCGTCGTACACGCTCGCCAATGGCGATGCGGTTCGCCTGACGTACAACGAGGCGTTCAACAGTCCGACCACGTATCTCCTCTACGCGCAGAGCAACGCCGGACGCGATGCCGCGAGTGGGCTGCAGAACTGGATTCGCGGGAACCGCGCCGGCTTCAGCTTCGTGAACACGGCGGGCGGCGCGGTGCCGGCGAACATTCCGTCGCTCGAGCCGTTGCATGTTTCATCCGCCGAGTTAGGCTATCGCGCCACGTGGGGCAGTCGCGCATCGCTCGACGTGACCGCCTACTACTCCACCTACCGCAACTACATCTCCAAGGAAGCCGCCCTCAGCCGGCCCGCCGACTCGGTGTTTGTGCGCGACCCCGTGACGGGGCTGCCGCGGCGCGAGGTCACCAAGACCTATCTCAACTACGGCGAACTTCCCGTGGCTGGCCTGGACGTATCAGGCGAGTGGTTCTTTGACGCGCAGTGGAGCGCCACGGCGTCGGTGTCGTATCAGCAACCGGGGACCTTCCGCAAGCCGATGGCCGGTCTCTCCGAGCCGGGGTTCAATGCGCCGACGCACAAGGCCAAGGGTGCCGTCATGTGGCACGATTGGTGGCGGACGGGAACCCGCGTGGAGCTCTCAGGAGTCCAGGTCAGTCGGTTCGATTTCGTGAGTTCTTTGCCTTACCTCACCGGCCCGGTACCCGAATACCTGGTTGCGGATGCGGGGGTCTCTGTGCCAGTTTCGCTCGGGAACCGTTCCCGTGCGCGACTTGAGCTCACGGCAAAGAATCTGCTCGATCGACGTCACATTGAGGTGCCCGGCGGCGCGTCGCTCGGCCGTTTGTTCTCGCTGTCGCTTGCTGCTGACTGGTAACATCCGACGTGGCGTAGTGTCTTCAGGAGGATTTCCCGATGTGCCTCGGCATTCCCGGCAAGATCATTGAAATGCGAGACGATAACGGCCTCGCTATGGGCGTCGTCGACTTTGGCGGCGTGCGCCGAGAGTGCTGCTTGGCGTATGTGCAAGACGAAGTGACGCTCGGCGACTACGTCATTGTGCACGTGGGCTTTGCCATCACGAAAGTGGATGAGGCCGAGGCGCAGCGCACCTTCGAAGTGCTCAAGGAAATGGGGGAGACGCAGGAGCTCGAGTGGTTGCAAGAGGTTGCCGATAAATCGCTGGCGGCCGGTAACGACGCATGAAGTTCTTGAGCGAGTATCGGGATGCGCATATTGCCAAGGCGGTGATTGAACGCATCAAGGCCGAAGCCACGCGGCGCTGGTGTCTGATGGAGGTGTGCGGCGGTCAGACGCACACGATCGTGCGGCAGGGGATCGACGAGTTGCTCGAAGACGCCATCGAGATGATTCATGGGCCCGGTTGCCCAGTGTGTGTGACGCCGCTCGAGCAGATCGACAAAGCGCTGCTCATTGCGGCGCGCCCCGAGGTGCTGTTCACCTCGTTCGGTGACATGCTGCGCGTTCCCGGAAGCGACTGCGACCTGCAACAAGTGCGCGCGCGCGGTGGCGATGTGCGCATTGTGTATTCGCCGCTCGATGCACTGGTGCTGGCCCAGCGCAATCCCACCAAAGAGGTGGTGTTCTTCGCCGTCGGCTTTGAGACGACCGCGCCCGCCAACGCGATGGCCGTGTGGCGCGCGCGCGAGCTCGGGGTCAAGAACTTTAGTGTGCTCGTCTCGCACGTCACGGTGCCGCCGGCCATCACGGCCATCATGGAAGCACCGGACAATCGCGTGCAGGGCTTTCTCGCCGCGGGGCACGTGTGCGCAGTAATGGGCTGGACCGAGTACGAACCGCTCGCTGCCAAGTATCACGTGCCAATCGTAGTGACGGGTTTTGAGCCGGTGGACATTCTCGAGGGGATGTTGCTCGTGGTGCGACAGCTCGAGGCGGGGCGGCACGAAGTGGAAAACCAGTATGTGCGTTCGGTGCGCCGCGAGGGCACGCCGGCAGCACGTGTGACGGTGGACCGCGTCTTTGAGCTTGGGAACCGTAAGTGGCGAGGGATTGGGGAAATCCCGATGAGCGGACTCAGGCTCCGCGACGAGTTCTCGGATTTTGATGCCGAAGTAAAGTTTGGCGTCCAGGACCTGACGGTGGAGGAGCCCGCCGAGTGCCGAGCGGGGGACGTGCTCACTGGGCGGCTGAAACCACCCAAGTGTTCCGCCTTCGGCACGCGGTGCACGCCGGAGCACCCGTTGGGCGCGCTGATGGTGTCCGCAGAGGGCGCGTGCGCGGCGTACTACCACATGGGGCGGTATCGCCCGGAAGCCACGGGAGCGGCGACGTGAGCAGCACGCCAGGGAAAAGCGCGACGGGCGCGGCGGCGGTGGGTTCCGCGCCGAGTCTTGCCAATGGCCCCGTGTGTCCCGCGCCGATCACGACGGTAGACCGCGTACAACTCGGGCACGGTTCCGGCGGCAAGATGAGCGCGGCGATCGTCGCAGAACGTTTCTGGCCAAAGTTGCAGAACGACGCACTCGGCAAGTTCGCCGACGCCAGCGTGGTGCAGGTGAGCGGGGGGGAGATTGCCGTCTCCACCGACACCTTTGTGGTGCAACCGATTGAGTTCCCCGGTGGAAATATTGGGTCGCTCGCGGTGCACGGCACGCTCAACGATCTCGCGATGATGGGCGCGCGGCCGGTGTGTCTGACCGCCGGTTTTGTACTGGAAGAAGGATTGTCCTTTGAGGTGCTCGACCGTGTGATTGACGCGATGGCCGCGGCGTGCCGCGACGCCGGCGTCCCCGTGGTGGCAGGCGACACGAAGGTGGTGGAGCGGGGGAAAGCCGACGGGTTGTATATCAATACCACGGGCGTCGGCGTGTTTGACGACGCGCTTCGCCCCGCGCCACATCGCGCCGTAGTGGGCGACGTGATTCTCGTGAGCGGCCCGCTCGCGCGGCACGGTATGGCGGTGATGGCCTTCCGGGAAGGACTCGCCTTTGAGAGCGAGATTACGAGCGACAGCGCCTGCTTGGTGCCGCTCGTGCAGCAACTCCGGATGTTTGGCGCCGACGTGCATGTGCTGCGCGACCCTACACGTGGCGGCGCAGCCAGTGCGCTCAATGAGATCGCGCAATCGTCGAACGTGGGCGTGGAAATAGATGAGGCGGCGATCCCCGTGCCGGACGACGTGCGCGCCGCGTGCGAAATGCTCGGCCTCGATCCGCTGTACGTAGCCAACGAGGGGGTATTGATCGCGTTCGTCGCGTCCGAAATAGCCGGACAGGCATTGCACCAAATTCGGAGACATCCGCTGGGTTCTCGCGCGTGTGTCTTAGGGCGTGTCGTGGCCGAGCATAAGCGTATGGTGGTGCTGCGCAATGCGTTGGGCGGCACGCGCGTGGTGGATTTGTTGCCAGGTGACCAGTTACCGCGCATTTGCTGATAACCATTTAGCCGGTTTCGCCTGTACGGAAAAGCCCGACGCGCGTGGGAGAGAAGTGAGAATGCGCTCCGGTAATCCGACTCCTAGCTTCGCAACTTCGCAGTGAATAGTTGCGGCACATGTCCTTTCGCGTTGGTCCGGCGCTCGCGGCGCCACGGCGAGTATCCCCCTGCTCGCACGGTTCCATCACGCAAGCTTGGCAGAGGAGGTCGGCGGCATGCTTTCACCTAGTGCACATTCTTGGATCGAGGGGGAAACCCTCGGTGAGCACCTCGAAGAACATGGGGTCTCTCGGCGCGATTTCTTAGAATATTGCGCGGAGCTCTCGGTCGTTCTGGGCGTCGGTTCGGCGCTCGCGCCGAAAATGGCGCATGCGATTGAAGCGCAGAAGCGCCCCACCGTCATCTGGCTACAGCTGCAGGAATGCACCGGATGTGTGGAAAGCGTGATCCGTACGGAGAATCCGTCGATCGGCGATCTCTTGCTCGACGTGATCTCGCTCGACTATCACCACACGCTCATGGCCGGTGCCGGCGCTGCGGTGGAGAAAGTGAAAGCCGCGTCGATGGCGGCGAATAAGGGGAAATACATTCTCATCGTCACGGGCTCCATCCCGACGAACAATGACGATATGTACCTGATGATCGGCGGCAAGACCGCGCGTTCGGTGCTCGAAGAGGCCGCCGAAGGCTGCGCCGCCATTCTCGCCCTTGGCGCCTGCGCCTTCTGGGGCGGCATTCAGGGGGCCCGCCCGAACCCGACCGGTGCAGTTGGCGTGCGCGACATCATCAAGAACAAGCCGATCGTGAACCTGCCCGGATGCCCGCCCATTGGCGACACGGTCACGGCGACGGTCGTGCACTATCTCACCTTCGGCGCGCTGCCGGAAGTGGATCGCGAAGGACGTCCATTGTTCGCGTACGGCGAGCGCATTCACGACCAGTGCTCGCGTCGTGCGCACTTCGACGCCGGTCAGTTCGTCGAGACGTTTGACGACAAGGGCGCGCGCGAGGGGTGGTGCCTCTATCAGGTCGGGTGCAAAGGCCCAGCGACCTTCTCGCCCTGCCCGATCTTCAAGTGGAACAACCGCACGAGTTGGCCGATCGAAGCGGGGCATCCGTGCCTCGGTTGCACCGAACCGCATTTCTGGGACACGATGACGCCGTTCTACGGCCGTCTGCCAGATGTGGCGGGTTTTGGAATTGAAAAGCGGGTGGACACCATCGGTGCGTCGCTCGCGATTGGCGCCGCCGCCGGAGTCGCCGCGCACGCGACGATGACCGTAATGCATCAGATCAAACGCCGCCGTGCCACCGATCAGGTGCCGGAAGCCCACGAGAATGCCGGAGAGAACAATGGCTAAGACCAAACTGGTCGTCGATCCGATCACCCGTATTGAAGGACATCTGCGCATCGAGGCGCAGTCCGAGAACGGGAAGATCTCGCAAGCGTGGGCGAGCGCCACGCAGTTCCGTGGCATTGAGCTCGTGGTGCAGGGGCGCGATCCGCGCGACGCGTGGGCCTTTACGCAGCGTATCTGCGGCGTCTGCACGGCGGTGCACGCCATTGCGTCGTGCCGAGCCGTGGAAGACTCGCTCGGCATCAAGATTCCGCACAATGCCAACACCATTCGCAACATGGTGCTCGGCATGCAGTACATCCAAGATCACGTGATTCACTTCTACCACCTCCACGCCCTCGACTGGGTGGACGTGGTGAGCGCGCTTTCGGCTGATCCGGTCAAGGCAGCGGCAATCGGCAAGAGCATTTCGCCCTGGCCGGGAAACGACGAAGCGCACCTCCGTGCGGTGCAGTTGCGCGTGAAGAAGTTCGTTGGCTCAGGGCAGCTCGGTATTTTTGCCGGCGGCTACTGGGGACATCCGGCGTATAAGCTTCCGCCCGAGGTCAACCTTCTCGCGGTGTCGCACTATCTCGAAGCGCTCGATTGGCAGCGTGACGTGATTCGTCTGCAGGCGATCTTCGGCGGCAAAAATCCGCATCCGAACTTCCTCGTGGGCGGCATGGCGTCGGCCATCAATTTGAGTCAGGCCACGACGATCAACGCCGAGCGCATTGCTGATCTTGCTGGCATGATCAAGCGCGCCAAGACGTTCGTCGAGCAGGTGTACTGGCCCGACCTCGTAGCGATCGCTGGCTTCTACAAGGACTGGGGCTCGATCGGTGGCGGCGTGCCGAACTATCTGGCGTGCGGCGAATTCCCCGAGACCGATGTGTATGATCTCAAGTCGCTCTACATGCCGCGCGGCATCATCATGAACAATGATTTGTCCAAGGTGGTGGAGTACGACCAGAAGAAGGTCAAGGAATACATCCACAGCTCTTGGTACGATTACAGCAAGGGTCCGGAAGAAGGGTTGCACCCGTATGAGGGCGAAACGAATCCCAAGTACACCGGCCCGAAGGCGCCGTGGACCGGCTACCTGCAGGATGAAAAGAAGTATTCGTGGATGAAGTCGCCGCGATATGAGGGCAAGCCGATGCAGGTGGGGCCGCTCTCGCGCATGCTCGTCGCGTACGCCAGTGGGCACAAGGACGCCAAGGAGTTGATCGGCGAAGCGCTGAAGAAACTCAACGTGGGCCCTGCGGTGCTCTTCTCCACGCTCGGCCGCACGGCGGCTCGCGGTGTCGAGGCGGTGCTGTTGGCGAACAAGATGGAAGGGTGGCTTGGCGATCTCACCACCCACATTAAGAATGGCGACCTCGCCACGTTCACCAAGGACAAATGGGAGCCGTCGAGCTGGCCGAAGAAGTCCGAAGGCTACGGCTACGTCGAAGCGCCGCGCGGCGCCCTCGGGCACTGGGTGCAGATCGAAGACGAAAAGATCTCGCGCTATCAGTGCGTGGTGCCCACGACGTGGAATGCCTCGCCGCGTGATGCACAGGGACAGCCCGGGCCGTATGAAGCCGCGCTGCAGGACAACCATCCGCTGGTCGATCCCGACAAACCGCTGGAGATTCTCCGGACGATCCACTCGTTCGACCCGTGTCTCGCATGCGGCGTGCACGTTCTCGATGCGGAGGGGAACGAGATCAGTTCGGTGGAGGTCAACGTATGAGTAAGGTGTCCAATGAAGTTGGCGCCCGGCATCCGCCGGGTGCCCGCTACCTCCAAGAGTTCGGCAAGGCGGTACCGCGCGAACGCGGTGACTTTACGTGGGTGTACCTGTGGGGCGCGCCGCTCCGCATCATGCACTGGATTGCCGCGCTGTGCATTGTGGCGCTCGTGATTTCTGGCCTGTACGTGGGCCGGCCGTACTTCGCCACCACGGGGGAAGCGAGTTCCCATTTCTTGATGGGCAAGTTCCGCTTCGTGCACTTCACTGCCGCAGCGGTGATTGTCATGACGGGGATCGTGCGCGTGTACTGGCTCTTTGCCGGAAACGCGTTCGAGCGTTTCCCCGCGCTCTTCCCGATGTCGCCCCGGAACATGCAGAGCATGTTCAAGGTGATGCGGACGTATTTCAACTTCCAAACGCAAGAACAGCCGCACTTTGTGGGGCACAACCCGCTGGCGCAGTGGGCCTATACCAGCGTCTATCTAATGATGACCATCATGGTGATCACTGGCTTCACGCTATATGGGCAGTCGGCGCCGACGGGATTTTTCTACCACCTCTTTGGGTGGGTGCCAGGGCTGATGGGTGGCCTGCAGATCGTGCGCTTAGTGCATCACGCGCTCACCTGGGCCTTCCTGATCTTTGTGCCGATTCACATTTACCTCGCGATTCGTGCGGATTACGTCGAGCGCGCCGGTATCGTGTCGTCCATCATTACGGGCGGCCGGTTTGTGGCGTCGGACGACGAGTTTGAAGACATCGACCTCGCGGCCGGTAAGTCACGCCCTTGGCCGAAGGAATGAGCGCGAGCACCGTACTCCTTGGGCTTGGGAGTCCGATCATGGGCGACGACGGCTTAGGCCTCGTCGCCCTTGAGCGCTTGCGGGAGCGTTGGGTGATTGACGACATCGAGTTGGTAGACGGCGGGACGTGGGGGATGACGCTGCTGCCGGTCATTCAGGATGCGGACCGGATGCTCGTGGTGGACGCGATTGCCGCGCACCAGCCGCCGGGCTCGCTGGTGGTGCTGGAAAAGGAACGGCTCCCCATCTACCTCACGCGGGCCCTCTCACCGCATCAGGTTGACCTGCGCGACGTCCTCGCCGTGGCAGAACTCACGGGCCGGATGCCCGAGGTGATCGTGGCCATGGGGGTGCAGCCGGAAACGGTGTCGCTCTCCACGGAGCTGACTCCAGTGGTGGCCGCTCGGATGGACGAACTCGAAGCGGCGATTATCGAACGGCTCCGGCTCTGGGGACATAGCTGCGAGCCGGTGGCAACAGGAACCGCATGCACGAAATGAGCGTGGCGATGGAAATCGCACGCATCGCGGAACAAAAACTCGGTGCACAGGCTTCTATGCTGTGCACCGTTGCCGTTGAGGTCGGCGACGATAGCGGGCTCGAACCGAGCAGTCTCGAGTTCTGTCTCGATGTTGTTTTTCGTACGCCGCCCTTCACGGGGGCCAAGCCGGAGATCCTGCGCCGGCCGGGAAATGTGTTGCAAGTCGCATATCTGGAGATCGACGATGGCTGTCCGGACGATTGAAGTGCGGGAGCGCGTCATGGCGCGCAACGATGAACTCGCGGGAGGCGTGCGCCGCCGATTGGCGGAAGCAGGCATTGTCGCGCTGAACCTCGTGTCATCGCCCGGCGCCGGGAAAACCTATCTCCTCGAAAAAACCCTCGCTGCCCTCGGTGGGGAACTCGACATTGCGGTCGTGACGGGCGACGTGCAAACACAGAACGACGCCGACCGCCTCGCGCGCCACACCACGCGCCTCGTGCAGGCGGTGGTCACCGGCGGGGCCTGCCACCTCGACGCGCTCCAAGTGAACACGGCCCTCGACGCGATCGACCTCACGCGCACCCGCCTGCTGTTTATCGAGAACGTGGGCAACCTGGTCTGTCCGGCGTCGTGGGACCTCGGCGAGCTCTGTAAAGTGGTGCTCTTCACCGTCACGGAGGGTGAGGACAAGCCGCTCAAGTATCCGAAGATGTTCCAGAACGCCAAGTACGCTGTGCTCACCAAGACCGATCTGCTGCCGTACGTGCCCTTTGATGTGGAGCTGGCCAAGGCCAACGCGCGCACGGTGAATCCAGCGTTGGAGTTCTTTGAGCTCTCCGCCACGAATGGCAGCGGAATGGAGGCGTGGTTCGCCTTCTTGCGCGGACTGGTGGCATCCGGCGCCACGGTGTAATGCCGATGGACGGCGCCACGCACGCGCGCGATTTGCGGGTGACCGGCGTTGTGCAAGGCGTGGGCTTTCGTCCGTTCGTGCATCGCCTCGCGTTGCGGTATCGCCTTACCGGTTGGGTGCGCAACGTCGCCGGAACAGTGGAGATTCATGTTGAGGGTGCCCCTGAGGCGCTCGATGCCTTCCAGCGCGATCTTCGAGCCGAAGCGCCGCCGGTATCCCGCATCGACACGCTGGCCTCCGCGCCCGGCACACTCGAAGGACTACTCGCATTCGAGATTGCCTCAAGCGCGGACGCCGACGGCACGCGCCCCGTGCCGCCCGACGTGGCGATCTGCGCCGCTTGCGAAGCAGAGTTGCGCGACGCCGACAACCGGCGCCATCGACACGCTTTCATTACGTGTACCGACTGCGGGCCGCGCTACACGATCATTGACGCGCTTCCGTACGACCGCGTGCGCACAACTATGGCCACCTTCGAGCCGTGCACCGAGTGCGCGGCCGAGTACGACACCGCCGGCGACCGGCGCCATCACGCCGAAACACTCGCATGCCCGTCGTGCGGCCCGCAGCTCTGGCTCGAATCGCGCGACGGTCGTCGCTGGGCCTACAACGACACGGCCGTGCATCTCGCCGCTCGCTCGCTCCGCGGTGGCGCCATCCTCGGCGTGCGCGGAATCGGCGGCTTTCATCTCGCCTGCGACGCATCGAATGACGTCGCGGTGCAACGACTCCGCGCACGCAAGCATCGCGACGCGAAGCCGCTCGCCCTGATGGTGCGCACCGTTGAGGAGGCGCGGAAACTCGCGCTGGTGAACGACGCCGAGGCCGTCGCCCTTTGCGGCAGCGCGCGTCCGATCGTGCTGCTGCGCGCGCGCGACGACGCGCCGCTTGCTGAGGGGCTCGCACCTGGGCTGCGCCACATAGGCGTGATGCTCGCGTATTCGCCGCTGCATCACCTCCTGCTCGACTCGTTCGACGCGCCGCTCGTGATGACCAGCGGCAATCTCAGCGACGAACCGATTGCGATGGGGGTAGACGAAGCCCGCACGCGATTGTCGCATATTGCCGATGAGTTCCTGATGCACGACCGCGAGATTCTGTCGCGCGTCGACGACTCCGTGGTGCGCGTGGTAGACGGCGCGCCCATGCTGCTGCGCCGCTCGCGTGGTTATGCGCCACTTCCGCTCGCGCTACCGGTGTCGGCGCCCGTGCCGATCATCGCGGTGGGGCCGCACCTCAAGAACACCTTCACCCTCGCGCGCGACGGGTGGGCCTGGCCGAGTCCGCACATTGGGGATCTCGAAAACCTCGACGGCCTCGCGCATTGGCACGCGGCCTTTGATCGCTACCGCGATCTCTTCCGCATTGAGCCGCAGGTGGCGGTGCGTGATCTGCATCCCGGCTATCTGTCCACTCGGGTCGCCGAGGAGCTCGGGCTCCCGCGCCTGATGGTCGTGCAGCACCATCATGCGCATATCGCGGCGGTGGCGGCCGAGCATGGTGTCACCGAGCGAGTCATCGGACTCGCGTTTGACGGCACGGGGCTCGGCGACGACGGTCATGTGTGGGGCGCCGAGACGCTCGTGGCTGATTTGCGATCGTACCGACGTGTGGCGCGCCTCCGGTATGCGCCGCTGCCTGGAGGCGACCTCGCGGCGCGCGAGCCGTGGCGCGTCGCGCTTGGCTATGCGTCGCTGGAGCCGGGAAGCGAGGCCGCGTTCGCGCTGGCGTACGAGGGAGTGGCGGCCGAGGAACTGCGCATCGCGCAACGGCAGATTGCGCGCGCGCTGAATGCGCCTTTTGCGTCGTCGATGGGACGATTGTTCGATGCCGCCGCGGCGGTGATTGGTGTGCGCCATCGCTCCGGCTACGAAGGGCAGGCGGCATCGGAACTCGAGACGCTCGCGGCGGATGCCGTCAGCGTGCCGATCGTGATGCCGTGGCGCGAGGTGGACGGTTGCTGCGAGTTCGACCCCGTGCCGCTCCTCGCGACGCTTGGTGAGCGCCGGCAGGGCGGCGAACCCGCGGAGGAGCTGGCCGCGGTGTTCCACGACAGTGTGGTACACGCGGCCGCCGAGATGGCGACCATTGCCGCCGAGGCAAATGGGATTGGCGTGGTCGCGCTTGGAGGCGGCTCGTTTCAAAATGCACGCCTGCAGAGTGGCGTGCGGCGGCTCCTCGAAGCGCGCGGCCTACGCGTGCTCGTGCCGCAGTTGTTGAGCCCCAATGACGGGGCCATCAGCTACGGGCAGGCGGCGGTGGCCGCCGCCTGCCTCGCAGCGGAGTAGCTACTTCGGCTTCTTCGTCTCTGGGCCAGCCGGCTTCTTGGTGGTATCCACCGGCGGCAGCGGAGCGCCCTGCTTGGTGGAGAGATCCACATACTCACCAAACGGATCGGCGCCGGGCTTGGCGCTGCGCGGGAGGCGCGCACCGACCTTGTTTCCGAGCGACTTCGTGTACTTGAACGTGTTGCGGATGTCTTCTTCGGTCATGAGTGCGGTGTTGTGCCACGGCATCGGGAGCTTGCCCTCGCCGTCGTCGGCAGTCGTCATGACCTTCACCCAGTGATCCTCACTCTGGCGTGCGGCAATGGACCGAAGATTCTTTCCGTACACCGTCCCCCACGGCCCCTTATAGCCGACAGGATTGCCGGTGAGCTGATCGTCCTTGGCCACCTTGCCCTTGGCGGCGGTCCAGCCGGCCGTGTGGCAATCGTGACAGCTGCCGAGGATCATCAGGTATTCGCCCGCGGCTTCCGGCGAGGAGGCGACCACCTTTGGCTTGTCCTGCGCGGCAAGTGCGGCGGGCAGGAGGCACGCCAGGGTCAAAGCAAGATGACGGCTACGGAGCATTCGGTCCTCGTCGGAGAAGTGGAGCGGGGGAGCATAAGGTTAACGGATGCCGGGGCTCCGGCGTTAGCGGTTACGCCAGAAGCCCCGGACTCCAACGGGTTATCGACCTACTTTCGCTTATTGACCGTGGTGACCTCAATGGCACCGAGCTCGTGCCCCGGCCCGCGGAGCGCGACGGCCGCGTTCTGTTCGAGAAAACGCATGGACACCACCTGACTGAGCTTTACCGTCTTCAGTTCTTCAAGGGACGGCTGGCGCACGTCGTCGATATAGCAGATCACTTCGCTCGCGCCGCCGCCATTGCCCAAGACATTGGACGATGACGTATGCGACATGGTTGGATTCAGCCAGTTCGGACGCAGGAGCCGAATGGCGTCATACGCCGAGTGCATGCCGCTCGGCGTTTCCGCTAGGTCGTCCGCGGTGATGTGCGTGCGGTCGCCCTTCCGTTTGGTTTGCGCCTCTGCCGCCGCGGGAAGAGCGAACCCCGCGGCGGCCAACACGAGCGCGACGATCGATACTCCGCGCATTACGGAATGATCGGCAGGCCAGGGACGTCCGGATCGTCCGGATCAACTGGCGAGCTACCGTCGCCCGGACCCATCGATCCATCCGGTGGGGTGATCTTGTAGTTGTCCGGCGGTGTCTTGCCAAGCAGGTACTGCACGAAGTAGTCCCAACGACGGCGAATGAAGTACGGCTCGTTGAGTCCGTGCGCCCGGTTGGGCGCCCACACGAGATCGTACTGCTTGTTGGCCTTGGTGAGCTCGTCAATAAGCTGCACGGTGTTGGCCGGATGCACGTTGTCGTCCATGTCGCCGTGCATCAGCATCAACTTGCCCTTCAGGTTCGCCGCGTACGTTTTGTTCGCCGAGGCGGTGTAGTTGTCTTCGCCGCGACGAGCGGTGTCCTTTTTGAGCAGCCCCTGATATTTCTCGGCCCAGTAGATGTTGTAGCTCCGGTTGTCGTGATTGCCGGAGCTGCTGACAGCGACCTTGAAGAAATCGGGGAAGCGCAGCATGGCGTCGGTGCTGGCAAAGGCGCCGCCCGAGTGGCCGTAGATGCCAACACGTTCAATGTCAATAAAGCTGTACTGCGCGGCGAGCTGTTTGATCACGGTGACGTGATCGGGGAGCCCGTTGTCGGTGAAGTTGCCGTAGTAGTTATCATGGAACGCTTTGGAGCGGTTCGGCGTGCCGATGTGGTCAATCTGCACGACGATAAAGCCGAGCTCGGCGATTGAAAACGGTTCGCCACCGCTCTTGTACGTCCACGAGCCAACCGAACCCACCTGCGGACCCGGGTAGATGTTGGAGATGATGGGATACTTCTTGGTTTCGTCAAGATTCGACGGCAGGTACATCACGCCGTAAATGTCGGTGACACCGTCGCGTGCCTTCGCCGCAAAGGTGCGGGCGTTCTTGAAGCCAAGGGCGGTGAGTTGCGTGATGTTCGCCTTGGCCAGCGTGTTGATGATGCGGCCCGTCGTGATGTCGCGGAGCACCGTCTCGGTGGGCTTTTCGATGCGGCTCATGCGGTCGACGATGTACTTGCCGCTCGGGCTCACCTCAACATCGTGGTACGAGTCTTCCGGGGTGAGGAGTGTCAGCCCCGTGCCGTCGAAGTTCACCTTGTAGAGCGCCTGATAGTACACGAAGTGATCGGCTTCGCGGCCGCGCGCGGTGAACCAAATCTGTTTGAGCTTCTCATCAACGTTGACGACCTTACCCACCTGCCACGGACCGCTGGTGATCTGGTTCTTGACCTTCGCGTCGGGGCCGAGGCGGTAGAGGTGTCCCCAGCCGTCACGCTCGGACCACCAGATGACGTCCTGGCCGTCCTTGGTCACGTACCAGCTCGTGGGATCCGATGGCGGGGCGGTTTCTACGAACGTCTTGGTGGTATCGCGCGCCAGCAGCGTGGACTTGCCGGTGGCGGCGTCCACTTCCCACAAGTACGCGCTCTTGGAGGCGCGGGTGATGCCCGAGAGCTTCACCTTGTCGGAGTTCGGCGTCCAGACCGAGTCACGCAGGGAGTTGCTGGTCGTGAGCGAGGCCACCTTCAGCGGGAGCTGCACCACGACATTGGTCTTGGCGACGCGGTCGAGAATGTGCGCGCCCGGCACTGGGATGATCGAGTCGCCCGGCAGCGCATAGGGCTGCGAGAAGGCGCGCGGCCGCTGGGGCGTGTAGCTGATATAGGGCATGTGGCCCACGCCACGCGTGTCCTGGCGGGCGACGAGCAACCGCTTCGAATCCGGCGCCCACACAATTTGCGGACGGCGCGGTGCGAGTCGTGGGGCCATCATTTGCTGCGGCGTGGGTTCACCCTGACCGTAGCCCCAGCCGACGACACCGTCGGTGGTGAGTTGTGTGGTGTCGCCGCCGTGACGCGGGCGCACAAAGACGTTGAAATTCGTCACGAATGCTTCCCACTTTTTGTCCGGGGAGAGCACGAACTGCGTTTCAGTGGGGATCGTGTCACCAGCCACGCAGCTGTACGCGGTGATGTCACAGGTCACGCGCTTGCGGCCGACGCGGAACTCAATATTCCGTTCGTCTTCGTTGTCTTTGGTAAAACGGAACGACTGAAACGGAAGCTTGTTGCCGTCGACTGCGGAGTCGGTGGCCACGGTAATGGCCGCTGCGAGGCGGGCGTTCTCGAAGAGCGGACGAATCGCGTTCGTGGCCGCATCGACGTACATGAAGTCCGCGCCGTTCTTGGTTTTATTGCGGAACCAAAAGCGCGAGCCATCCTTGTACCACTGAGGCTGCACGACGTCGCCGTACACGAGCTTGCTCGTGTTCCACGGGAGCATTTGTTCGGCGCGCGTGTATCGCTCCACCATCGTGCGTGGGGCGGCTGGCGCTGCAACGCTGGTGGTCACGTTGACCGTCGTCGCAGCCTGCGTGGCGGCTTGTGCACGGACGGCTCGTGGTGCAGTCGCGCCAGCAAACGCCGTCAGCGCCACTGCGGCAATGGCGGGTGAGAATCTCGTGCGCATCGAACGACCTCGTTAGTGGGAGACGTTTCTTAGAGAACGCAGGTGCAAACGTACACTTCTTCGTCCCATTCCTCCAGCACAGAGCCGTCGGAGGGAGCTACCGATACGGGGCGAGCTGAGTCTGAACGGACTTTCTGTCCCCAATGACTGTGATCGTCATGTGCGCCGGATCGAGCTGTTCCTGCGCCATTCGCCGCACGTCCTGCGGCGTCACCGCCATGACCCGCTGCACGTAACCGGTGAGGTACGCCTCTCCCAGCCGGAACTCGTCAAGGAACTGTAGCCGGCTCACCACCCCCCACCGCGAACTGTTCTGAATCACGAATAGTCCTATCAGGTTTTGCTTGATGCCGTCGAGCTCAGCCGCTGGAGGGGCCTCGGCGCGTAGCCGCTCGATCTCGCCCAGTATTTCCTTGAGGGCGTTGCCGGTGTCTTTGGTGGTGACGTCTGCGGTCTCGACCCAGTAGCTCGCGCCGCGGTGCTGCCACAGGATGGAGTTGGGCGAGTAGGTGTAGCCTTTGTCCTCGCGAATGTTGGTCGTGATGCGCGAACCAAAGGCGCCACCGAGGAGCGCGTCGGTGACCTCAAGCTTCGTGAAGTCCGGATGCGATGGGCCGATCACAGGAAGCCCAATCCAGATTGTGCTCTGCGGCGCGTCAGGCCGGTCTTCAAGCGCGAGCTGACGACTGGTGCTCCCCACGGCGGGACGGTCTTTGGCCGGCGTACCGGCATCCCAGTCAGAGAACGATTCGCGCGCGGCTTTCTCCACCGCCGCATCGTCAAAGACGCCGCTTACATACAAGTGGGCGCGCACGGCGCCGAAGTTGTCATCAAAAAAGTTGCGAAGGTGCCCGATCTCGAGTGCCTTGAGTGTGGCTTCTGTGGAATACGGCCGCCCAAACGGGTGGTCCGGAAAGAGCAGCCCTCGCCAGCGTTGCCGTGCTTGATCCCCGGCTTGCTGCATCGTGATGGCCAAAGTGCGAAGCGCGTTTTGTCGCACACGCTCGAAGTCGGCTTTTTCGAAGCGCGGATGGTGCGCCACGTCCGACACGAGGGACACAAACTTGGCCGCGTGGATGCTCAACACTTCGCCGCCGATCGTTGACTGCACCGCACCGGCCGTCGCGCTAATGCTTCCACCCATCTCCGCGGCTTCGCGCGAGAGTTGCTGAGCCGTGTGCATGATCGTGCCTTCGAGCAGCAGATCGGTGGTGAGCGCAGCAAGCCCAGGGGCAAAGGGCGGTTCGTCGATGGCGCCGGTCTCCATGGCGAGCGAGACGACGGCCTTCGGCACGGAGCCGTAGTGCACGAGCGTCACCTTCAGTCCGTTGCGCAACGTAAAGGTGCGATGCACTGGGAGGGTGAACGGCTTCGGTGAGCCGGGCTTTGGTGCTTGCGCGACGAGGGGGGACGTAGTGGACGCCGCGGTGATCGCGGCGGCGAGCGCCCCCCAGATGATGACAGCCCTCATGGCGCACCTCCGGACGTCTTGGCACCGGGGACGATGGTGTACACCGTGCGATTTTCCTTATTGAGCCACTCTTTGGCCACCTTCTGAATCAACGCCGGCGTCACCGCGTCAAATCCACGCTCAAGAAAATTGACGCGCGCCGGATCGCCGTCGAACAGCGCGAAGCTCGCGAGGAGATCGAGTTTGCCAAGACCGAAACTTTCGTCGGCGATTCCATAGAGTTGCGAGCGCATCTTGGTCTTGGTGCGCGTCAGTGTGGCGGCATCCACGGGCTTGGCGCGGAGCAAGTCCAGTTCTTTGTCGATCACAGTGAGCAGTGCACTCGCGGGCTTGTTGGTGTCGTGATACGCGGTCACCACCCAGAGCATGGGTCCTTCGTAGTTGAACTGGTTGCCAAGTCCCCAGTTGATCCCCGCGTTGATCTCGCCCGTCAGGTTGGCGCGCTGCACGAGGGCGTCATAGAGTCGGCTGTCGCGCCCCTGCGCGAGGAGTTGATCGATCAAGCCCATCGCAAACCATTCGGGGGTCCACCGCGGCGGGACATGCCACGCAAGGCCGAGCGCCGGTCGGTTGGCCAGTGAATCCACGCGCGAGTGCGTCCGTTCCACAGCTTGATGCGGCTCACCGACATCCAATGGCGGGGGTGGCTCACTGGCCTTGATGTCGCTGAAGTACTTCAGCACCCAGGCGCGCGCATCGGCGGGATTGAAGTCGCCGACCACGGCGAGCACGGCATTATTGGGTGCGTAGTAGGTGCGGAAGAATGTTCGCGCATTCTCGAGGGTGGCCGCGTCGAGATCCTTGAAATCGCCGTAAAAATCGTGCGCGTTGGCCCAGTTGGTGTTGGCGGTCATCGGCAAGTCGATCCACGGAAAGCCGCCGTAGGGCTGATTCTGGACGTTCACGCGGACTTCGTTTTTCACCACGTCGCGCTGGTTGTCTATGTTCGTCTGGTCAATCTGCAGGCCGCGCATGCGGTCGGCTTCGGCCCACAAAATCGTCTCAAGGACGTGAGCCGGGACGACTTCGTAATAGTTGGTGAAGTCGAAACGCGTGGAGCCGTTGAGAATGCCGCCGTTGTTTTCGATGAGCTTTACAAACTGCATCTTGCCCATGTTCTGCGAGCCTTGGAACATCAGGTGCTCAAATAGGTGGGCAAAACCGGTGCGGTCGCGTGGTTCGGTGCGGAATCCAACCTTATAGTAGACCCCCACGCCGACGGTGGGCGCGGTGGTGTCGCGTGAAAAGACCACCCGGAGGCCGTTGCCGAGTGTCCAGTAGTCGGTGGCAATGTTGAGTCGCGGCGTCGCGGCGGTTTGCGGCGCGGAGGGTGCCGCAGGAGCAGCGCGTTTGGGGCGCTGGGCGTCCAAGGTGGAGCAGGCCGCGAAAAGGAGCGCAGCGGTTCGGGCCGCGCGGAACGGGGGCATTGCGGGCAATCTCAGGCGAGGGGCAGGCGGGGGCACCGGGGACACTAGAATGTCCGCTCCGGCGCGCCTGGTGGCAACTGCGCGCTATCTTGTGTCCGTGATAACGGTCTACCGTGGCGACAACCTGAAGGTGCTCCGTCCGTTCACGGACGGCGCGTTTGATCTCATTTATATCGATCCGCCCTTCAATACGGGGCGCGTGCAGCGCCGGAGCCGCGTGCGGACACGCGCCGACGTGGACGGCTCCCGCACCGGGTTCGGCGGCCGCCGCTACGCGGTAGAAAGTGTGGCCAGCGGCGCCTACGGCGACAGCTTCGGCGACTACCTCGGCTTTCTCGGCCCTCGGCTTGAGGAAGCACGCCGACTGCTCAGCGCCACCGGGAGCCTGTTCGTGCACCTCGATGCGCGTGAGGTGCATTACGTGAAAGTGTGGATGGACACCCTTTTCGGTCGCGCAAGCTTTATCAACGAGATCGTGTGGGCGTACGACTATGGCGCTCGCTCAACCAAGCGGTGGTCGGCCAAACACGACACCATTCTCTGGTACGCAAAGGACCCGGAGCGGTACACCTTCAATGCGGCCGCCAGCGATCGGTTGCCGTACATGGCGCCCGGGCTGGTGACGCCGGAGAAGCGTGCGCGCGGCAAGATGCCCACGGATACATGGTGGAACACGATCGTCAGCCCAACCGGCAAGGAAAAAACAGGCTACCCCACACAAAAGCCGCTCGCGATTCTCGAGCGCATTGTGAAGGTGCATTCGTCGCCGGGCGACCAGTTGCTCGACTTCTTTGCGGGGAGCGGTTCGTTTGGCGATGCCGCGGACCGGCACGGACGCGACGTTACCCTCGTTGACGAGAGCGCCGAAGCCATTCGCGTAATGCGCGCGCGGTTCCGCGGGCGTGAGGTGCGGTTCGTGCCGGTGCGCTCGGCGCGTTAGGGGGCGCCCGTTGGCGCCCGTTGGCGCCCAGCGGCGCCCAGCGGCGCCCAGCGGCGCCCGCCCAGCGGCGCCCAGCGGCGCCCGGCGGCGTGGCTTGGGTTTCGGAGGCGCTAGCGGTGTGCTACCGCTCCAACGAGCGCTCAATCGCGCCACACACCGTCTTTAGCACGTGAATGCGCGCCCAATGCTTGTCGTTGGAGGGCACTAATGTCCACGGCGCCTTGGTGGTGCTCGTCCGGTCTACCATGTCGCACGCCGCCTGCCGATACGCATCCCACTTCTTGCGATTGCGCCAGTCGTCGTCGGTAATCTTGAACTGCTTGAACGGCGTGCGCTCGCGGTCCTTAAACCGCTTGAGCTGCTCGTCCTTCGTCACGGCGAGCCAGAATTTTACGACCACAACGCCAAATCGCACCATCTGGTGCTCAAAGTCGTTGATCTCGCTATACGCGCGCATCCACTCCGATTCCGGGGCAAATCCTTCGACGCGCTCCACCAACACCCGTCCGTACCACGACCGGTCAAAGATTGTGGCGCCGCCGAGCTTTGGCACGTGCCGCCAGAATCGCCAGAGATACGGCTGTGCACGCTCTTCCTCTGTGGGCGCCGCAATGGGAATGATCTCGTATTGTCGCGGGTCCAGCGGCCCGACGATGCGTCGAATCGCGCCTCCCTTGCCGGCGGCATCATTCCCTTCGAATACTGCAACGAGCGCACGATCGCGAAACCGGCGGTCACGGGTAAGGGTCGCCAATTTCCCTTGCCACCGTTCGAGTTGCGTCTCGTACTTGGCCTTGGTGATCGTCTTGGAAAAATCGAGTTCGCTCAGGACATCTTTGGCGTCGATCGGCGGCAACAACGGTGGTGTCCGATCCACCGCGCGGGCGGATTTCTTTTCTGCCACACGCTCCTGCACCGCAGCGAGCACACTCTGGCCTACCGTGAGATCGCGATAGCGCTCGTCCGTGGCTTCGGTAATGAGCCAAGGCGCGTCGCCGCTGCTGGTTTGCCGAATGAAGTGCTCCGCCACTTTGCGAAAAGCGTCATACCGTTTGAGCCGTTGACGATCCAACGCCGTGACTCGCCAAGCGGTCTTCGGATCCTTGGCCAGCGTCTTGAGGCGTAGCCGCTGCGCTTCTTTGGGAATGTGCAGCCAGTACTTGAGGAGCAACGCCCCTTCGGCGACGAGCATGCGCTCGAATCGCACAATACGCTGAATGCTCTGGTCGAGCTCCGCGGCCGTGGAGCGCCCTTCGGCGCGATCCACAATCGGCGTGGTGTGCCATCCGCCAAACAGAATGCCGATCTTTCCTTTGGGCGGCAGCGATTGCCAGAAGCGCCACATCGGAGGGCGTTGGCGTTCGTCGTCAGTCGGCTCTGGAAAGGAGCGCACCGAGATATGCCGAGGGTCCATCCACTCGAGCAGGCGCTTGACCGTCTCGCCGCTGGTGGCGCCGTCCACGCCGCCAATGAGCAGAATGACGGGGCAGCGCTTTTGCTGTGAGAGCGCGAACTGCGCTTGCAACAGCGCCTCGCGCAGGGCGGGGACCTGTGCGTCCCAACGCTTCTTGTCTACGGTGTGGCCAAGCTCGGCGGATTCGAACATGCTTTCACACTAACGCCGGGGGGCGTGGGCGCAACAGACGAAAACCGGACAGCCGGCCTGCTAACCAGTGAGCCGTCCCCGTGATGACGCTACTGATACTGGATGTAGAGCGGCCGCGGATTGAGCTTGAGGATCTGGGCAATGGTCGTGCGCGGGTTGTCGTTGCGTTCCTTATAGAACTGCTTCCACCCCACGAACTGCACCGGTTCTGCCTTAATCCATTTCATGAACGTATTGCGCTTGAGCCAGGGCGGCCCAAAGCCATCCATGTCCATCACGATTTGCACGCGTGGGTCGAGCTTGATCAGGTGCGAGTTCGTGACGCCGCGCTGCGTGAAGCGATGCACCACCAACACCTTCGGCGGCAGTTTGTACTGCGTGACGAGGTCGGCGAGAAAGTCGCGCGCAATATTCACGTCGGCCGCATCAAATGAACCGATCTTCTTTCCCGGTACCGTGCCGTCCTTCATCGAGAATTCGGGATCAATGCCCAAGTGAAAGTTCGGCCGCATCAGGAACTTGGCGAGCCGCGGGAGTTCGTCGCGCAGATTGCTCTGGCCCACCTGAATGTCCAAAAACACTAAGGCGTTCCGCTTGGCGGCCCAGCCGGCCACCTTCTCGATGAGCGATGAGTCCATGCGCAACCGATACCGACCGTCGCACCCCGGGCCGCCCTGCGCTACCACCGCAATCAGGTGCAGCGCCGGCTGCACCGGCGTGGTGGGGTCGGCCTTGGTCCACGCGGCCACTTCGGCGTCGAGCATGCGAAGCATTTCGTCCGGCTGATACTCGCCGAGCACGCCCATGCGCTGCGACAGCGGATTCCCGTAATAGGCGATGATGCGCTTGGCGGGGAGAATCGACCCCGGCAACGGTTCAGGTCCTTTGACGGGCCACTTCGCGTTCAGGATCGAATCTTCACGTGCATGCGCGAGGCTGTCGGGGTCGGCGAGCTGGGTCTTCCACGATCCCTTTTTTCCGGCCTTTGTCGCTTTCGCCCCAGCCGCGGCTTTGGGGCTCTTTTTCGCCCCAGCTTTCGCCGCCTGAGCAGCGCTTTTCTTCGGCGCCGAATCGGCAGGGGTACGGGCGGTGTCCTGCTGCGCGACGAGGAACGCGGGCAGGAACAGCGCGAGGGCGAGGGTGCGGCTGGAATTCATCATCTCGCGCGGAGACGACCCGCCCCAGCGTCTCGTCACGGCAAGACTACTGGCCGACGTCCCCACGCCCGGCTACGAGGTAATCACACGCTCCCCATTACGGGGTGATCACTTCGATACGGTGGTCGGCGCGCACCGTGTACTGCCCAGCCACCGTGACCTCGAGCTGCACGATGTACGCCCCCTTCCGCAGGGTGGACACGTCGAGCTCCAGCGCTCGCTGCGTCACGCTACTGCCGCGCGCCGACATGTCGTTCACCGCCACACTCACCGGCGTTGCTTCCCGAACAAGATTGAGCGCCTTGGCCTGACGACGCAGAAATCCGCTCTCCTCGACCTCCTTCACCACCGTCAGGGAGATATGAATGTTCTCCCCCTGCGGATCGGTGCCGTACGACTCCCAGTACACGCCGAGTTTCTCGTCGGCGCGCAGCCGCTCGGTGGGATGGGCGTGGGGCGCCGCTTCTTCAATGGTCGTGGGGATCGAACCGTACGGTTTATAGAACAACAGGTCGCTCAGGGTGACGCGCGTGCCAACCGAGAAGGGTGGGTTCGCGCCGTATCGCGCCCGAGCCACCGCTCCCTTGGACGGTGCCGACACTTCGGCGCTCATCAGTAGCGGTCCCCACGGTGCTTTGGCCGTGAGCACGCCCGTGCGGGAGGTGTTGCGACGAATCACACCGTAGTCCGCCGCACCCGAGTTCGGCGTCACAATCAGCGCGGCGTCCACCGGCGCGCCAGCGAGTTGCTTGGTGACGTTCGCATCGTAGGCCATCACCACCAGCGCCGTGTCGCCGCGCCTGAACACCGCCTTCTGGTGCTCGAGGGGCGTGAGCGACTTCGCATAACTCGGCGCGTACCGGCCGATCACCGGAGGTAAATGCAACCGCCAGTTCGCCGAATCCGAGAGCGATGGATTGTTCAGCACAAAACCCGCCGGAATCATCCGGTACGCAGGCACCGGCTCCGCCGAAATAATATCGACGCCGCCGCCCTGACGTCCCCCGCGCCCCATACTCGGGCGACCGGGCGAACGCGACCACCAGCGTGGCCAGCCAAAACGGAGCAGCAGTTCGCGTTCGTCGTCGCTAAAACCATTCTGGTGCGGCGAGGCGGCGTCCTGCAACATCAAGCTCATCGTCATGCGTGAATACCACTCGGTGCGCGTGTCGTTGCCGGGGCGCGAGAACAGCGTTCGCGAAAAAGCCCACACGCGGTCTTCGAACGCCGTGCGCTTGGGGTCGTCGCAGCCAAAGCGCCGATACTGCTGGCGCGTGTCGTCGTCCACGAGCATCGAGATGTCGCGCCACTGGCAGCGGTCGCGCGGCAGCATACGCCCGAGCGCCACCGCGAACGTGCTGTCGCTGCGCACATCGTCGCCGGCCGTGTGAAGCGCAAAGCCGATCAAGATGTCGCACCACCATCCGCCTGTTCGGCATTCCTTGGCGGCGGCCACCGCATCCGCAGGGCGATCGGCTTCGGTGAGATAGCGCACGCGTTGCGCCGAGAGCCAACGATCCTCTGGCGCTTGCCGTGCGAGAGTGTCGAGTTCTCCAATCAGCCGCGACCGCGCATCCGTAATGTCCTTCGGCTCCGTGGGGCCGGGACGCTCATCGTACCAGTAGCACCAACTCCCCACCCGCTCGTCGCAGTTGGCGGGCGCGCTCACGCGCGAGGTGGGGAGGTGCAGCACCCGATATTGCTCGAACATCGCTTGTGCGCGATGCCCCTCAGCAACCGGATTCCCAAAGATGGTGTCGCCAGTAGCCGAGGCGGCTCCTGGCTGGCGGATGATCTGTGCGGGCGCGGCCGTGCCGATGGCGGCGAGCAGCAGAAAGACGATGAGTGGGCGCATGGGGAGGTTATACACTCCACAAGGATAATTGCCTCACACTATCTTTGTGCCATGCCCTCCATTGTCTTTGAGTCGCTCCACCCGGATGTCGCGCCTCCGGCCCGCGGAACTGCAGGCAGCGCCGGCTACGATTTGGCCGCCTGCCTGGCTGGGCGCACTGCTCGCGTCTGGACCGGCCCCACCATGGCCGAGCGCGCCGCCTCCGCCGATGGCGCCCTCACCCTCGCTCCTGGCGAAAAGGCGCTGGTTCCGTTGGGCTTCAAGGCTCGCCTCCCCGCCGGCTTTGAGGCCCAAATCCGCCCGCGTTCTGGCACGAGCGTCAAAACCGACCTCGTGATTGCGAACGCGCCGGGCACCGTGGACGCCGATTATCCCGACGAATGGTGCGTGCCAGTCAAGAATGGTGGACCGGCCCCGCTGGTCATTCGCCACGGCGACCGGATAGCCCAAATGGTCATTGCCCGCTTTGAAGTGCTCGACTTCACCACCGGATCCGTGGGGCAGACCACAGATCGGGCGGGCGGGTTCGGGTCCACGGGCTGAGGGCGCTCCGTAGCTTTGAACGCATGGTGGATCTCCACTCTTTCCCCCGGGGAGCATTCGTGAAGCCCGTCCTCCGAGCCGCGCTCGCCGCCGTACTCAGCGTCTCCGCGCTGGCGGCGCAAGAGCCGCGCGACATCCCCATCAAGAGCTACACGCTCCCCAACGGATTACGCGTACACCTCGTGGAGGATCACTCCGCTCAGGTGGTCGCCGTCAACCTGTGGTACCGCGTGGGCGCGCGCGACGAACGACTCGGACACACGGGTTTTGCCCACCTCTTTGAACACATGATGTTCCAAGGATCGGAACATGTGCAAAAGGCCGAGCATTTTCAGTTCATCGAACGCGCCGGAGGTACGCTCAACGGTTCCACGCAGGCCGACCGCACGAACTACTGGGAAGTGCTGCCGTCCAACCGGCTCAACCTCGGACTCTGGCTCGAAGCCGAACGGATGCAGTCGTTGGCCGTCACGCAGGCCAACCTCGACAACCAACGCGAAGCCGTAAAGGAAGAGCGGCGACTGCGCTTCGACAATCAGCCGTACGTCGGGGCCCTCGTCGATTCGATTGGCCTCCTGTATGACCGCGAACGCTGCTTTGCCTACAGCCACTCGCTGGTGGGGTCGATGGCCGACCTCAACGCCGCAAAGGTCGAAGACGTGCAGGCGTTCTTCCGGCAGTACTACGCCCCCAACAACGCCACGCTCGTGCTCGTCGGCGACTTCAACTCGGCGGAAGCAACCGCGCTGATTGCGCAGTACTTCAACCAGATTCCCGCCGTCCCCGCGCCGCCCTCAGTGGCCTGCGACCAACCGTACAACACCGGTGTGCTGCGCCGTAACGTGGCCGATGCCAATGCGACCATCGGTGCGGTGCTGGCGTTCTGGCGCATTCCGGCTGTGTCGCACGCCGACTACCCGGCCCTCGATCTGCTCAGCACGATCTTTGGGCAGGGTGAGAGTTCGCGCCTCAACCGAACGATCGTTCGCGAGCAGAAAGTCGCGGCCATCTCGCAGTCCGTGCTCAATCCTATTGGACCCACGCGCGGCCCTGGGATTTTTGGCGTGCTGGCGATTGCCAATCAGGGAGTAGCGGTGGACTCGGTCGAACGCGCCGTCGTGGCGCAGGCGGCACAACTCGTCAGTGGAATCACCGAAGGCGAACTCGCGAAAGCAAAGGCGTATCGCAAAAGCACCGCGGTATCGCAGCGTCAGCACGCACTCGGACTCGCCGAGGCCATTCAGTTTGCCGATCTCTTTTTGGGAAGCGCCAATCGCGTGAACGACGATATTCGGCGCTACGACGCGGTGACCGTGGCGGACTTGCAACGCGTCGCCGCCACGTACTTGCGTCCCGATAATTCGCTCACGCTATTGATTGTGCCGGGGGGCAAATGATGCCGCGCCGCGTACGACTTGCCGAATGCGCCACGGTCGCGGGCGCGCTGATTCTGGTGGCCGCGTTGACGCCGCTCTTCGCCAGCGCACAACGTCCCGCCGCGGCGCCTCCCGCTGCACCGATTCGCGCCGCCCAGTTCCCACCGACCCGCGAAGCCACGCTCGCGAACGGCATGCGGCTCGTGGTCGTGCAGAGCAACAAGCAACCCGTGGTCGCGGTCTCGCTCACCTTTGCGGCTGGCGCGGCCTATGATCCGCCAGCCAAAGCTGGGCTCGCCGACATGATGGCCACGCTGCTCACGCGCGGCGCCGGCGCGCGCTCCGCGGAGGAGTTCTCCGCGGCAATCGAGAACGTGGGCGGGCAGCTCACGGCGTCGGCCAGCGCGGATTTTGTAACGCTCCGGGCGGACGCGCTCACCGATGCCGCTCCGCTGGCTTTTTCGCTCCTCGCCGACGCAGCGCGGCGGCCGACATTTCCCGACAAAGAAGTCGAACTGTTGCGCACGCAGTTGCTCTCCGCGCTCACTGTCGAGCTCTCGCAGCCGACGAGTCTCGCCGAGCGCACCTTCGTGCGCGGCGTGTTCGGTGAACATCCGTACGCGCGTCGTGCCGATCCAACCAGCGTGCGCAGTATGACGCGCGCCGACCTCGTAGCATTTCACGACGCGCGCCTGCGTCCCGCGGGTGCATTGCTGGTGGTGGCGGGCAGTCTCTCGTTTGAGCAAGCAAAGAAACTCGCGGAGCAAGCGTTCGGCTCCTGGACCGGCGCCGCCGCTTCGGCTTTGCCGCGCACGGCGATTCCCGTGCGCTCGGCGCGCGAGATTGTGCTTGTGCACCGGCCGGGCTCGGTACAGTCGAATATCCTCGTTGGCAATGCCACGTGGCGGCCGAACGATCCGCGCGCGTATGCGGCGGCAATCGCGAATCGCCTGTTGGGTGGCGGCGCCGATTCTCGGCTCTTCCTCACCTTACGCGAGAAGAAGAGTTGGACCTACAGCGCTCGCTCGTCCATCGCGTCGCGTCGCGAGATGGGGAGCTTCGAAGCCGCGACCGAAGTGCGCAACTCGGTCACCGACTCGGCGCTGGTCGAGCTGCTCGCGCAAATCGACCGGCTGGGCACTGAGCCGTTGGACCGCGCGGAGTTCGATCGTACGCGCAACGCCATGACGGGAGCGTTCCCGCTGTCGATCGAAACCGCGGGACAAGTCGCCGCCGAGATTGCCAACGCGAAACTGCTTGGCCTTCCCGCGGATTTCGTGCAGAGTTACCGGCAAAAACTGGCAGCGGTGACGCCAGAGCAGGTGCAGCGCGCCGCGCGCGACGGGATGCGATCATCCTCGCTGTTCATTGTGGTGGTGGGCGATGCGCTCAAGGTGCGTGCCCAGCTTGAGCGCATCGCGCCCGTGCGCATTGTGTCTGTTGACGGCACACCGCTTCGCCCAGAAGATCTCGTGGTGAAAGCCGCCGCGCTTGATCTCGACCTCACGCAACTGGTGCCGCGCACCGACAGTTTTTCTATTCTGGTGCAGGGGCGCCCCTTTGGATATCAGCGCACCACGCTCGCGCGCACCGCGGCTGGCTGGGAGTTGCAGGACGTGACTCGACTCGCCACCGTCATACAGCAGAACACAACCGTGCGCTTTTCAGCAGCGCTCGTCATGCAGTCGGTGTCGCAGTCCGGAAAGGCGCAGGGGCAGGACACCAAAATTGAAGTGACCTACGCGAATGGTCACGCCACTGGCACGGCGGTCGCGCCGCAACAGGGAGCCATCAAGACCGTGAATGTGGACGCTGATCTGCCTGCCGGCGCCGTGGATGATAATCTCATCGCGACGCTGCTTCCAACGTTGCGGTGGGCCAGCGGCGCGCGCTTCGTGCTTCCCGTGTTCCAGTCTGGCAAGGGAACGGCGACCGCGCTCACCATCTCTGTCGCAGGGGAAGAGTCGGTGACGGTGATTGCCGGCACCTTTGCGGCCTGGAAGGCCGACATCACCGGCGGCGATGCGCCGATCAGCGTGTGGGTGGAGAAGGGCGGGGCCCACCGGCTGCTCAAGCTGGCCATGACAGGACAGCCGGTGGAGTTTCAGTTGGTCAAATAGCGTGGCCCGTATGCTTATGGCACCACGCTCGGCCACGCCTTGCCGAGGTTCGCCATCACGCCGGCGAGCGTCTCAATGCCATCCCACAAGTTCTGCAGGCGTACATTCTCGTTTTTGGCGTGCTGATCGTTGTCGTGGTTCACAATCGGCAAGCTGATGGTCGGCGAGCGCAGCACATCGGTGAAGATGTACTGCCCGAGGCTCGCGCCAGAGGTCGGTGACATCAGCACCGCCTCGCCGCGCGCTTCAGTGATCACCGAGCGCAGTGCCTGCGACACGGCGAGGTCCATCGACGTTCGCGTCGCCGGATATCCGTCTTCCCAGTCGAGTCGCACCACACGTGCGTGGGCGAGTCGCATCTCGGCAGTCACCGAATCGTGCGTAATCCACCAACCGCGTTTGGTGAGATGCGCTTCAAAGAGTTGTTTGATGCGCTGCGGCGTCTGGTTTGGCACGAGTCGAAAATCAATCGACGCCTTGGCTTCCGGGGAAATGGCGTTCGCGGCCGTCGGCGCCACATTGCCCACGCGAATGCCACGCAGGTTGAGCGCCGGGAGCATGACGCGTTCGCTGAGCGGCGCGTCGTTGGCCTCGCTCCGTGCCAACAGGAGATCGCGCCGCAGTTGCGCATCAACGGACGGTAACGCGCGCACCGCAGCCAACTCGGCGGCCGTCGGCTTGGCGATGTCATCCATAAAATGATCAATCAGGATGTTCCCCTCGCCATCGCGGAGCGACGCTAAGAGTTCCACCATCAACATGCCAGGGTTCGGCGCCCAGTTTCCGTAATGCCCGGAGTGCAGGGCGCGCGCCGGGCCGTACGTGGCCAGCTCGAGCCCGAGCACGCCGCGCACGCCAAAACTCAGGAGCTGCTTCCGGCTCTGGTGTACCGGGCCGTCCACAATCAGCCACACGTCGCCGCTGAGCACATCCTTGTATTTGGTGAGAAGGTCGCGCAGATGCTCGGAGCCCGCTTCTTCTTCGCCCTCAAAGAAGAACTTGAGATTGACGGTGGGGGCAATGCCATTCGCGCGCATCGCGTCGAGAGCGGCGAGCATTGCGACGATCGGCGCCTTGTCATCGGATGCGCTGCGGGCATAGATGCGCGATTCGGGATCGAACCGCCCCTGCGTGGGCATCGGAATCACGGCACTCAGAGCGTTGTTCGCGCCCGGCTTGGCGCGCAACACTGGTTGCCATGGGGCAGTGGCCCACTCCTTGGGGTCCACGGGCTGGCCGTCGTAGTGCGCATACAGAATGATCGTGCGCGTAGCGCCCGGCACCTTCAGTTCGCCGAACACCGCGGGCGGAAACGCGCCGTGTTCCAGGATGCGCGCCGGCACGCCACGCTTGGCGAGCATCGTACGGATCAGTTCGGCGTTGCGTCGGATGTTCGGTGTGTCCGACGCATTGTTCGGAATCGTGAGGAGTGAGTCCAGTTCGCGCACAATCTCAATTTCGTGCTGCTCGCGCCAGGCGCGCACCTTCGGCGTAATCGATTGCGCGCCGACGTTAACGGAGAGAGCGGTGAAGGCCGTGAGCAGGGCGGCGGAGTGCAACGGGAGGGTGCGCATCACTTGTTTTCTTTCGAGGGAGCGGCGGAGCTGCTGTGCCGCAAGGCATGGCCGGCAAGCACACCGGTCAGTTTACCACTGTCCACGGCTCCTTTGCCGTTCACAAAGACCCACCGCATTCCCGTGGCCAACTTTTCGGGCTCGGTGTAGGTCGACTGATCGCGAATCGTAGCGGGGTCAAATACAATCACATCGGCAAACCAGCCGACTTCCAGCTTACCGCGTTGCGGAATGCCGAGGTCGTGCGCTGGCTGGGCGCTGCTCGCTTCAATCGCGCGAGCCATCGTGAGCACGGGTTTGTCAATCACAAACTCGCGGAGTTTCTTGGGGTAACTGCCGTACTTGCGCGGGTGCCCGTCGGAGCCGTCAGAGCCGGTGGTCACAAAGGGCGCCTTCATAAACGTTTCGATGTCGCGTGCGTTCATGTTGAACGACGCCACGCTCTGGTCGCCCACCGTGCGGATAATCTCCAGCGCGGCTTCCACGGGCTCGAGTTTGCGCGTCGCGGCAATCGCATCGAGACGCTTCCCGTACAACTCACGCGACGCCTTGTTCACGACGAGCAGTGAGGACGCCCCGCCGCGCCGTCGCAGATTCTCGCGCATCTCCGCCACAAGCTTGGTATGCGTGGCGGGATCCGCGATGCGATGCAGCAGCGAATCGCGTCCACCGGCCTCGGCCCATCGCGGCAACAACGACGTGACAAGCGAAGTGCCCGACGCATCGTACGGATATTGGTCAGCGCTCACCGTGATCCCTTCCTGCTGCGCCGCTGTGATCAGTGCGATCACGCTATCGGCGTAGCCCCACACGTCAGCGCCGAGCGCCTTGATGTGGGAGAAGTGCACGGGAATCTTGGCCTCGCGTCCAATGCGTAGCACCTCGCGCACCGAGCCCAGGAGGCCAATTGTATACGAACTTTCGTCGCGCTGGTGGGTGTCGTAAATACCGCCATGCCGAGCGGCCACTTTGGCGAGCGCAATCACTTCCTCCGTGGTCGCATAGCTGCCGGGCGCGTAATAGAGCCCTGCCGACAAGCCAAAGGCACCGTCGCGCATGCCGCGTTCGACGATGTCTTCCATCTTGGCGAGTTCCGCTGCGTTCGGTGCGCGATCGCTCATCCCGAGCACTCGGCCGCGTACACTGCCTTGCGGCACGTACACCAAAGCGTTCGTGCCAATCCCCGCTGAGTCCCACTTGGCGAGCAGCGGTCCGACGTCCGTGGCGCCGCCACCGTCGTTGTTGGTGGCGACGGTGGTCACGCCCTGCATCAGATACGGTGCATTGCCGCGCCGAACCGGCGACGAAAGATCGGTGGGCGTATGCGTATGCGGGTCAATGAACCCCGGCGCGACGATAAGCCCCGTCGCCACAATGGTGCGTGTGGCGGTGACACCAGCACTCTTGGCGTCCCCCACAAACACAATGCGATCACCACGAAGCCCTACGTCGGCCACGCGACCGGCGGCACCAGACCCGTCGTACACAAGTCCGCCGGTGATCAGAATGTCCGCTGATACGCGCTGGGCCCCGGCGCGTACGCCGGAGCCCAGTGCGAGAATCAACGGAAGAACACGAATGCGAAAGCACGGCCACATATCGGTCTTCCCAGAAAAGGAGTCTTACTTCTTAGGGTTCAAAATATCGTCAATCTGGTGACGCGCCTCGCCGAGGTGCGCCTTGGTCATCGGGTCGGTTGCGCGTCCCTGCGCCGCCGCGATCTGTCCGTCGAGCGTCTTGAGTTCGGCGCGGAACATCGCCTTCGCGTCCGCCGTTCGGCGGGTGAGCTGCGCAATGAACGACGCCGGAATCCCAGCGGGAATCGGACCAAGGTTAATCGGTTGCGGATTCACCTTGCTGCGTGCCAGATCGATATACGAGGTCTGGAGTCCGCGGCGATAGGCATCGATTTTCACCGACGGGTGCGACAGTTCGCCCCACACGCCGCTCCGCACATCCGCCAAGAGTTCAGCAAGCGTGTAGACCGTCTCGCCGGCCTTGGCGTCTGCCTCAAACGACACGAGGCGCGACAACCGGATGTCGCTGAGCACCGTGGACAGCACGCCGCGCTGTGCGCCGTTGATGCGCTGGATCGAACCTTCCGGCTCAATGCGGCGCAGGATCGCGGGATCCAAGAAATACGTCGGCGTCGCAAACGCATTGTCGTTCAGGAACTTTACCGCGGAACGCTGACGCGCCGCGCTCGTCGGCGTGAATCGCACACCGGCTTGCCCACCGAGTTTTTCCTGCGTTTCTGCCGAGCCCACAATCACCGCCACGTGGCGGAGTTCGGTGGCCCACTGACCAATCAACCGGCCGTAGATCTCCGACGTCTGATCGTTGTTCTGCAAGTCTTCCTGCGTGGCCGGCAACAGCATCGGCACGAGGCGCTTGAGATTCTTGATGCCGAGCGCGGTGCTCTTGACGGCGTCGGCGTCGCCCACGGCTTCGGTGTTGTTGTACGGGTCAGCACCCTGATCGTCGTCGGTGGAGAAACGCAACCACGGCTTGGTGTCCTGCTCACGCGCCCAGCTGTCGAGCGTCTTGCGCTCCTCGTCGGGTGTCTTGGCGCCAGCAATCGGCGCGTAGCCCCAGTGCGTGGCCCAAATGTCGTACGGGCCGATCTTCGGAATGAGATCGCCGAGCGCGATGCCGTCTTCCGGCTGCGCCACATAGTTGAAGCGCGAATAGTCCATCAGCGTGGAGACGTGTCCCATGCGATGCACAAAGTCCTTGTTGCGAATCGAGTCGGCCGGGTACATGCCGCTGGCTTTCATGTTGTGCTGGAAGCCGAGCGAGTGGCCGATTTCGTGCGCAATCACATACTGCATCAAGCGCCCGCCCAGCGAATCCGGGAAGGGGAGCTTCTTGGCGCGCGGGTCGACGGCGCCGGCCTGCGTCCAATACCAGTCGGTGTTGAGGTTCATCACGTTGTGGTAGATCTGCAGATCGGCTTCCATAATCTCACCCGAGCGCGGATCGTGCACGTGCGGTCCCACCGCGTTCTCGATGCTCGATGGCAACCACATAATCACCGAGTAGCGCGCATCTTCGGCGGCCCAGTCCGGATCTTCTTCCTTGGTGGGTGCGTACTTGGCCACGATGCCATCCTTGAAGCCCGCGGCTTCGAAGGCCGGCTTCCAGCTATCAATGGCCTTGGCCACCCACGGCTGCAGCCACTTCGGCGTGCCGGGGTCTACGTAGTACGCGATCGGCTTCTTGGGATAGCAGAGATTGCCTTCCTTGCGATCGCTGCACTCCAGGCGATAGCGCGTAATGAACGTGCGTGTTGCGGCCTTCAGTTCTTGGCGGCTAAAGTCCGTGGTGCTCGTGGAGAAATAGCCCACGCGCTCATCCATCAGACGCGGCATCATCGGCGTCTCGGGGAGCTTGAGCATCGACCAGTGCACGAGGAACGACGCCGACGGCGGGAGCGCGGGGCCAAAGCCCCCAGGCGCACCCGGAAGGGCGGGCGTCGAGTTCACGGTGAGCGTGGCTTCGACTTCAATGTTCGTCGGGTAGGTCGCCACACGCTCGAGGAACGAACGCGTCGCGTCAATCGCGCCGCGGTACCGCGTCGTCACGTTCAACTCGGCGGGTGGATTGGTATACATACGCGAGACGTCAATCACCGGCGCCGAGTCGGCACCGTAGGCCTCAACGTTGAACGCCGCGAGAATCGCGTTGTAGTTCGCGGCCTCAACGGCGCGGTAAATCGGATCGGTCGAGTCCGCGCGAATCTGATAGCTCACGCTCTTGAAGAGCACGCGATTGTTCTTGAGCTCCCAGCGCACGACGCGGTTGCCGAGCGCCTGGCCGCCGTAGCCAGCGCCGACGGTCGTCTTGGCGATCTGGCTGACCAGCAGCATGTCCTTGCCCAACTCACCGCGCGGAATCTCATAGAGCACGCGCGATCCAATGCGGTGCGTCTTGAAGAGCCCTGACTTGGTTTTCACGTCGCCGCGAATGACCGTTGCGTAGGGACGTGGGTTCGGTTCAGCCGCGGCCGCCCCGGGAAGGCCGCCCGGCCCGCCAGCGGCACCGGCGCCTGGTGCACCGGCGGGCGGCGTGGGACGGGTGGTGTCGGCCGGAGTGGCCGGAGCGCCGGCCGGACGGGCGGCACCAGCCGCTGCAGACGGAGTGGGCGAGGGAGCGGGTGCCGGAGTCTGCACCGTCGCCGGCTGGCAGGACGCGAATACCAACGCGGCCGCGAGGGGCAGGGAGGAGCGCAGTCGAGTCATCGGTGTACCGAGAGGTTGGTGGATGCTTCGGAGGGTAGCTCGCTGGTCAGCAGGCCAGTCCGAAAGCCGAGCGAATCCAGCACGGTGCAAGATGCGCTCCCAGCCCACGGCCGCGCCAGCGGAGCGCGGCACTCTTCCACGATCGAGGGCGGTTACCTGGGGCGGCGCGCCCCTTTCTCGCCCAGCGGGCGCTCCCGTTTTGGGCCAGAGCCAATGGCCTCGTCGCCAAACTTCTCGCGCACGCGGTCCAGCGCCCGCGAGAGGTCTCGGTCGCGGGGCAACTCCACTGCCGGCGTGCTCGTCGCGAACATTGTGAGCTGCTCCGCGTCCCGCGACGAGGCAAAGTTCGAGAGCGCCACGCCAACGAGGCGCGCCGGTTTACGCTGTGCCACCCGCAACTTGCGAAAGAGCTCCAACGCCACGTCCGTCACCGCGCGGTCCGATTCTATTCCCTCACGCAGGGTGCGCCCGGCGGTGCGGGTCGTCCAATCGTTGGTGCGGTATTTCACAGTCACCGTGCGCGCCGTGAGCCCGTCGCCACGCAGGTCGGCCGAGACCTTGGCGCAGAGGCGCCGTAGTTCCGATTCCACCTTGGTCACCTCCGACACATCGCGGTCAAAGGTTTCTTCGCGGCTCACCTGTTTGGCTGGCGCGTGCGGTTCTACGGCCGAAACACTGTTGCCGCCCACGCGCGCACGAAGCCACGCGGCGGTTTTGGCGTCGAGCCAGCGCGCGAGCGTCGCGTCGTCGTGTTGCAGGACGTCGGGAACCCGGTCGAGCCCGAGGTCGTGCAGCTTGGCCGTCAGTTTGGGGCCAATGCCGGGGATGTCGCTGAGGGCGAGCGTGGCCATAAAGTCGCGCACGCCGTCATCAGGGACGATGTGCACGCCGCCCGCCTCTGGCGCCTTGGTGGGTTTGGCACGCTCCGCCGCCAACTTGGCCACAAGCTTGTTGGGGCCGCCGCCAATCGAAAGGGCCATTCCCGTTTCGTCGAGCACAGCGGCGCGAATGCGTCGAGCCGTGGCCTCGAGCGATTCGTGTTGATAGAGCGCTTCGGTGCCTGATAAATCCAAGTACCACTCATCAATGCTCGCCCCTTCCACGGCCGGCGTGAATCGCTCGAGCACCCGCTTGATCGCGCGACTGGAATCGCTACACGCCTGCCGCGGCACCGGCACGCAGAGTGCATCGGGGCAGAGCTTCAACGCGAGCGTGATCGACATGGCCGACCGCACGCCGAACGCGCGCGTTTCGTATGAAGCAGAGCAGACCACGCCGCGCGAGCCCGGACGGCCGCCCACGATCAGCAGCGGCGCGCGGCCAGCGCCCTCGGGGTCCTCCTTCCGCGCGACGGCCACAAAGAACGCATCAGCGTCGGCGAGCAAGATGCGCGACATACTGGAAGCTACTCACCGCGGCGCCAACGCACACGGCGGCGGCCGGGAAAACCCGACCGCCGCCGTGTGACACGCTGCAGCGCCGCGTGAGCGGCACCGATTGTCTTTACGGAACTTCGATGATCACCGCGCGACGGTTCTGCGCACGGCCTTCCTTGGAAGCGTTGTCGGCCACCGGCTTCGATTCACCAAAGCCCTTGATCGCAATGCGGCTCGCGGCAATACCGTGAGCGGCCAAATAGTTCTTGACCATCGTCGCGCGGCGCTCCGAGAGACTCTGGTTATACGCGTCCGTTCCGATGTTATCCGTGTGCCCCTGGATTTCCACCTTCGTGTCGGCGTGCGCCTTGAGGAACGCCACGCCCACATCGAGCGTGTCCTTGGCGGCCTTCGTCAAATCGGCCTTGTCGAAGGCAAAGTTCACATCATGCAGCGTGAGCAGTTCGCGCGGCTTGGCCGGAGCCGGTGCCGGCGGCGCTGGCGGAGCCGGAGCGGGCGCTGGGGCCGGAGCCGGAGCAGCCGCTGGGGCCGGTGCTGGCGCAGGAGCGGGAGCCGGCGTCACCGGAGCCGGCGGCGGGGGCGGCGCCTGCGGAGCCACGTAGCAGCTGTTGTTCTTGACGTGGCCACCAAACATGCGGCTAATGCCGGCCGTCAGGCGGTACGTCGTCGTACGCTGGCCACTCGGCGTCTGGTCCGACGGATCCTTGAAGTCCGCCGTGCCGCCAAAGCGCCACGACCAATCTTCATTCACGCAGTACCGGAAACCGATGGACGCATTGCCGCCGGAATCGTACTGGTTCTTGGTGGTGTCCGACTCATAGCGCGAGCCCGTCCAGCCGCCCCCGATCAGAAACTTCCACTGATCGTTGATGGGGTGCGTGTAGATAAGGTTGATGCGGTTGTTCAGCGCGTTCAGATTGCCCACACGCGAACTCTTGGTCTTCGAGTAGTCCACTTCGTACTCGAGGGCCACGCGATCAAGCGGCCAGCCATTCCACGCGTCGAACGGCGAAATGCCGACGCGGGCGCCAATGCCGAGGGGGTTGTCGAGTTTGGTGAAATCATCGTACTTGGTCCACTGGGCCATGACACCAATTTCGCCGACGGTGGCACGCTGGGCGGCCAGCGGTGCAACGGTGGCAAGTACGAGCAGCGTCGCGAGAGCGAGTCGTCGCATTGCGGGGAGCTCCTGTTGTGCTGTGAACGTTCGCCTCAGTTGAGGCGCTTAGTCTGGTGCCTTACCCATTACGGCGCACAGACTTAAGACATGTAAGATAATACCGATTCGAAAATCCGTCTGCCATCACTTTCCCGAGTCCGCCGGACACATATTGGACTCGACCTGCCTCCAGCAATGACCAATCGCTCTGACCATTCTCTCGATCAGAACGCTCCGCTCTGGGCGCCGGTTCCCGCGCAGGCGCTGGAGACGCAGCTCTTCGCGTTCTATGAAAACGCGGCTCGGCGGTGGGCAGGCACGCCCGCTCCAGACGCGCCGTATGCCCGCTGGCACGCTTGGTCGTGCGACCGGCCGGAGCAGTTCTGGGCGTCGGTGTGGGAAGAGACGGGCGTTGTCGCCGAGTCGCGCGGTGAAGGAACGCTCCCGTGGGACGAGGTCCTCGTCGGCGGTACGCGCATGGCGCCGCCATCCACCGACGCTGGCCCGCATTGGTTCCCCGGCGCACGGCTCAACTTCGCCGAGAATCTGCTTCGGCACCGCGGGCCCGAGCTCGCACTGATCTTTCGCGACGAACGAGGCCGCCGCCGCACCCTCACGCGTGATGCACTCGCTGAGCAGGTCGCGGCACTCGCCGCCACATTGCGCGCCCTCGGCGTTCGGCCCGGCGACCGCGTGGCAGGATTCCTGCCGAACGTTCCCGAGGCGGTCACCGCGATGCTCGCAGCCGCGGCCTGCGGTGCGGTCTGGTCTTCGTGCTCGCCCGACTTCGGAGCCAAGGGCGTGCTCGATCGCTTCGGACAGATCGCACCGCGCGTGCTCTTTGCCGCGGACGGCTACACATACGCGGGCAAAGCCATCGATCTCGTGGCGCGCGTGGCGGACATCGCGGAGGCCATCCCCGAGCTCGAGCACGTGGTGCTCATTCCGTTCCTGCGCGACAGCATCGACGCCGCGTCCATCGCTGCCGTGCGCGGCAGCGTGCCGTGGAGCGACTGCCTCGCACGCAGTGCGGGCGCCGCGCTGTACTGCGAGCAGCTCCCGTTCAACCATCCGTTGTATGTGATGTATTCGTCGGGTACCACCGGGCTCCCCAAGTGCATGGTGCACGGCGCGGGTGGCACGCTGTTGCAACATCTCAAGGAACACCGGCTGCACGTGGAGCTGCGCGCGGGCGAACGCATCTTCTACTTCACCACCTGCGGGTGGATGATGTGGAACTGGCTCGTGAGCGCGCTCGCCTCGGGCGCCACCGTGGTGCTCTACGACGGTGCGCCGATGCCACCATCGCAGCCCGACGCGCTCTGGACGCTTGCGGCCGAGGAGCAGGTGGCGGTGTTTGGCACGAGCGCCAAGTTCTTAGCCATGAGCGAAAAAGAAGGGATGCACCCAGCGCGCACGCACGATCTCAGCGCGATGCGCACCATCCTGAGCACGGGGAGTCCGCTCGCCGAGCACAGCTACGATTTTGTCTACCGCAGCGTGCGCAGCGGTGTGCATCTCGCCAGTATTTCGGGCGGCACCGATCTCATTTCATGTTTCGCGCTCGGGAATCCCATGCTGCCGGTGTGGCGCGGCGAGTTGCAGTGCCGTGGTTTGGGAATGGCAGTGGATGTGTTCGATGCGGCGGGGCAGTCCGTTCGAGGAGAGGCCGGTGAGCTCGTGTGCACCACGCCATTTCCCTCAATGCCGGTGGCCTTCTGGAACGACGCCGACGGCGCCAAGTATCACGCGGCGTATTTCGATCAGTATCCCAATGTCTGGCGCCACGGCGATTGGGCCGCGATCACCGCGCACGACGGTCTCGTGATCTACGGCCGAAGCGACGCCACCCTCAATCCGAGTGGCGTGCGCATTGGCACCGCCGAGATTTATCGGCAGGTGGAGCAACTCGAGGAGATTCTCGAGAGCGTGGTGGTGGGGCAGGAGATTGTCGCGGAGGGAAGTGCCGATGTGCGCATCGTACTGTTCGTGCGGCTCCGTGCCGGCGCGGTGCTCAACGACGCGCTCCGCGACACACTCCGCCGCCGCATTCGTGAGGCCGCGAGTCCGCACCACGTGCCCAAGGTGATCGTGCAGGTCGCGGACATTCCGCGCACAATCAGTGGTAAGATTACCGAGATGGCGGTGCGTGATGTGATCCACGGCCGCGAGGTGAAGAACACCGATGCGCTGGCGAATCCCGCCGCGCTCGATCTGTACCGGAACCTGCCCGAGTTGAGGTTGACATGACCAACGAAGCCACCGTTGCTCCTCTCGTGACACTCGACGCGGTGCGTGCCGCGCGCACCGTCATTGGCGACCGTGTGCGCCGTACGCCGATGATGGCCTCGGCCACGCTCTCTGCGATGACCGGTGCCGATATCTTTCTCAAGCTCGAGCTCTTTCAGAAAACGGGATCGTTCAAAGTGCGTGGGGCGCTGAACCGAATGGATCAGCTCACGGCAGAAGAGCGGAAACGCGGCGTCGTCACGCTCTCGGCGGGCAACCACGCGCAGGCCGTGGCGTGGGCCGCGCGCGCGATGGGAGTGTCGGCCACGGTCGTCATGCCAACCACGGCCGTGCGCAGTAAGGTCGAAGCCACGCGCGGCTACGGCGGCGATGTCGTGCAGACGAGCGGCGATCTGCTCGGCACCGCACATACCCTACAAGCAGAGCGCGGCCTGACGCTCGTACATCCTTTTGACGATGACCGCGTGATCGCAGGCGCGGGCACGCTGGCTCTTGAGGCGTTCGAGGATGTGTCCGATCCAGACGTGCTGCTCGTGGGCTGCGGCGGTGGCGGTGTGCTGAGCGGCATTAGCGTGGCCGCGCGGGGGCTACGGCCTGCCGCGCGCGTGATTGGCGTCGAGCCAGATGGTGCTTGCGGAATGCGGCAGAGTCTCGACCACGGCTCCCCAGTGGCTCCGGACCGCCTGTCGACCATCGCGGACGGCCTTGCCGCGCCCTTCACCGGCGTGCGCAACTTTGCGCATGTGAAGGGACTGGGCGTTGAGATGGTCACCGTGCCCGACGAAGCGATTGTCGAGGCGATGTGGCTGCTGATTGAGCGCTGTAAGGTGCTAGCCGAGCCTGCGGCGGCGGCTGGGCTCGCGGCGTTGCTGGCCGGAAAAGTGACCGTCCCCAAAGGCGCGAAGGTCGTGCTCTTTGTGACGGGCGGCAATGTGGACCGGGAATGCCTGCGCACGCTCGGATGAGTGCCGGAGTGGGCGCCAGTTCCTTGCCCTCCGACGAACCGTCCCACCGGACACTATATTAGGGAAATGAAAGGCGCCCTCTGTCTCCTCCGGCAGGCTTCCATCGGACTCGAGTGGTCCCGGTGGTGGACGTGCGCCCGCACGGGTTCCCGCGGCGCCTAATTCTGCGCGTGTGGCACGTGAACGGTTCGTACTCGACTGTCTACTGTCTACCCGCCCATTATCAGGAGCCCCCATGGCTACTACCGCGTCTCCGCTCAAGTCCGAGCCACACGACACCTTTCCGATCAACGGAACCGATTACATCGAGTTCTGGGTCGGCAACGCCAAGCAGTCGGCGCTGTATTACCGCGCAGCATTCGGTTTTCAGCTCGTCGGCTACCGCGGCCCCGAAACCGGCGTGCGCGACCGCGCGAGCTACTTGCTGCAACAAGACAAGATTCGGCTCGTCATCACATCAGCGCTCGGTCCATCGGGTGCGATCTCGGAGCATGTCGCAAAGCACGGCGACGGCGTCAAGGATCTCGCCTTCTGGGTGGATGACGCCCGCGATGCCTGGGCCAAAGCCGTAGAGCGCGGCGCCCGCTCCGTGCAGGAACCGACGGTGCTCACCGACGCCGACGGCGAAGTGGTGATTGCCGCTATCGCAACGTACGGCGACACCATCCATTCGATTGTCGAGCGCCGGAACTATCGCGGATTGTTCATCCCAGGTTTTGTGCCCAAGACCTCGGAGTTCAACGCGCCGCCGGTTGGGCTCAAGTATGTGGACCACTGCGTGGGCAATGTCGAACTCGGCAAGATGAACGAGTGGGTGGAGTTCTACTCGCACGTCCTCGGCTTCTACAACCTGCTCACCTTCGACGACAAGGACATCTCCACCGAGTACTCCTCGCTGATGTCCAAGGTGATGTCGAACGGCAACGGCCGCATTAAGTTCCCGATCAACGAGCCGGCCGTCGGCAAGAAGAAATCACAAATCGACGAGTACCTCGACTTCTACGGCGGGCCGGGCGTGCAGCACATCGCCGTCGCCACCGACGACATTCTCGCGACGGTCAAGGCGCTCAAGTCGCGCGGCGTGGAGTTCCTCGGCACGCCGTCGTCGTATTACGACGACCTCGAGGCGCGCGTCGGCAAGATCGACGAGCCCGTCGCCGAGCTGAAGGCGCATGGCATTCTCGTGGACCGCGACGACGAAGGCTACCTGCTGCAGCTCTTCTCCAAGCCGGTGCAGGACCGTCCGACGCTCTTCTTTGAGATCATCCAGCGCAAGGGCGCCAAGGGATTCGGCAAGGGCAACTTCCGCGCGCTCTTTGAGAGCATTGAACGCGAGCAGGAACTGCGGGGGAATCTCTAATGCCGATGTATCACATCCTGGGGCAGGTGCCACGAAAACGGCATATCGTGTTTCGTCGCCCCGACGGCGGGCTGTACAGCGAGCAGTTGATGGGCAACGAAGGCTTCACCGGACCGTCGGCGTTGCTCTATCACATTCATCCGCCCACGACCATCAAGTCCGTGCGCGAACTCAAGAAGCTCGTGTGGGAAGCCGACGACAGCGCAGCGCTGCGGCACCGGCACTTCCGCACGCGCCAACTGCCAAAGGGCGGATCGCCTACGCTCGACCGCATTCCGTTGATGTACAACAACGACATCGCGATGCTCTGGGTGGAGCCGGATAAAACCGACGAACATTTTTATCGGAACGCGCAGGCGGATGAGGTGGTGTACGTCGCCGAAGGAGAGGGCACGGTCGAAACGCAGTTCGGCCCGCTCGCCATTAAGCCCGGCGACTATCTGATGCTCCCGCGCGGCATCATGCATCGGTATCGCTTTACCACGCCGGCCAAGTTGCTCTGCTTTGAGAGCCGCGGCTATGTGCGCACGCCCTCGCGGTATCGCACGGAGTTCGGACAGATCGTGGAAGGCGCGCCGTACAGCGAGCGCGACTTCCGCCGTCCCACGGAACTCGTGACGCACGACGAAAAGGGAGATTTCCCCATCATCGTCAAGCAGTACAACGCCCTCACCGAGATGGTGCTCGATCACCATCCGCTCGACGTCGTGGGCTGGGATGGTTTTTTCTACCCATGGGCGTTCAACATCCACGACTTTGAACCGATCGTCGGCAAGGTGCACCAGCCGCCGCCAGTGCATCAGACGTTCCAAGGCGACGGATTCGTGATCTGCTCTTTTGTGCCGCGTCCGTACGACTTTCACCCGCAGGCGGTGCCAGCGCCGTACAATCACAGCAACGTGGACAGCGACGAGGTGCTCTTCTACGCCTCGAGCGAGTTCATGAGCCGCAAGGGGATTGAGTACGGCTCCATCACGCACCATCCGGATGGTCTGCCGCATGGTCCGCATCCGGGGCGCGTTGAAGCGAGCATTGGCGCCAAGGAAACCAACGAACTCGCGGTGATGATGGATTCATTCCGGCCCATGAAGATTGCCAAGCCGGCGCTCCCTGCTGAAGACGAACAGTATTTCCGCAGTTGGATCGAAGCCGGCGACGGTTTCAATCCGCCGACGTCCTGAGTCCGTCATGCTCACGTTCGATATTCCGGCGCTCCCCATCCCCGAGCGGTCTCGACTGCTCGCCCGGGTGGTCGCGCCGAGGCCGATCGCGTTTGTCTCCACGGTCGGCGCGGACGGTGTCGGCAATCTCGCCCCCTTCTCGTACTTCACCATGGGGGGCGGGAATCCGGCCTGTCTCACCTTTTGCACGGTCAACCTGCGCGACGGAAAGGAAAAGGATTCGCTGCGGAATATTAAGGCGACCGGTGAGTTCGTCGTCAATGTGGTCACCCGCGCGATGGCGGAGCAGATGAATCGCACCGCCGTCGATTTCAGCTCAGACGTGGATGAGTTCGACGTCTCCGGCTTTACGCGCACCGCCAGCGTCCGCGTCAAACCGCCGGGTGTGGCGGAATCTCCGGTGCGCATCGAATGCCGCCTCGTGCAGGTGGTGCGCGTGGGCGAAGGCGCGTCGGCCAGCAACTTTATCATTGGCGAAGTGCTCTACGTATCAGTCGACGCCGCCGTATGCACGGATGGTCTCCCCGACAATCACAAGCTCGACCAACTCTCCCGGCTCGGTGCCGACCTGTATCTGCCCATGACGCCCGACGCGCTGTTTTCTATGGCGCGTCCCGCCAAACCCTAGACTATGCCAACGTTCTCGCGCCGTTTCGCGTCGTTGCCCCAGTACCTGCTGGCCACTATCCCGCAGAAGAAGCGCGACTTGATCGCGCGCGGCATCGACGTCATTGACTTAGGCGCAGGAGATGCGGATCTCGCGCCACCGCCAAAGGCTGTCGAAGCCTTAGCGGCCGCCGCGCGCGATCCAGCCATGAGTCGTTATGGTTTTGGCCTCGGACTGCCAGCGTATCGCGATGCCGTGTCTGCCTGGATGCTCAAGCGATTTGGGCATCAGTTCGACCCGCTCACGGAAATCGTTCCGCTCATCGGCTCCAAGGAAGGACTCGCGCATCTCGAACTCGCCTATCTCCAAAAAGGCGACGTCGCGATTCTTCCCGATCCGGGCTATCTCGCCTACCTCGGCGGCGCGCTGCTCTCTGAAGCAGAACCGTATATGTATCCGATCACGCCGCGCACGAACTTTCTCGTAGAACTCGACGATGTGCCAGCCGACGTGCTCGCGCGCACCAAGTTGCTCTACCTGAATTATCCCAATAATCCCACGGCTGCCGTCGCACCGCTCGAATATCTCGAGCGCGTGGTGGCGCAGTGCCGTGAGCGCGACATCGTGCTCGTCTACGACAACGCCTACTCGGAGATGACCTTCGACGGTTATGTGGCGCCGAGCATCTTTGATGTACCGGGCGCGCGCGACGTGGCGATTGAGTTCCACTCGCTTTCGAAGACGTACAACATGACCGGCTGGCGCTGCGGCTGGGCCTGCGGCAACAAGACGGTCGTTGGTGCGCTGGCCAAGGTGAAGAGTTTCCTCGACACCGGTCAGTTTATGGCGGTGCAAAAGGCCGGCATCGCCGCGCTCGACAGCTGGGCCGAGTGGGTGCCGGGCAACATTGCCGTGTTTAAGGAGCGGCGCGATGCCGCCGTGGCGGCGTTCCGTGCGAATGGATTTTCGGTGGAGCCGCCCAAGGGCTCGATGTATCTCTGGCTTCCACTCCCGGCTGGCGTGTCGAGCCGCGAATTCCACGAACGGATGATGGAAGAGCAGGGCGTCATCGTGCTCCCTGGCGCCGGCCTCGGCGCGGGCGGCGAAGGGTTCTTCCGTATTTCGTTTATCACAAGTCCCGAGCGCATTGCCGAAGCGGCACGTCGCGCCGGCGCGGTGCTCAGGGCGATGACGGCGGCGTAGGCGCGGAAAAACGTGCGCGCACCTCGGCGCTCACTCGGGTCAGTTTTCCGGTGGCGCGATTGATGGGGCAGTAGATCGTGAGGGCGCGCGCGAGCAGTTTGTCATCGCTCGCGCGCCGTACCTCGGTGTTGCGCTCAAATCGGTGCGAGTCCGCGCTGCCAACCCAGGTGCGCGCGACCACTGAGTCACCAAGCACGGCAGGGTGCTTGTAGTCGATTTCATGCCGGATGGCGACCCACGCCACCTCTGCTTGCTCCTCTGGCGGACAGGCGGCATTCCAGTGCGCGATGGCCACATCCTGCACCCAGCTCAGGTACACTACGTTGTTCACGTGGCCCAGCGTGTCGATGTCGCTCGGCGTGACCGCGATGGTGAGTTCGAAGCGTTCTACGGGCGCGTTCATCCGATGGCCTTCCGCACAGCGGGCGCCACTTTGGTGCCGAACAGTTCTATGGAGCGCATGAGTTGCGCGTGCGGAATGTGTCCCACCGCCATCTGCGCGAGAAAACGGTCGTGTCCAAAGAGCTCATGCTGAAAGAGAATCTTCTCAACGACTTCCTCTGGCGATCCTACCGCCAGCGCGCCGTGCAGCGAGCGTCCCGCCTCGAACTGCGCGCGCGACATCGGCGGCCATCCGCGCTCTCGCCCAATGCGGCTCATCGTCGCGGCGTAGCCCGGAAAGAACTGATCGGCCGCTGCCTGTGATGTGTCGGCCACAAAGACATGCGAGTTGATTCCCACGCGAGCAACTGACGCGTCGTGCCCCTCAGCAACCACGGTGTCACGATAAAACTTTACCATTGGCGCGAAGTTCTCTGGCATCCCGCCAATGATCGCGATGGCGAGCGGCAGCCCCAATGTAGCCGCGCGGTGCACCGACGCCGGCGTGCCGCCAACCGCAATCCATATGGGGAGCGGGTCCTGCACGGGGCGTGGATAGACGGGCTGGTCACGCAGGGGCGCACGGTGCTTGCCTTGCCACGTGACGCGCTCGGAATCGCGAAGCGCGAGCAAGAGATCGAGTTTTTCGGAGAAGAGCGAGTCGTAGTCGTCGAGCGCGTAGCCGAATAACGGAAACGATTCAATAAACGATCCGCGGCCCGCCATAATCTCGGCGCGGCCGCCCGACAGCAGATCTACCGTTGAAAATTCCTGAAAGACTCGGACCGGATCGTCCGAGCTCAGCACCGTGACCGCGCTGGTGAGGCGAATCCGCTTGGTACGAGCCGCAGCGGCAGCCAGAACGACCGCTGGCGCGGACACCGCGAAATCTGGGCGATGGTGCTCGCCGATTCCGAATACGTCGAGGCCGAGTTGATCGGCGAGCTCGACTTCTTCGAGGAGGTCGCGGAGCCGCTGCGCCGCACTGATGGGCGTGCCCGTCAGCGGATCGGCCGACGTGTCAGCGAATGTGTAGAGTCCAAGTTCCATCGCGAATAATCTCTGGCTGCAATCTTGGGGGGAAGGTCAAAAGCGCCTTCGCTAGCCGCAGAGGCAACGCTTCCTTGGGCGGCTAGGGAGGGTGCGCGTGCGGACGGCCAGAGTCAGCGCGCCGGTGCCGACAACACCCGCGCAACCTCTGCCAGCGTCGCTCCAATCTCCACCGGGCGGTTCGCGCGTGCTGGCGCGGGATCTCGCTGCTGGTGGTACTCAATCAACGCGCCGGGGTCCTTCAGGACGTGACCGGTCAGCACCGCTACCACCGTGGCGTCCGGCGCAATCACACCGGCGGCGCGGAGTTTGCGCACGCCCGCTACGCTGGCCGCACTCGCCGGCTCGCAGCCGACACCTGCGGCATCGATCACCGCTTTAGCGTCGAGAATCTCGTCGTCGGTCACAGACGCGACGGCACCGTTCGTTTCGCGAATCGCACGAATCGCACGATCCCAGCTCGCGGGGTCGCCAATCCGGATGGCCGTCGCGATCGTCTCGGGCTTCACTGTTGGGTGCGTCGCAAAATCGTCGGCGAACGCCGTCGCAAATGGCGCCGCCCCGGCCGCCTGCACCGCGAGCAAACGCGGCACGCGATCAATCAGCCCGAGCGCATGCGCCTCGCGCAATGCTTTTCCGAACGCCGATGTGTTGCCGAGGTTTCCTGCGGGCAACGCAATCCAGTCTGGAGCCTGCCAGCCGCGCTGTTGAAGCAGTTCAAAGACAATCGTCTTTTGCCCTTCAATCCGCCACGGATTCACCGAGTTCACCAGATACACGCCAAGCTCAGCGGACGCTTCGCGCACGAGTCGAAGGCAGTCGTCAAAGCTTCCGTCCACGAGCAACGTGCGGGCGCCGTACGCGAGCGACTGCGTCAGCTTACCCATGGCCACCTGACCGCGCGGCACCAGCACGAGGGCAGGGATGCCCGCATGCGCGGCATACGATGCCAGCGACGCGGAGGTGTTTCCCGTGCTCGCGCATGCCACCGCACGTGCACCGACGCGAGCCGCCTGCGTCACGGCAACCGTCATTCCACGATCCTTGAACGATCCTGTGGGATTCTGCCCTTCGTGCTTCAGCCAGAGTTCTGCGACCCCTGCGTACGTCTGCACGGCCGTACGGCGGAGCAACGGCGTGTTCCCCTCAGGATGCGTCACGTGCGAGGTCGCCGACGGCATCACGAGTTCAGCAAAGCGCCACACGCCGCTGGCCTCGCTCCCTGGGTGCGTGCAGCACCGCGACCCAAACCGTTGGAGCAGCGCAGCGCCGTGCGCCGTGGGCGTCGGCTGTACAATGGCCAGGAGGCCGTCGCACGTGCGACAGGTCGCGCTCGCGTCGAGCTCGGGCCAGGTCGCGCCGCACGATTCGCAGCGCTGCACCGATGGCGTCCCTGCAACAGCAAATAGTTCAGACACTGGTAGAATCCTCGCTAAGTCCAATGGCGCCGTGCGTGGCCACATGTGCCACGCGCGTGTCACAGGCAATGCCGAGTGCCGCGTACGCATCGCGCACCGCATGCGCGACGCGCTGGGCGCTCAAGTCGTTGGTCGCAAAATAGAAACTGGTTGGGCCAGCGCCGCTAATGGAACCGCCCAGTGCGCCCGCTTCCATCGCCGCCGTTTTCGCGGCGATGAATCCTGGGAGCAACGGCGCGCGCGCCGGCTCAGCAATCTGATCTTCGAGGCCGCGACCAATCATTTGCAGATCGCCGGTCCAGAATCCCGACACCATCGCGGCGACATTCGCCATCTGCGCAACCACGAGCGCGCGATCAATCGACTGCGGCAGCGCCGCGCGCGCATCTGCCGTGCGCAGCCGTTGATTCGGATGCGCCATCACAATGCGCAGCGCCGCGGGCACAGGTAAAGCAATCACCTCGAGTGGCGCCACCGATCGAATGAGCGAGATGCCGCCGAACATGGCCGGCGCAAGATTGTCCGCGTGGCGCCCCGACACCGTCGCTTCTGCTTCCAGCGCGCACGCGAGAAGCGTCATCGGGTCGAGCGGGTTGCCGAGAAGTCGGTTCACGGCCACCGCACCGGCAACGGCCGACGCAGCGCTTCCGCCCTGACCACCGGAGAGCGGAAGCCCTTTGATGACGGTCAGGCTTACACCCACGTTTTCCGCGCCCGCAAACGACAACACCTGCATCGCGGCAATGCCGGCGGTGTTGCGGTCGGCCGCCGTCGGAAGTTCTGGGTGCCCCGCATCGGCAATCGTCACACCGCGCCCGAGCACGCGCTCCGCAATCACACGATCGCCGGGTCCACTCACGGCCATCCCGAGCACGTCGAGCCCTGGCCCGATATTCCCAATGCCGCCTGGCGCGATGGCAGCGGCGCGCGCGGTCATCGCGCCCTCCGCGCCAGCGACAGGATGTCGTTCATCACGCCAGCGGCGGTCACGTCGGGGCCAGCGCCTGGGCCCGTGACCACCAGCGGGCGGTCGCGATACCGATCTGACGTGAACACCACCTGATTATCCGTGCCGATGAGCGACGAGAATGGACTCGAGGCATCCACCGCCACGAGCCCCACGCGCACGCGCCGCGCGGTGACCACGGCCACATAGCGGAGCACGCGCCCCTTGGTGCGCGCAGCGGCGACGCGAGCCGCCCAGTCCTCGTCGAACAAAGCGAGTGACTTCAAAAACTTGGGCAACGGCCACGTGCGCGCGCGCGCCGGCACGAGTGACTCAATGGCGAGGCTTCCAAGCTCTCCGCGGAACCCAAGCAGTCGGCCAAGCGTGAGTGCCTTTCGCGCCACATCCATACCGCTCAGATCTTCGCGCGGGTCTGGCTCTGTGTAGCCCAGTTGCATGGCTTCGGCCACGGCCTCGGAGAACCGCGCGCCACGTCCCATGCGATCAAAGAGAAACCCCAGTGTGCCGGAGAGGCATCCTTCAATTTTGCGCACGCGATCACCAGACTCCGCGAGCTTGCTGAAGGTGTCGAGCACCGGCAAACCCGCACCCACGGTGGCCTCGGCTAACAGATGGCGCCCACGATCACGCGCGGTGGCGAGCAGTTCGTCGGCGCGTGCCGCCGAGCCGGTCATCGGACGCTTGTTGGCGAGCACGATGTCCATGCCGCCGCGCAACGCCGCCATGAGTGCCGGTACGGTTTCGTCCGCGGTCACATCCACCGTGATCGGATGATGCAGGGCATGCGTCGCGGCATACGCCACAGCGGCGGTCGCATTCATTGTGAGTGCGCCGCGCGTTTTGGCAATCGGTACGCCGCGCTGCTTCGCGTGTGCGAGCGCATCGAGGCGCTGCGGCGAAATCCCCGCCGGGTCAAAGAGCACGCCACTCGTGTCGCACACGCCGACAACGCGCAACGCAAGGCCCCGTTGCCGCACGCGTGGCGCCATCGTTGCGACGCGACGACCAATCTGCCCAAATCCCAAGAGAAAGAGATCGGTGCGCGCAGGCTCACCCACCGCGCCCCCGCCAATCTTGTCGAGCTGAAAAGCGCGGTGAATGGCGCGTTGTGCATCGCCGGCGCGCGCGTCCTCCACCACAATCGAGATATTGAGTTCCGACGAACCCTGCGCAATCGCAATCACATTCACGTCGGCATCGCGTAGCGCGCCGAAGGTGCGCGCCGCCACGCCCTTGGTGCCCGCCATCCCCAACCCCACCACGGCGATGATGGCGATCGCTGGTTGAATCGTCACGCCGTCAATTTCGCCGCGGCGAATGTCGTCGGCGAACACCGACTGGAGCCGCAGCTGCGCGGCGCGCGCGTCGCCTGCTGGCACGGCAATGCAGAGCGAGTGCTCACTCGACGCCGCGGTGATCAATGGAATCGAGAGCCCCAGCTCTTGCAGACTCGACAGCGTTCGCGCCGCGACGCCAGGCAGCCCGAGAATTCCGTTTCCTTCCACCGTCAGCATCGCTTGCCCGCGCAGTGCCGCGAGTGCGCGCACCGGCGAGCGGCCGGCTACGCGTCGCGTGGACACTTCCGTGCCCACCGACGCGGGGTCGAGTACGGGACGCACCCGCACGGGAATGCGGCGTCCCGCAATCGGAATCATGGACCGTGGGTGGAGCACCTTGGCTCCGTGATACGCCAACTCCGCCGCCTCGCGAATGTGAACGTGCGGGAGCACGCGCGCGTCGGGCACCACGCGCGGATCGGCCGTCAGCAGACCAGGGACGTCCTTCCAGAGTGAGACCTCGCGTGCACTGAGTGCGCGCGCGATAACCACAGCCGTTAAATCCGTGCCGCCGCGACCGAGCGTTGTGACATCGCCACTCGGCGCCTTGCCGAGGAACCCCGGCACCACCGGCACCAACCGACGACGTAGGAGCGGACGTAGGACGAGTCGAGCCGCACGGTCCGTCGCTGGGAGCTGGGGCACGGCGTCGCCGAATCGCGCGTCCGTGTGGAGGAACGTCGTCGCATCCACGTAGCGTGCGCGACGTCCGATGGCGGCCGCCACGAGTGCGGCGCTCAGCCGCTCACCGCGAGCCACAATCAAGTCGCGCGTGCGTGGCGTGAGTTCGCGCAGTGCGGCCAACCCGCCGAGGACGGCGAGGCAGTCGTTGAATTCGCCGGTGACCATCTGTTCGTATGCGCGCCGCGATGCGCCAGCGAGCAACGCCCGCGATGTGGCGCGATGGCGTTGTGCGAGCGGCGCGAGCAGCGCCGCGGCGCGCGTGCCGTCGCCAGCGAGTGCGGCGTCGGCGGCGGCAAGCAGTGCGTCGGTCACGCCATGCATTGCCGAGACCACCACGACCAATGGTTCGCGGGTGTTCTCGATGATGGCGAGCGCGCGTCGGATTGCCGTGGCATCGGCGAGGGCGGCGCCGCCGAACTTGTAGACGAACGGTTTCATTGGGCTGGGAGGGCAGGGTACCCTGTCAGGTTAGCCGATCACACGCCTAGTGTCCATCAGGGCATACGCGGACTACATTCTCACGCGATCGATTTTCCGCTCAATCCTCGATGGAGATGTCGGCCATGCGTTTCGCCGCGATTCGTCCAATCCTCGCCGTTCTGTCCCTCCCTGCAGCCTTGGCAGCGCAGGCGGCTGCCCCAGCGGCGGCTCCGCGCGCCATGCAGCCCAACGACTGGCACCGCGTGACGACCCTGAGCACGCCGGCGCAGTCACCCGACGGTCGCCGCGTGGCCGTTACGGTGACGACGGTGGTAGAGCGCGAGAACAAGCGCCATTCGGAAATCTGGGTCGTGCCCACCACCGGTGGGGCGCCCGTCCGCTGGACCTCACCCGGCTATGAGAGCAGCAATCCACGTTGGAGCGATGACGGCAAGTTGCTGTTCTTTACCTCCACACGCCCCGGCGGGCGCGGAGCAAGCTGGGCGCTACACGCCGACGAATCGGGCGGCGAAGCCTATCAACCGGAAAATGCGGAACCAGTGGGATCAAGCCCGAAGGACCACGCCGTGATCGTGTACACGGCGGCCGATACCGCGTCGAGCGCCGGTGCCGGTGGCCGCGGCGGCCGTGGCGGTGGAGCCGGTGCGGCCGGTGGCCGCGGCGACGGACCGGGCGGCATGAACACGCCTCCGTACGGCGCCATCACCAAGCCGGTCGATCAGGCGCGCTTTGACGGACGTCAAATTGTCAACTTCCCGTACAAGGCGAACGGAGTTGGCTTCGTCCCCAATGCCGCCAACGCTCCGGTTCGGCCGCGGCCGCAGCAGATTATCAGCTTCGTTCGCGCCAGCCATGCCCGCACGGCCCTTACGAGCACCGCGTACTCGCACCGCGACGTCACCATTTCGCCCGACGGCAAATGGGTGACGTTCGTCGCCGACGCGCAGCTGCGCAGTGATTCGCTCGTCACCGCCATCAACGATTCGACTGCCAAAGCGCCGTTCGACCGTGCGCGCGACGAAGCCCCGCGCAACGACAACGACGTGTACGTCATGCCCGCGACCGGCGGCACACCCCGCAAGGTGCTTTCGCTGCAGGGCGACGAATCCGATGTGCAGTGGTCGCCCGACTCCAAGCGCTTGTCGTTCGTCTCGCGCCCTGGCCGTACCAAGAACGCCGTGCTGATGACCATCGATGTGGCCGGTGGCGCTCCGCAGAACCTCACCGAGGGATGGCAGTATGAGCCGGCCACGCACGCGTGGCTCCCGTCGGGCGAAATTGAAATGAGTGCAGTCATCGGCGGTCGGACCGCGATGTTCGTGGTCACGCCGAAAACCGCCAAGATGCGCGAAGTTATCGCTGGTCGGCGCGAAGTGCGCGGCTGGAGCTTCGACGATAAAATGAAGACGGTGGCCTTTGTGGCCTCTGGTACCACCACCCCGACCGAGCTGTTCATCGCCGACTGGGACGGCAAGAACGAACGCAAACTCACCAACTTCAACGACAAGCTCAACGCCGAACTCGCGTGGAGCGATGCCGAACGTATCACCTATCCGAGCGTCGGCGGCCGCACCATCGAAGGCTGGCTGATGAAGCCGTTCGGGTACACGGCCGGCAAAAAATATCCGCTCGTCCTCTACATTCACGGCGGCCCACACTCGCAATACGGCGAAGGGTGGTTCGACGAATTCCAAAACCTCGCGGCCGCGGGCATGTTCGTGTTGTATACAAATCCGCGTGGCTCGAGCGGCTATGGCGCCGACTTCACCTACGCGAGCCGCGGCGACTGGGGCGGCGACGACTTGAAGGACATGATGAAAGCCGTCGACATCGCCGCCGCACGCGCCGACGTCGACAGCACACGCATGGGCGTCACCGGCGGCAGCTACGGCGGCTTTATGACCGCCTGGATCGAAACCAAGACCACGCGCTTCAAGGCCGCCGAAACCGACCGCATGATCAGCAACTGGGTGTCGTGGTATTCCACGAGCGATGCGCAGGGACTCACCGAATGGGAGTTCTACGGCAAGCCCTGGGAAAACCCGGCGATGTACGACACGCTCTCCCCCATCAAGTACGTGGCCAAGGTGCAGACCCCCACGTTGATGGTGCAGAGCGAAGAAGACTTCCGCACGCCAATGCCAGAAGCCGACCAATGGTTTATGTCGCTCAAGAAGCGCGGCGTGCCCGTGGAATGGGTGCGGTACCCGCGTTCCAACCACGATCTCAGCCGCACTGGCGAGCCCTGGCTGCTCGTGGATCGGCTCGGGCGTATTCGCCAATGGTTCACGCATTGGCTCAAGCCGTAACGGTGGTTCGTTCGTTGCTCCGCGCTGAGCGCCGACCTCTCCGAGGCTCGGCGCTCAGCGTCGCTTTGCGTGGCGCGTCACCGCGGAGTGTGACGTGCTGAAGCGCACGCTTACTACCACGGCCCTCGTGTTCGTGATGTTCTTCACGACCTCGGGCGGCGCGTACAGCATGGAAGGGCTCGTGGTGGCGGCGGGCCCGGGGCTCGCCCTCGTAATGCTGCTCGCGCTGCCGCTCGTGTATTCAGCGCCAGAGTCGCTCATCATCGCGGAGCTGGCGTCTGCGATGCCAGAGGAAGGAGGCTATTACCGCTGGGTGCGCCGCGCCTTCGGGAGTTTCTGGGGCTTTCAAAACGGGTGGATCACCTACCTGTATTCGCTCGTGGATATGGCGATCTATCCGGTGCTGTTCAACACGTACCTCTCCTGGTTCGTGCCGAATATGTCCGCGGGCGCGCACTGGGGCGTTTCGCTCGTGCTGATCTGGGGTGCCACGGCGATCAATCTGAGCGGCGCGCTGAATGTGGGGCGCGTGTCGATTGCCGCCGGTGTATTCGTCCTCACGGGCTTCGCGGTGCTGGCGGTGGTCGCACTGCCGCAAGTCACGCATGCGCCGTGGACGCCGTTCGTCGTCCCAGGCTCTACCGTTGGCGCTGGGCTCGCCGTCGCGCTCTCAACGGCGCTGTGGAACTACATCGGCTGGGACAATGCCTCCACGGTGCAGGGCGAAGTGGTGGATGCGTCACGGGCCTATCCGCGCGCACTCAGCTTTGCGGTGCCACTCGTCACGCTGAGTTATTTCATCCCGCTACTGCCGACGCTGGCGGCGACGAATTTGGGTCAGTGGAAAGAAGGCGCGTGGCCCGCGGTGGCCGTGGCGCTGGGCGGACGCTTCGGTCCCTTCCTCGCGGCATGGCTGGCGATTGGCGGCATGATTAGCGCGATGGCGCTCTTGAATGCGTTGCTCATGACCTACTCCCGCGTGCCGCACGTGCTCGCCGTGGACGGACTCCTTCCGCGCGCACTAGCCGTGACTGACGCGCGGGGCACACCGCGTCGTGCGGTGGTGATATCGGCCATCGCGTATTCCATTTTCGCGTTACTGCCGTTCAGTCGGCTCGTGGTGGCCGACGTGCTCCTCTATTCGCTGGCGCTCATTCTGGAGTTCTGTGCACTCCTCGCACTGCGCCGCCGCGAACCGGAACTGCGTGGCGTGTTCCGCATTCCGCTGGGCTGGGGAGGCGTCGCGGCAATCGCGACGTTGCCGACGCTTGTCCTCTGCGTCGTCGTCGGACTGGCGGTGCACGACGGGGAACTCGCCATGCCGTCGTTGATTGGCAGCGCCGTGGGCGTGGCGCTCGGGCCACTGTTCTACTTCATCGCAAAACGGAGCGGGCGAACCACCGCGTGACCACCGTCGCCTCGCGTTCGGGCGACGGTGGCGGTCGGCGTTACGGCTTGCGGTACACCACGCCGTTCTTCATGACGAATTTCACGTTGGCGGCGCGCGTGCGCGAAATATCCTTGGTCGGATCACCGTCCACGGCAATGACGTCGGCAAGGAGGCCAGCCTTCACCGACCCGACCCGCGAGTCCACGTGCAAGACTCGCGCGTTCACGCTCGTGGCTGCCTTGAGGGCGGCCACTGGCGTCATGCCATAGTTCACGAGCATCTCAAGCTCGCGCGAATTTTCGCCGTGCGGAAAGACGCCCACGTCGCTCCCGTTGCAAATCGTCACACCGGCGTCGAGCGCCAGCTTGAACGAGGCGCGCTTCGCGGTAATGCCGCGCGGCTCGGGGTCTACACCCTTTTTCCACCCAGCGTATTGTGACGTGGCGTCACCCGCCGCGAGGGTGGGGCAGAGCGCCACGCCCTTCTCCTTCATGAGGGCAAAGATTTCCGGCGTGCCAGCGTCGCCGTGATCAATCGTCTCCACCCCCGCCATGATGGCGCGCCGCATCCCTTCGGGCGTGCTCGAGTGCGCCACCACCGCGCGTCCACTTGAGCGCGCCGTTTCGACCATCGCGCGGAGTTCCGCTTCGCTGAACGTCGGCATCGTTTCGCCGCGCGGGCCCCAACGATAATCGGCATACACCTTCACCCAATCGGCGCCGTGCGCAATCTGATCGCGCGTCACGCGAATCACATCTTCCACGCCATTCGCTTCTTCTGCACCCTGCGGCGGGTCAAACGAAAAATCCACGCGACGCGGGGCGTAGCTTCCCGTCGCCACAATAGCGCGCGTCGTCACGAGCATGCGCGGACCGGGAATAATCCCTTGGTCAATCGCCTGCTTGAGTCCGACGTCCGCGTAGCCAGCGCCCTCGGTGCCGAGGTCGCGCACAAAGGTCCAGCCGGCCATGAGCGTGTTGCGCGCGTGGTTCGTGGCGCGTGCCACGCGTAGCGCGAGCGGCTCCTTGAGCACCTGATCGTTCCACTGCGCTTCGTTGTACGGATGCAGCAGGAGGTGCGAGTGTGCTTCAATCAGCCCGGGCATCAACGTGGTGCCGGGCAACTCCACCACCGTCGCACCGCGCGAGGCGGGCGCATCCGATGCCGCGCCCGCGAAGGCAATGCGATCGCCGCGCACGAGCACCACCCACCCGGCATGCGGCGCGTCCGCGATCGCGTCCCACACGGCGGCGGGGCGCAACAACACGAGCGTGTCGCGCGGCTGCGCCTGAGCTGACGCGGTCACCGCGAATGCCGCGATCGTCGCGCCGAGCAGCGGCGCGCCCAGCGCAACTCGCGTCACCAGCGTCGTGCGCATCACAGACCACCCTTGAGAGAGCACTCGCATTACGACCTCGAAAGCAAATGGGGAATGTCGGTCACGCCACCCGATACCACAAAGGCCATCACATCCGCACTGTCGGCGCCGAGTGGCGTCACACGCGACGCCGGCACAACAAAGGTCCAACCCGCAAAGGCATACGACTGCGGAAAGTACACCACCACGGAGTCTGCGAGTCCCATCGCCTCCATCGATTCCTGGGTGACAAATCCGAGGGCACGCATGGCGCCGTCAGCCGTCATCGACACGAGCACGGGCTTGTCGAAGCGCCGCTTCTCGCCAACAAAGGCGTTCAATAAGTCTTTCGTTGCGGAGTAGACGAGCCGCACCAGCGGCAAGCGTCCCATCAGTCCTTCAAAGCCGGTCAACGCGGTGCGCGTGAGGAGGCTTGTGCCGAGGAATCCAACGGCGATCACCATCAGAATCGTGGCCACGAACCCGGCCCCGGGCACCGAGAGGCCCAGCCAGCTATCGAGCCGGCGGAAGAGCTGCCAGAATATCCATCCGGTGACCACTAAAGGGACGGTGATCAGCAAACCCTGCACGAACCATTTGAGCAGTCGCGTCATCGTGGGGCACCCGTGGGGGAAACAGCGCCGCAAGCAAGGCGCGCGTACATTCATCATCGGCCGCGGTACTATCGGCGAGGACGGCAGTCGTGGCACATGGAGTGCCGGCGCCCGCAGACGCCACCGCGGCAGGGTGGAACGTTGGTGCAACATAACCCGAACGAGGTCGAATGATGAGAGTGCTCGCCTCCCGCCTCGCCGCCGCTGCGGTGACTGCCGTCTTGGCCGCGGTCGCCCCACTAGCTGCGCAATCGGCGAAGAAGCCCATCACGCAGGACACCTATGATCTGTGGCGCTCCATCTCCGGCGCCACACTCTCCGCCGACGGCAAGTGGGCGATGTACACCGTCTCGCCGGTTGTTGGCGAGGGGGAACTCATCATCCGTTCCACCGCTGGCGCTACCGAATACCGCGCGCCCCGTGGCTACACCGGTCGCCCGCAGTTGCAGGCGGCCGCTGATTCCGCCGCTCAGTTCTCGCCGGCGGGCGCCCAGTTCAGCGCCACGTCGCAGTTCGCGGCCTTCATTCGCTACGCCTCGCAGGCCGACGTCGAAGCCGCACGTCGCGCCCCACGCGGTCGTCCGCTGCCACAACCGCGGAACTCGCTCGGCATCGTGAGCCTTGCCGACGGGAAGGTCACGGTTGTTCCGCGCGTCCGCTCGTATCGCTTTGCGCGTGACGGCGGAAAGTTCATCGCGTATCTGCTGGAATCTGACACCGCGTCTGGCGCGCCGGGCGGCGGCGGTGGCGGACGTGCCGGTGGACGTGGTGGTGCCGCGGGTGGCGCCGCCCCCGGCGGCGCCCGTCAGGAACCGGGCGCTCCGCTCATTCTGCGCGATCTCGCCAGTGGACAGGAAACGCGCATCGAAGACGTGACCAGCTACCTGTTTGACGACGCCGAACATTGGCTCGCCTACAGCGCGCAGAGCGCCGACTCCACCAAGTCCGGCGTCTATGTGCGCGACCTCGCCGCGGGATCGATCATCACGCTGGCCAGCGGCAAGGGCAACTACCGCTCCCTCGCCATCGACAAGAAGGGCACACAAGTCGCGTTTGTGTCTGACCGCGACGACCAAGGCACCGCCAAGCCGCGCGCGTCGCTCTACTACGCGTCGCTCGTTATTGCCAAAGGCAAAAAAGAACTCACGCCCACGGCCAAAATTGTCGCGGCAGGCAGCGTAGGAGACGGTCTGCTCATCGCTGATCGCGGCCGCGTGGATTTTGTGCGCGACGGATCCGTGCTGCAGTTTGCGCTCGCTCCAGTACCCGCCGACTCCATTCCCGCCGACTCGCTGAGCGACAAGGCCGTGTACGATCTCTGGCACTGGAAAGACACAAAAATCCAGCCGCAACAGAAGATTGACGCCGCGCGCGATCGCAATCGCACCTATGTCGCCGCCTACACGCCGGCCTCCGGCAAGTGGGCGCGCCTCAGCAACGACTCGCTCAACTCCGTCACCATCGCGGATAACGGCAAGGTCGCCTTGGCGTTGAACCCGGTGGAATACGCCATCGAGCAAACGTGGGGCGACGGCGGCAGCGACGTCTATCTTCTCGATCCCACCACGGCCGCGCGCACCCTCGTGGCCAAGAACCTGCCGTCGCGTCCGCAACTTTCGCCGGGCGCCAAGTACATCACCTGGTTCGAAGGCAAGAAGTGGTATGCCTATGCCACCGCTGGCGGCAAGAAGGTAGAACTCACCGCCGCCATCAAGAATGTCGCCTTCGACAACGAAGAGTTCGACATGCCCGACAACGTGCCAGCCTACGGTGCCGGCGGTTGGACGAAGGACGACAAATCCGTACTGCTCTATGACCGCTACGACGTGTGGGAAGTCGATCCCACCGGCGTCGCCGCGCCGCGCAACGTGACCGCCGGCGCAGGCCGTCAAAAGAAACTCACCTACCGCGTCGTCAATCTCGACGTCGAAGACCGCTTCCTCGATCCGGCCGAACCGCTCGTATTGAGCGTGCTCGACAGCGTGACCAAGGACGGCGGCTTCGCGCGCGCCAAACTCGGCGCCTCCACCGCTCCCGAAATGATCGTGCGTGGCGCCCGTCGCTACGCGGGGCTACAGAAGGCGCGCAAGGCCGAGCAGTACCTGATGACGCAACAGACGTATCGCGAGTTCCCCGATCTCTGGACCGGCACATCCATCGCGAGCGTCGCCAAAATCTCCAATGCCAATCCGCAGGAAAAAGAATATCCGCGCGGCGACGTGGAACTGGTCAACTGGCTCAACGACGACGGCGTCCGCTTGCAGGGCATGCTCTACAAGCCGGAGAACTTTGATCCGTCCAAGAAGTATCCCCTCATTGTCTATTACTACGAGCGGTTGTCCGACGGCCTCCATAGCTACGTCGCGCCGAGCGGTCGCAATGTGATCAATCCGCTCGTGTACACCTCGCTCGGCTACCTCATCTTTGAGCCGGACATCGTCTACACCGAAGGCCAGCCCGGCAAGAGCGCACTCAAGGCCGTGGTGCCTGGCGTGCATTCGCTCATCGCGCGCGGCTTTGTGGACGAAAAGCACCTCGGCCTGCAGGGGCAGTCGTGGGGCGGCTTCCAGACGTCGTACATCATTACGCAGACCACGATGTTCGCGGCCGCCGTGCCAAACGCCACGGTCGTGAACATGACCAGCGCGTACGATGGCATTCGCTGGGGCCCTGGCGTGCTGCGTCAGTTCCAGTACGAACACACGCAGAGCCGCATTGGGGGATCGCTTTGGCAGTATCCGGAGCGCTACATCGAAAACTCCGCGCTCTTTTATCTCGATCGCGTCACCACGCCGGTCCTCTTCATGGCGAACGACGCGGATGATGCGGTACCGTGGTATCAGGGCATTGAGTTCTACGGCGCCATGCGTCGCTTGAAGAAGGAAGCGTACCTCGTTGTGTATAACGGCGATGTGCACAATCCCACCAAGCGCGCGAATCAAAAGGACATCGACAAAAAGATGATTGAGTTCTTCGGCAACAAACTGCAGGGGAAGGCCGCGCCGGAATGGATGGTGCGCGGCGTGCCGTACCTCGAGAAGGGACGCGATCAGGTGAAGATGACCGGTGCGCCGGCGGGCAGCGGCGGCCGTGATCCGGAGCCGCAGCAGTAGCGCTGGGCAAGTATCGACCGCACGGTAGCCTTTCGTGCGGCGATAGAGAGAAAGACGGAAACCATGAAGGGCCCGAGCGTCGCTCGGGCCCTTCGTGATTCACCCCGATCCTCGACTGAATCGCGCGTCGAGCCACGCGTCGAGCGCAGGCGCCCAGTCCGTGCCCGTCGTCCCGGTGTGAAGAGTTCGAAGTGACGGCTTTATAGTTGACTACATGAGCATACGGTGTTATATATCCAACATCCCCTCTGCGGAGCCCTGTCGTGAACGTGCAAAACTCGTCGTATGGCTTCTCCCGCACCGTGCCACTCGCGTATGACGAAGCCGTGGCCGCCACGCGTGCCGCACTCGCCGTCGAAGGCTTTGGCATTCTCACCGAAGCCGACATTCGCGCCACCTTCCGGGCCAAACTCGGCATCGACTCGCGCCCGTACGTCATCCTCGGCGCCTGCAACCCCGGATTGGCGCGTCAGGCGCTCGATATTGAACCGCAACTGGGGTTGCTCCTGCCATGCAACGTCATCGTTTACGCGGCCGAGGCTGCGGGTGAGAGTGTCGTCGCCATGATGGACCCCGTCGCCGCAATGAGTCTTGCCGGAAATCCCGCGTTGGCCGCATTTGCCGCCGACGTCAAAGAGCGCCTCGAGCGCGCGCTCAGAGTCATCGGCAGCGCCACCGTCGCTGCGTAGCAAGCGCCGTCGAAGGTTGCCGCGGTGCTCGGCGGTCGGCCGAGCACCGCGTTCCATTACCGCCCGCCGTACGCCTTGGGCGGCACCGTCTTGAGATAGGCCCACACGGCCTTCAACTCATCATCGGTCATCTCCGCCGTTGCTTTCCACGGCATCGGAAAGTTGATGGCGCCGCCGTTGGGTCGAACGCCGGTGCGCAGTGCCGTGATGAACTTCTCCTCGGTGTATCCGGCGAGTCCCGTCGGTGTCAGGTTCGCGGCCGGCAGCCACGACGGATCGCCCTGCGGAATCTTGCCGCCCGAGAGCGTCTCACCGTGGCAGCCGACGCAACCACCGACCTTGGCGAGATATGCGCCGTACTCAGCGGTCGCGCCCGCCGCCGGAGCGGCCGTCAGCGGCACCTCTCGCCCCACGACATCCGCGGCAAAGAGCGGAGCCGCCGACGTCGCAATGAGGACACGCGCCACCGGCCCAAAGGTTGGGCGCGCAACGTCGCGGTCCACCGGCGCCAGCGACCGCACATACGCAATCACCGCGCCGAGGTCCTCGGCGCTGAGGCTGCTGTACTCGACCGATGGCATGATGACGAGTTTGTGTCCATCAGCGGCCACACCATGTCGAATCGCGCGCACCATCTGGGCGTCGCTCAGCGTCGCGCCCAATCCGCCCTTGCCGCGCGTGAGATTCATGCCAGAGAATTTTCCCATCGGTGGCGCGTCCACAATCGTGGCGCCTCCGAGGTCATTGCCGTGACAGTCCACGCATTTGGTAATCGCGCGGGCTAAATGCCGGCCACGTTCAATGGACGCGGAGTCGGTGGGAATCACCACGGAATCATCGGCGACCGTGACGGAGGCGCGAATCGCGCGCTCGCTCATCACGTACACGCCCATCGCTACGATCACGACCAGCGCGCCGACCACAAGGGCCAGCCTTCGAAGCAGCTTGCTCATACCGGGGGGACTCCTGAGCGTCAGTTGTCGTTGCCAGCCATCGAGGCCGGAAACGGTTGGGTAATTCGCTGGGGCAAAAACCTACTGACTGGTTGCCCCTTGCGCGAGTCATCATATTCGAAGGATGCCGCCGATGATCGAAACGCGCGCGCTTACCAAGGTGTATGCGGCGCCCTCTCCACGAAAAACTCCCGTGGGAACCACGGGCTCAACCGCGCGCGCCCCAGTTGGGCGCGGTGCGCGCGCCTCGGCCAGCATCGTCGCACTCGACGGCCTCGATCTCGATGTGCGCGAAGGCGAAATGTTCGGGCTGCTCGGGCCCAATGGCGCCGGCAAGACCACGACGATCGGCATTCTGACCACGCGCGTGCGCGCGACGTCCGGCGAGGCCTTCGTTGCCGGGCGCAATGTGTCCACGCACGACACCGCCGTGCGCCATCTCATTGGCGTTGTGCCGCAGCGCCCAAATCCGGACCGCAGTCTCAATGTCATCGAGAACCTCGTCTTTCACGGCGCATACTTTGGCATCGGCACCGCTGAGTCCACGCGCCGCGCGATGGCGTTGCTTGAGAAGTTTGAGATTGCGGAGAAGGCCACGGCCAAAGTCGACGATCTCTCGGGCGGCCAGCAGCAACGCCTGATGATCGCACGCGCGCTCTTGCACGAGCCCGAGGTGATGTTTCTCGACGAGCCCACCGTCGGACTCGACCCGCAAGCTCGCCATGCACTCTGGGATGTGTTGCGCGCGCTGCACCGTGAAGGCCGCACCATCGTGATGACCACGCACTACATGCAGGAAGCGGACGCCCTCTGTGACCGCATCGCGATTGTTGATCGCGGCAAACTCCTTGCCTGCGACACGCCCGCGGCACTGACCGCGCGGGCGCCGGGCGCCACGCTCGTGGATCTCACCGTCGAGGGCGATCTCGCCGCGGCCGCCGCGCGCTGTCGGCTCGTGGATGGCATTTCTGCGGTCGATGTGGTGGGCTCCGATCTGCGCGCGCAAAGTCTTCGGGGCGGGGAATCACTTCCCGCGCTCATTCGCGCCGTGGAGGACGCGGGGTCGCGCGTGCAGAACATCAATCTCGCCAAGCCCAGCCTCGAAACACTCTTCATCTCTCTCACTGGGCGGAAACTCGATTGACCGCCGTTGCCACGGAACGCGACGTTCCCACCTCCTACGTATTTTTTGCGATGCTGCGCCGCGACATTCGCGTGGCGCGTCGCGAACTGCCGTTCTTCCTCGTCCGCACGGCGATGCAGCCGTTGCTCCTCATGATCGTCTTTGGCTACCTCATGCCAAAACTCGGCGTCATGCAAAAAGGGTATACGGCCACGCTCCTCCCAGGTGTGCTCGCGCTCTCCCTCGCACTGTCGTCGGTGCAGAGCGTCGCCTTGCCGATGGTCACGCAGTTCGGCTTCTCAAAGGAGATTGAAGATCGGCTGCTCGCCCCCATCCCCAATCACCTCGTCGCCCTTGAACTGATTGTGGCCGGAACTATTCAGGGAATGATCGCGGGGATTTTCGTTCTCCCGGCGGGACGCCTGATTATGGGCGCCATTCCAGGGCTCGCCCTTTCAAACCTGCCGCACATCCTCGGCATCACCATCCTCGGCGCTGCCACGTTCAGCGCGCTCGGATTGGTGATGGGCTGCGCCATTCAGCCGCAGCAGATTGGACTGATGTTCAGTTCCATTATTAGTCCGATGATATTTTTCGGGTGCACCTACTATCCGTGGAAGGCGCTCGACAAAGTGCCAGTGATGAAATACGCGGTACTCGTGAATCCACTGGTCTATGTGGCGGAGGGGATGCGCGGCGCCATCACGCCTGATGTGCCGCACATGGATCCGCTCGTCGTGGCGCTGGTGCTGGTGGGGCTGCTCTACGTCTTTTGGTATTTTGGGAAACGCGCCTTTCTCAAACGCGCCGTTTCGTGACCCCGCATCGCGGGTGCGACGCCGCATGACCAGCTTTCTGCGCGGGGTTTGGATCCTGCTGATCGCTGCAGCACCGCTGGCGGCGCAGCCACGCGCCGTGTTCCGCGGCAACGTGCTCGTCGATGGCAACGATGCGCCCATTGTAGGCGCCGAAGTGTCGCTCCCGCAGTTGGCGATCATCGTGCATACCGATTCCACTGGCGCCTTTCGCATTCCCGGTATTCTCGCCGGACGCCATCAAGTGAGTGTGCGGCGCGTCGGATTTCAGTCACTCGTGACGGTGCTCGATTTCGTCGCCGGAGATTCCGTGGATACCGATCTGCTGCTCGCCCCAGTCGTCACGACCACGGGCGCGAACGGGCAGGCCCTACCCGGCGTCGTGGTCACCGCGGCCGCACCGGTGCGGGGCAAGCTCTCCGAGTTTGAGGAGCGGCGGACCATGGGCGCCGGCGGCCACTTCCTCACGGAAGAACAACTCTCCAAGATGGAAGGGCGCCGCATGTCGGAAGCCCTCGCGACAGCCGGAGTCCCCGTGGTGATCGGCAGTACCAATGCGGCGTGGGTCGCGTCCTCGCGCGGCACCCAGTCGGTGCTCCGAGGACCAAAGCCCACAAAGTGGGACGTCTCGAAAGGTGCCAAGCCCAACGCCTGTTACGCGGCCGTCGCGGTCGACGGGGTGCTCGTCTATCAGGGGCACGAAGAGGAGCCGCTCTTCGACATCAACTCGCTCGCGCCGAACGCGATTGCGGGGGTCGAGTTTTATGCGGGCGGCGCGTCGATGCCGGCAAAGTTCAACGGCACGCGCAACAGCTGCGGCCTGGTGCTGGTCTGGACGAAGTAGCCACACGACTCACGGTCGGCAGTCCTGCGCGCGGTGCAGCGCGGCCGCCTCGCTCCGCGCGATAGCGCCAGCGGTTCCCTCAGCGGCTCCGACGCCCTACTGTTAAACGTCTATGAGCGCTCCAACCTCGAACGAACCGACCGCCACACCGACGCCCGCCGCCGGTGCTCCAACGACCTCCGAAAAAGTGAGTGCGAGTAATGGCGCGCCCGCGGAGAAGGGGAACGGCGGAAATGGTGCGTCCGCTGACAAAGCAAGCGCCGACGCGCCGTGGACGGTTGAGCAAGCCCGCAACGTCTACAACGTCGAAGGATGGGGTGACGGCTTCTTTGATGTGAATGAAAAAGGGCACGTCGTCGTTCGCCCCGACAAAGATCACGCCGACCGCGAACTCGATCTCTACGAACTGGCCCTCGATCTCGAAGCGCAGGGCGTCGCGCTCCCCGTGCTGCTCCGCTTCTCCGACATTCTACGTTCGCGCATCATCTCGCTCAATGCGCGGTTCCAGCACGCCATTCAGGAATTCGAGTACACGGGTGCCTACACCACTGTGTATCCGATCAAGGTCAATCAGCAGCGCCATGTGGTCGAGGAAATCGTCGAGTTCGGCAAAGCCACTGGCGTCGGTCTCGAATGCGGGAGCAAGCCCGAACTACAGGCCGTGCTTGCGCTCAGCGAGAGCACCGACCATCTCATCGTCTGCAACGGCTACAAAGACGAAGAGTTCATGCGCCTCGCCCTCATGGGGCAGAAGCTTGGGCACGACGTCTATATCGTCATCGAGCAGGTCAGCGAGCTCGACGTCCTCTTGCAGGTCGCCGCGGAAATCGGCGTCACCCCCAAGGCGGGCGTGCGCATTAAGCTCTCCGCCGAAGGCAGCGGGCGTTGGGCGCAATCGGGCGGCGAAAAATCCAAGTTCGGCCTAAGCCCCGCGCAGTTGATGGTGATCATCGACAAGCTTGCCGCCGCCGGCAAGCTCGACATCGTCAAGCTCATCCACTGCCACCTCGGCTCGCAGATCACCGATATTCGCTACATCAAGCGCGGGCTGCAGGAACTCTCGCGCTACTACGCCGAACTGCGTGCGATGGGACTCGACATCACGCACGTCGATGTCGGCGGCGGATTGGGCGTGGACTACGACGGCACCCAGAGCACCGCGCAGGCGAGTGTCAACTACTCGCTCCAGGAATACGCCAACGATATCGTGTACACGCTGGCCGAGGCTTGCCGCGACAAAGAACTTCCGATGCCGCACATCATCAGCGAGTCGGGGCGCGCACTCACGGCGCACCACGCCCTGCTGCTGCTGAGCGTGATCGATGTCGAATCCGTGAACGAACCGCAGGCCCCGACGCTCACCGAGGACGACCACCAGTTCCTCCTCGAGATGCACGAGGATCTCAAGGCCGTCTCGCGTAAGAATGTGTCGCTGCGCCGCGTGCGCGAAGCGTACCACGACGCCGTGTTCGACAAAGAACGTGCGCACACGCTGTTCAACAGCGGCGTCCTCTCGTTGCGCGACCGCGCCTCGGCCGAGCGGTTGTATTTGTGTACGCTCAATCAGATTGCCCGCGTGGCGCAAAAGCACCGCGACGATTTCGAGGACATCATTGCCGACCTCGACGCCGCGCTCGTCGATCGCTACTTCTGCAACTTCTCACTCTTTCAGTCGCTCCCCGATAGCTGGGCCATCGATCAACTCTTTCCGATCATGCCCATTCATCGCCTGCTCGAGGAGCCGACGCGTCGCGGCACGTTGCAGGACGTCACCTGCGACTCCGACGGCAAGATCGATCGCTTCGTCGGCGGTCGCGATGGTGAACCCTCGATGCCGTTGCATCCATTTCTCGATAACGGCGATCCCTATCTGCTCGGCGTCTTCCTCACCGGCGCCTATCAGGAAATCCTCGGCGACTTGCACAACTTGTTCGGCGACACCAACGCCGTGCACGTGCGCCTCGCGGAGTCGGGCTACGAAATCACCGACCTCGTCCATGGCGATACGGTTACGGAAGTGCTCAACTACGTGCAGTTCCGCGCGTCGGACCTGCTCACCACGTTCCGCCGCAAAGTGCAGCTCGCCACAAATATCAGTCGCGATGAAGCGAATATGTTCATCGCCGAGTATGTGGCCGGCCTTGAGGGCTACACCTATCTCGAAGGCGACGCAGCCAAGTAAGCCTAGGGAAGCCCGAAACCGGACCACCGACAACGAAGAACGGAAAACGAAAAACGGCCCACCGCAGTTATCAGTGGGCCGTTCACCGTTCTAAGTACACCAGACTTACCGCGCCGCGTACCGCTTCGCCACTTCCGCCCAGTTCACCACGTTCCACCACGCCCCGATGTAATCCGGGCGACGGTTTTGATACTTGAGGTAGTAGGCGTGTTCCCACACGTCGAGCCCAAGAATCGCGGCCTTGCCCGCCATCAGCGGGTTGTCCTGGTTCGGCGAACTTTCAATCGTCAGCTTGCCGCCCGAGTCCGTCACCAGCCACGCCCATCCCGAGCCAAAGCGACCGACGCCCGCGGCGGCAAACTGCTCGCGGAACTTCGCAAAGTCGCCCGAAAGCGCGTTGATCGCGGCGCTCAGGTTGTCACCCGGCTCACCGCCCGCATTCGGCGCCATCAACTGCCAGAACAGCGAGTGGTTCCAGTGCCCGCCGCCATTGTTGCGCACGGCGCCGCGTACGGCTTCGGGCACCGCGTCAATCTTGCGGCACAGATCGTCGAGCGACCACGTGGCCAGCTCCGGCGCCTTCTCAATAGCCGCGTTCAGGTTGTTGACGTACGCCTGATGATGCTTGCCGTGGTGAATCTGCATCGTCTGCGTATCAATGTGCGGCTCCAACGCCTCGTGAGCGTAGGGCAGGGCAGGAAGTGTATGTGCCATGGGGTGATCTCCAAAAAGTGAAAATGGTTGACCGTCGTTGACGGTCGTTGACGGTCGTCAGCTATCCGTGGGCGGAAAACGGAAAACGGAAAACGGCCAACCGTAAACGACCGACAACCCGCTGTACCAAGAACCATCTATGTACCCGACTTGTTCCCAACCCGCGACCGCAGCCACGCAATCCCCGCCGGCGTCACCGAAATCAGCACAATCACCACAATCAATTTCTCAATGTGCTGCCCCACAATCGGGAACTGCCGCGCCAGAAAATAGCCGAGCAACAACATCGACCAAATCCACGTCACCGCGCCAATCACGTTGTACGTGATAAAGCTCAGGTAGCGCATCTCGGCCGCTCCAGCCACCACCGGCGCAAAGGTGCGCACAATCGGCATGAACTGCGCAATCGTGATCGTTTTGCCACCATGCTTTTCGTAAAACTCGTGCGCGCGAATCAGATGGCTGCGCTTGAACCAGCGCGAATCCTCGCGCGTGAACAAGGCACGCCCCGCTCGGCGCCCAATGAAATATCCGGTGGAGTTTCCAAGTATGGCCGCCGCCGTACAGAGGCACCCCAGCAGCCATACGTTGAGACGGACTGGCCCGTCCGTCTGCGACGCCAGCAGTCCCGCCGTCACAAGCAGCGAATCGCCGGGGAGCATTGGAAAGAGCAGCCCGGTCTCAATGAAGATGATGGCGGTAATCCCCACGGTTCCCACGGCGGCAATGAGCGCGGACGGGTCGCGGAGCGCATGCAAGAGGTTGATGATCGTGTCCATCCTCCAAAACTCGACGGGCGACCACCGCAGGGCAACCCGCCCTCGGTAGAAAAAGCGCCCCCGCCCAATGCCGCACGTCCCGCCATCACACCAGATTTCCTTCGTGTCCATTCTCAATAAAATCGTCGTCGTCTTCCATCGGCCGCAGGACCCCGTCAACATCGCCGCCACCGTGCGCGCAATGAAAAACATGGGCGTCGAGCGGTTGCGCCTCGTGCAGCCCGAGCCATACGACCCCTGGCGCATTGAAGGCGTGGCCCACGGCACCCGCGACGTCGTCAGCAAGATCGAACACTTCGACAGCCTCCCCGCCGCCCTCGCCGACTGTGTAAAAGTCGTCGCCTTTGCCGGAAAGCGGCGCGCCTCGCGCTGGCCCCTCGCCACCCCGCGCGAGATGGCGCCGATTGTCCTCGAGGCCGCCGCCGAGGGAAACGTGGCGCTGCTCTTTGGCCAAGAAGATCACGGCCTTCCCAACGAAGCGCTCGATCTCTCGCAGCTTATTGTCACCTTTCCTACGACCGAGCACAGCTCGCTCAATCTCGCGCAGGCCGTGATGCTGGCGCTCTATGAGCTCCACGTGGCCGCCGGTGACGCCACGCGCAGCCTCAATGGCCCCAAGAAAGCCACCGGCCCCGCCACCCACGAAGAGTGGGAGCAGGTGTACGCCGACATTCGCGAAGCACTCAGCGCCATTCGGTTTTTCCGGACGCGCAACGAAGATCAGATCATGCGGGCGGTGCGCTCCCTGCTCGCGCGCACGGAGCCAGACAAGCGCGAACTGATGCTGGTTCGCGCCATGGCGATCGAGGTCCTACGCACCTTAGACCGTGCCCACCGAGGGTTACTGGACTGACTCCTTTTCGCGTGAGCTTGCGGTAGCGCTGCGCGGCAATCATTATTCGTGGTTTCCCACTCCTTGTGAAACGTTTCACAAGGCCTTCTGTTGAGCCCTTAAACACACCCGGATTCAGTCGATGACCGGACTCAGGAAGTGGGTCGTCATCCCCGGCGTCGCCGCCATTGCATTGGTTGCGACGATGATGTCCGCATATGCGGGCTCGCAGCAGGGCGCTGGTGCGCCGGCTGTCGGAACTAAGGAGACGGCGACTCAGATCGCGAATCGCGAGGCGGCCGGTAAGGCCGTCCCAGGACCGTGGGCCTACTCGGGCGCCTCCGGTTACACCAACTACCTGGGACAGGGTACCGGCCGTTCGCCGGTACAGCCGATCAAGTTCCCGCATCCCGTGCACGTGAACACGCTCAAGATGAATTGCGTGTTCTGTCACAGCGCGGCGTTCAAGTCGAGCGATCCGGGGCTCCCCGCCACCGGAACCTGCATGGGCTGCCACACGATCGTCGCTGGGGATCGCGCCGAAGTGAAAAAGCTCGCAGACTACTCCGCCAAAAAGTTGCCCGTGCCGTGGGTGCGCGTGCACAAGGTGCCGGAGTATGTGCGCTTCCCGCACATGCGCCACGTCAACGCCGGTGTCACCTGCCAGACCTGTCACGGCCAAGTCCAGAACATGCCGCAGGTCTATCAGTACGCCTCGCTCAACATGGGCTGGTGCGTCACCTGCCACGTAAACGGCTACTCGCCCGCCGAAGGCCTCAAGGCCGCCGGATACGAACCTGACAAGGCGGCGCTCGATGCGCCGCGCAAAAAGGCTTCGTATGACTGCACCAACTGCCACTACTAGGAATCGACGATGAGCCAGGACGTCAACACGACATCGCCGACCGACGGCGTCAAGCGTCGCGAGTTCCTCAAGGTGATCGGCGCCACAAGCGCCGCCGCCACGCTCGTCGGCTGCGCCAGCGATAAAGTCGAGAAACTCATTCCATACGTCGCGTCGCCTGATAACACGGTGCCGGGCGTTTCCAGCTACTACGCCACCACCTGCCGCGAATGCGCCGCTGGTTGCGGGCTCATCATTGAGACCCGCGATGGACGCGCCATCAAGGCCGAGGGGAATCCTGAGCACCCCGTCAACCAAGGCGCGCTCTGCGCTCGCGGTCAGTCGGCGCTGCAGGGGCTGTACAATCCGGACCGCTTCCGCGGCCCGATGATCCGCGAAGGGGGCAAGCTCGTTGCCACCACGTGGGACAAAGCGCTCGACGCCGTCAAAGCCAAGCTCGTCGAACACAAGGGCAAAGCAGCGTCCACCGTCTTCATCAACCAGCACGAGCAGGGTTCGTTCCCGGCCTTCCTCGATCAGTGGCTCGTTGGGTTCGGCCTTGCGCCGCACATCGGCTACGACGCCGAAGCTCCGCTCGCCGCCGTCGCCGCCAATCGCGCGGCCTACGGAGTCAGCTGGCCCAAGCTCGACTTCTCTGCGGCCAAGCTCATCGTCTCGTTTGGCGCCGACTACCTCGATGGCTGGGGCTTGTCGGTGCAACAGCAGCTCGCCTTCTCCGAAGCGCGCGCAAAAATCGACGATGCCCCGCGCGTCGTGTACATCGGCGCCCGCCGTTCGCTCACGGGGCTCAACGCTGACAGCTGGATTCCGGCACGCCCGGGTTCCGAAAAGGCCGTCGCAGAAGCGCTCCTCGCTGCGGTCAAGGGCTCAGGCTCGCTCAAGGCTGCCGCTGATGCCGCTGGTGTTTCCGTAGCATCGCTCGAATCGCTCGCCAAGGAACTCCTCGCCGCCAAGCCGAGTCTGTTGATCGCCGGCGGCAACGGGGAAGACGCTACCGGTACCGCCCTCGCCGTCGCCGAACTCAACAAGGCGCTCGGCAACGTCGGTGTCACCGTCAAACCGGCCGAAGGATCGCTCGCCTACGAAGGCGCGTCGTCGCATGCTGCCGTACGTGACGCGGCCGAGCGCATGGCCGCGGGTTCGGTGAGCCTCGCGATCATTCGCGGCGCCAATCCGGCGCACACGATGCCAGGCGCCGTGAAGTTTGCGGACGCCTTCGCGAAAGCAGGCTTCAAGATTTCGTTCTCCAGCTACCCGGACGAAACCACCAGTCTCTGCGACGTGGTGCTCCCCGATCACCACAGCCTCGAAAGCTGGGGCGACGCGGAGCCGGTGAAGGGAACGCTCGCGCTGCAACAGCCGGTGATGGATCCGGTGTTCAACACCCGCGCCACGGCCGACGTGCTCATCGCACTCGCCAAGGCCGAGTCCGCACTCGGCGCCAAAATGCCGGCGGATTATCGCACCTTCATCGCCGGACGCCTCGGCGGTGCCGCCAATCTTGCGGCGGCCCTCCCGAAGGGCTTCACCAACGGCTCCGTGCTCGCGGTCGCTGCGGCCAAGGCCGTGACGCCGAAGTCAGGTGCTGGTATCGGCCAGAGTCAGGGGTCGTACTTCCTTCACGTCTATCCGTCGCCGGTGCTCGGTGATGGTCGCGGCGCGAACAAGCCGTGGTTGCAGGAACTTCCGGATCCCGTCACCAAGACGTTGTGGCAGACGGTGATCGAGCTGCACCCCGAAACCGCACTCAAGCTGTCGATCGAACAAGGCGATCACGCCACGGTCGAAACGGCGCAGGGTTCGCTCACCGCGCCTGTGTATCTGTACATCGGCATTCGCCCCGACACTATCGGCATTGCCACCGGCCGCGGCCACACCGCCTACGGTCGCTACGCAAAGGATTGCGGATTCAATCCGATGCTCCTGCTGCCGACCGTCGAGGACGCGCGCTCTGGTGCCGTCACCCTCGTCAGCACCAAGGCGGGGCTCAAGAAGGCCACTGGCAACTCGCGCCTCGTCACCACCGAAGGCTCCGGCCGTCAGCATGGCCGTGGCATCGCGCGCGCTGTGAGCGTGGACCAGTACCGCAAGGGTGAGTTGCACGAGGAGAAGGAAGCGTTCGTCGGTCAGGCGAGCACGGCCTTCCTCCCCGGTCTGCGTTCCCCCGTCGCCAACGACGCGCAGGGTGAACTCGGCGATCCAAACTCCAAGAACAAGGGACAGTACGATCCGAATCACTGGAGTGGCGCCGCCAAGCGTCGCTGGGCGATGACGATCGATCTGGCCAAGTGCACCGGCTGCTCGGCGTGCGTCACGGCCTGCTACGCCGAGAACAACATCCCGACGGTAGGCGCACCGTGGCAGGGCGGGCAGGTGATGCCCGACCGCACCGGGTTCGGCGCCAACATCACGCGTTCGCGCGAAATGGCGTGGATTCGTCTGGAGCGGTATTTCGAAATCGATCGCGAACCGAAGGACGTGGCGTTCAACCCCGACTTCGAAACCCGCGTCATTCCCATGATGTGTCAGCACTGCGGCAATGCGCCGTGCGAGCCGGTGTGCCCCGTGTACGCCACGTATCACTCGCCCGACGGCCTCAACGTGCAGGTCTACAACCGCTGCGTCGGCACGCGGTACTGCAGCAACAACTGCCCGTACAAGGTTCGCTACTACAACTGGTTCGGATACGGCGAGCCGGATCGCACGCAGTACGCGTTCCCGGAACCGCTCCACTGGCAGCTCAACCCGGACGTCACCGTCCGCGGTAAGGGCATCATGGAGAAGTGCTCCTTCTGCGTGCAGCGCATCAAGGAAGCCGAAAACCGCGCCAAGCTCGAGCAGCGTGAACTGAAGCCCGACGAGTTTACTTCTGCGTGCGCGCAGGCCTGCCCGTCGCGCGCGATCATTTTCGGCGATGCCGCCGACGAGCAGTGGTCGGTCGCCAAAATGATCAAGGACGAACGCGGCTATCACGTGTTCGAGGACCTCAATACCTACACCGCGGTGGTCTACTTGCTGAAGGTCAACCATCCGTCGCCCGCCGCGGCGACTAAGGCGTAAGGGGCTACCATGGCAACCATCGCTCAGCCCAGCCACGACGGACCCCGCCGCCCCAACATCGCGTCGGCCAACGTCCAGCTTCCGGCCGTCAAAGATTACGAACAGGTCGACAACGAAATCATTGCGACGCTCGCGCCAACCAAGAAATGGTTCGCGCTACTCGCCTTGGCCGTTTGCTTCCTGATGGTCGGCATCGCGTCTTGGATGTACCAGATTCACGAAGGGCTCGGCGTCGCCGGCTACAATCCGCCGGTGATGTGGGGCGTCTACATCATTACCTTCGTGTTCTGGGTCGGTATCGGCCACGCCGGTACGCTCATCTCGGCCATTCTGTATCTCTTCCGCGCCGGCTTCCGCACCACGATTTACCGCTGCGCCGAAGCCATGACCGTGTTCGCCGTGATGACGGCCGGTCTCTTCCCGATCATTCACATCGGGCGGCCGTGGAAGTTCTTCTGGCTCATTCCGTATCCGAACTGGCGCCTGTTGTGGCCGAACTTCAAGTCGCCGCTCGTGTGGGACGTGTTCGCCATCTCCACGTACCTCACCATCTCGACGACCTTCTTGTTCATCGGCCTCATCCCCGACATCGCCACGTTGCGCGATCGGTGCGTGAACCCGGTGCGCAAACAGATTCTTGCGGTGCTCTCGTTCGGCTGGCGCAACAGTGAGGAGGAGTGGCGTCACTTTGTGCGCGCCTATCTGTTCCTCGCCGCGTTCAGCACGCCGCTGGTGCTCTCGGTGCACTCGGTGGTGTCGTTCGACTTTGCCATGGCGCTGACGCCCGGCTGGCACACGACGATCTTCCCGCCGTACTTCGTCGCCGGCGCCATCTTCTCGGGCATCGGGATGGTCTTCACGATCATCATCCCCATCCGAAAGTATTTCAAGCTCCAGCATTACGTCACGCTCAACCATCTCGACGCGGCCGCCAAGCTGGCGCTGTTCACGTCGATGGTCGTTGGCTGCGCCTACATCGTGGAGTTCTTCATCGCCTGGTACGGCGGCGTGCAGGCCGAGCAGGACTACTTCTGGAATCGTGTGTTTGGTCAGTGGTGGTGGGCGGCGTGGATCATGCTGACGTGCAACATGATTCTTCCGCTCTCGCTCTTTTCGCAGAAGCTGCGCCGCAATCCGTCGTGGCTCTGGATCCTCTCGATCTTCATCAATATCGGGATGTGGTTTGAGCGTTTCGTGATTGTTGTTCCTTCGCTCTCGCACGAGTTCGAGCCCTGGCAGTGGACCACCTATAGCCCGACCTGGGTGGACTACGGCATTCTGCTCGGATCGTTCGGTTGGTTCTTCATGTGGTTCTTGCTCTTCATCAAGCAGTTGCCGGTGCTGGCGATTTCCGAAATCAAGGAAATCATCCCGCCGAAAATGAGAAGCGCTCGGGGAGGTCACTAACATGATGCAAGGCATGATGGGCGCCTTCCAGGAGCTCGACGCGACGGTTGCCGCGATCGAAGAACTCAAGCACAAGAAGATCGGGCAGATCAGCGTCTTTACGCCGACGCCGCGCCACGAGCTGGAGCATGCGGTGCATGCACCACAGAGTCCGGTGCGCCGCTACACGCTTATTGGCGCGCTCTCCGGCATGGTGTTCGGCTACTGGATGGCGGTGTGGGCCTCGGAGTATTGGCCGCTGATCGTAGGCGGCAAGGCCGTTTCTACTTGGATACCGTACACGATTTTCGGCTTCGAGGTGATGGTGCTTGTGGGCGCCCTCTCTACGGTGGCCGGCATGTTCATTCACGCGCGCATCCCGCGCCTCACGTTGACCGTGGGTTACGACGCACGGTTCAGCCACGGCGACTATGGCATTTGGGTGGAATGCGCGCCCGACAAACTCAAGGACGCGGAAGCGATCCTGCGCCATCATGGCGCGGTGGAGGTGCGTGGTGACCGCTAACGTGTTTCGTCGCAGCGTCGCACTGGCGCTCCCCATCGTGCTGCTTAGCGCATGCAAAGGGTGGATCACCGACTTCAAGCAGCAGCCGTCGGTCGGCACTTGGCAGGAGTTCAAGGCTGACTCGGGTGAACTGCAGGGCTTCCGCGGCCAGCCGGCGGGTTCTGTGAACACCAACGGCACCTTGATGGCCGACTGGCAGGTGAGTCATTCCAATCTCCCGGTCACCATCGATTCAATGAGCGGCGTACAGAATCCCGTGGCCGTGGACGAACGCTCGCTCGCGAGCGGGCGCAAGTACTTCTCCATCAACTGCGCCGTCTGTCACGGCGACCTCGGCGACGGCAACGGCGCGCTCAAGCAGCTCAGCCCGATGTACGCCTTTCCGCCGAGCCTGCTGATGGACATCACCAAGAATCGCACCGACGGCTACATCTGGGGCATGATGCGCAATGGGCGTGGCCTGATGGCCGCGGCTAATCGTATTGAAGAAACCGAGCGGTGGGACGTCGTGAACTACGTCCGCGGTTTGCAGGGCAGGTACCCGGTCGCGACAGGCCCCGTCGGTCGCCCCGGCGAAACGGGCGACAAGCTCCCGGGCTTCACCAAGCTCGGACCGCAGGTGCCCTCGCAGTACTTCCATCCGGTCGTCACTGAGCGGCCGATCAAGAAAGCGGAGGGCGCCGAGGGCGCTCCCGCGGCCAAACCGGAGGGCAACTAAATGAGCGCGCATGAAACCGCCGCTCCGTCGCGTGAGCGTGTGATTGCCGCCGGCGCCAAGCCGATGCCGGCCATCCTCAAGCCGGCCTCGCTTGGGCTCCTGCTGCTCGGACTCGTGATTTTCATCTATGGAGTCGCCACCGGTAACAACCGGGCTTGGCACGCCTTTCAGGTGAACTGGCTGTTCTTCACAACCATTTCCTCGGCCGCGGTGATGTTTGTTGCGGTGCAGCGCATTACCACGGCGCGTTGGTCGCGCGGGGTGATCCGCTTCTTCGAGGGCTATGTCGCATTTTTGCCGGTCGCGTTCTTGGGCCTGTTGGTGCTGCTGTTCTTCGGTCGCGATCACGCGTATCCGTGGTGGAACGAACTCGGCGCGCTCAAGCACGAAAAGCAGTTGTGGCTGGGGCACCGCTTCTTTGCGATTCGTGATGCGGCGGTGTTCTTCGTCATCATGGGCATTCAGCTCTGGTATATCTGGACGTCGGTGCGACTCGACGTTGGTGTGTCGCCTGAGGCCGGTGCCGGCTGGGCCGCTGGCATCCGCGCTCGCATGCGTGCGACCTTCGGCGAGGAGCGCCGCGAACTGCACTCCACGCACTCGCTGCAGGGCAAGCTCGCAGTCTTCATGGCGCTCATCTTCGGCTTCGGCTGGTGCGCGATCGCGTGGGATCAGTCGATGTCGCTCGACCCGCATTTCTTCAGCACGATGTACGGCTGGCAGGTGTTCATGGGCGGCTGGCTCGTGGCGCTGATGACGCTTGCCGCGCTCGTGCGGTTCTTCCGGAATCACTTGCAGGCCGAAGACCTCGTGACGGACGCCCATTATCACGATCTCGGCAAGCTCTGCTTTGCCTTCACGGCGTTCTGGGGCTACCTGACGTTCAGTCAGTTCTTGGTGATTTGGTACGGCAATATGGTTGAAGAAACGCACTTCTTTACGCTGCGATTGAGCAACGCGTGGAAGGCGTGGACTCTTGGGGCCGGCGTGTTGACCTTTGCGCTGCCGTTCTTTGGCTTGCTGTCGGTGAAGGCCAAAATGTATTCGCCGGTCATGTTGTTCTTTGCCGCCTGCAGCTTCGTGGGACTCTGGATCACCCGGTACGTCGAGGTGTATCCGTCGGTCTACGGGGTGTCGTACAACGCGCCGTTCCATTTCTGGGAAGTCGGTATTTTCCTCGGATTCCTCGGCGCCTGGGGCTTCTGCTACACCTCGTTCATGGACGCCTTTCCCAAGTTTCGTGTGCTCCTGATCACATCGGAGTTCCGGGACGAGGTGCAGATTCCCGTGGATGCACGCACGATGGAGCCGCTACCGGCGCACGAATAGCCGGTAGCGCGTAGGACTGTGTCAGTCAACCCACCACAGAGGTTAGGGTTGTCGCCGACTTCAGTTGGACGGGCGTACCCTTATTATCCGGTTACGCCTCCGATAAGTTGTTATGGAGTCTGCTGTTGTTGTCGTTGGGGGCGTTAGCTCAGCTGGGAGAGCACCTGCTTTGCAAGCAGGGGGTCACCGGTTCGATCCCGGTACGCTCCATGGAGCCGCGTGCGCGGCGATGGCAGGAGGCTCTCTCCACGTCTTCGCACCGGAATAAAGAATGTCGGTTGCTTTGCGGGACCAAATCGCGATTGATGCAGTAGGCGTGGCTCGGCGCTTTGGTGCGCGCTGGGTGCTGCGCGGCGTTGACCTACAGGTCCGCCCCGGTGAGATGGTGGGTCTCCTCGGCGCCAACGGCAGCGGCAAGAGTACGCTCCTGCGTATTCTCGGCACGCTGCTCAAGCCCAGCGCGGGCGGTGCCACGGTCTACGGCCATGACGTCGTGAAGTCGCCTGATGATGTGCGCCGGCAGATTGGCTTCCTGGCACATACCCCCGGCCTCTACGACGACCTCACCGCGCGCGAAAACCTGCAGTTTGCTGCGTCCATGCTCGGCCTTGAGAACGCGAAGCTCGACGAAGCGCTCGATCGCGTCGGCCTTGGCGGCGTGCGCAACGAACGCGTGCGTGGCTTTTCGGCGGGCATGCAGCGCCGCCTGTCGATGGCTCGGTTGCTCCTGCGCAATGCGCGAGTACTGCTGCTCGACGAGCCCTACAGCAATCTCGATGTGGCCGGCATCTCGCTGATGAATGAGTTGATCGGGGAGTCGGTGAAGGGCGGGGGTGCCGCGTTGGTGGTGCTCCATGAACTCGCGCCGGCCGCCGCGGTACTCGACCGTACGGTGACCATCCGCGAAGGGCGCATTGATGAACCGGAAGGCGCAGCGCTCGATGCCGCGAACTTCGCGGTCGCCGGAGAGGGCTGATGTCCGCGCACGAAGACTGGCGCCGCGTTCGCGCAATCGTCTGGAAGGACCTCACCACGGAGGGGCGTTCCAAGGCGGGATTCAACTCCGTGGCCGCGCTTGGCGTGACAATCCTGGTGTTGTTCGGCTTTGCCCTCGGCCCCGACGCGCAGGCACTGCGCGACGCAGCCGCCGGCGCGCTCTGGCTCGCGGTGCTCTTTGCCGGGGTATTGGCATTCAATCGGTCGTATCAGGTGGAGTTGGAGAGCGGTGCACTCGAACCGCTGCTGCTGTATCCTGGCTCCCGCTGGACGATTTTTGTGGGCAAACTGTTTGCGAATCTGATTTTCGTTGGACTCATGCTGGTAATTGTCACCTTGGTGGGCATCGTGCTCTTTCAAGTGACGATTCCCCCCTCGTGGCCCAAGCTCGTCGCGGTCCTCGCGCTCGGCACCATCGGGCTGGTGTCCCTCGGCACGTTCTACGCGGCGATGGCGAGCCGTAGTCGCGCGCGCGAAGTGTTGCTCCCGTTGCTGTTGTTTCCAATGCTCGTTCCCGTGCTCCTCGCGGCCATGCAGGCCTCCAAAGTGTTGCTCAATGGCGATATGATGCACGAGGCAGGCGCGTGGATGAGCATGCTCATGGCGTACGACGTGATTTTCGTTGTGGCGCCGCTGCTCGCATTTGAACACGTCATCGAGGTCTGATCCCCTGTGACTCAATCTGTCGACACCAATCCTGATCTCCCGAAACCCGGCTACTGGCCGTGGTACGGGGTCTTCTGCTTCCTGTTTCTGATCGGGTCGCAGGCCTCTGGCCTGTTGCTCTCGGTGCCCGATCGCGACATGGGGCATCTGCAAAAAATCATGTACGTGCACGTGCCAGCGGCGTGGATTATGTCGCTCACGTTCGTCGTCGTCCTCTATTACAGCTTCCGCTATCTGTGGAAGCAGCAGGAGAACGACGACTTGGTCGCGGCGAGCGCGGCGGAAGTCGGCGCCGCGTTTTGCGGACTCACGCTGGTGCTCGGCATGATTTGGGGCAAGCCGACGTGGGGCGTCTGGTGGACGTGGGACGCCCGCCTCACCTCCACGCTCGTGCTGTTCCTGATCATGGTCAGCTACCTCGCGTTGCGCGCCTTCATTGACGATCCGCATCGCCGAGCGCAGTGGAGTGCCGCCGTGGGCATTTTGGGCGCGATCAATGTGCCGATCGTGTACATGTCCGTGAAGTGGTGGCGGACGCTGCATCAGGTGCAGTCCATGCCGTCGACGGTGGACCCCATGTACGTGATCAACCTGCGCCTGAATGCGTTCGCGTTTTTGTTCCTGATGATTTACTTCATTCGCCGTCGGTACGAAGCCGCGCGGTTTGAGCGGGCGGCAGAACTGGCGGTGCAGGCCGCCGCGCTCGGGAGGCGCTGACCATGGGTGCCATTGGGTCGGAGAACAACTGGTCGTATGTCGCGGCCGCCTTCATCATTTCGTGGTGTGTGATTCTGGGGTATACCGTGCATGTGCATCGGGTGTTGGCGCGCGCACGGAAAGCATACGAAGACGCATCGGCCTCGCGGCCGAAGGGGGCATAGATGGCTGGCATTTCGCGGAAACAGGTATGGATGATCGTCGCCGGCGCCGTGTTGGTGAGCGCGTTCGGCTGGTTGCTGATCGGTGGGCTCGACAAGAACGTCGTGTTCTTTTTGACTCCGAAGGAGCTGCTGGCCAAGGGGAACTCCGGCTATGAAGTGCCGGTGCGTCTCGGCGGGCAGGTGAAACCCAAGAGCGTGCAGTGGGACGACAAGGCATTGGATTTGCGCTTTGTGCTCACCGACGGCGCCGGCGATGTGTCGGTGCACGCCAAGGGTGCTCCGCCGCAGATGTTCCGCGACGGCATGGGCGTGGTGGTCGAGGGCAAGTATGGCCGCGACGGCGTCTTTCAGTCGAGCAGCCTGATGATCAAGCACTCCAACGAATACCGTCCGCCCAAGGCCGGTGAAAAGCCGCAGGAAATGTACAAGACGCTTATCAAGGGGAGCGGCGCGTGATTGGAACGCTGGCTCGCGACGCCCTCCTCGTCTCGCTCGCTGTTATCACCTTCGGTCTGTTGATTGGGCCGATCGCCATCGCCAAGGGACGCCGAGACTGGATTCCGTTGTCGTACGCGGCGGTGTACACAAACTTTTTGCTCATCACAATCGCGACGGTTGCGATGATTGTGGCGCTGGTCACACACGACTTTTCGGTGTCGTATGTGGCGCAGGTGGGCAGTCGGGCCACGCCGCTCCTGTATACGGTGATCTCGCTCTGGGGCTCGCTCGAAGGCTCCATCTTGTTCTGGGGCTGGGTGCTGGCCATGTACGGCGCGGCCGTGGTGTTCATCAACCACCGCCGCCCAGGCGACCTCGTCCCGTACGCGTCCACCGCGCTGCTCGCGGTGTCGCTGTTCTTCACCATCCTGCTCGTCGGGCCGGCTGATCCATTCAAACCGGTCTTCCCGGTGCCGTTGGATGGCCCAGGTCCCAATCCGCTGCTGCAGAATCACATCCTGATGGCGGTGCACCCGCCGCTGCTCTATTTGGGCTACGTCGGCATGGCGGTGCCCTTTGCTTTTGCGATTGGTGCGATGCTCTCCGGTGAAGTGGAGCACGACGATTGGATTCGCATCACTCGCCGCTGGACACTCGCCAGCTGGGCGTTTCTCTCGGCAGCCATTATTGCCGGTATGTGGTGGTCGTATGAAGTGCTCGGATGGGGCGGCTACTGGGCGTGGGATCCCGTTGAAAACGCGTCGTTCATTCCGTGGCTGACGGCGACCGCGTTCCTCCACTCCGCGATGGTGCAGGAGCGTCGCAAGATGTTGCGCCTCTGGAACGTGAATCTCGTGGTGGGCACCTTCGTGCTCACGATCCTCGGGACGTTCCTCACGCGTTCGGGCATTATCTCGTCGGTGCATGCGTTTACGACGGGCGTCATCGGCTATTACTTCTTGGCCTTTATTGCGGTCGTATTGCTCGTGTCGCTGATTTTTGTTGCGGGCAACTCGCTCAAGCTCAAGACGGTGGGACGGTTCGATTCGCCGGCGTCGCGCGAGACGGTGTTTCTGCTCAACAATCTGTTCCTCACGGTGTTCATGTTCACCGTGCTCATTGGCACGCTCTTTCCGCTGGTGGCGGAGGCGGCGCGCGGCGTGAAGGTGAGCGTGGGTGAGCCGTTCTTCAATAAGATGACGCTGCCGGTGATGGTCACGCTGCTGTTTCTGATGGGCGTGGGCCCCGCCTTGCCGTGGAAGAGCGCGTCGCCAGAGCTGGTGAAGCAGAAGTTGCTGCCGCCCTTTGCGTTGGCGGCCGTCTTTGGCGCGATCGCGCTATTGATGGGTATTCGCAATGTGTACGGCGTGCTCGCGTTCACCTTTACGGGCTACGCGTTGTTTGCCAATCTTCGCGAGTTCTACATCGGTGCGGCAGCGCGTCGGCGTGCGCATGGCGAGGGATGGCTGACGGCGCTCGTGTTGCTCGTGGGCGGAAATCGTCGTCGCTATGGCGGCTACGTGGCGCACATGGGCGTGTTCATGGTGGCGCTCGGCATTGCGGCCAGTTCGTCGTTGCGTACGGAGCAGGAAGCCACGCTCGAGCCCGGCAAGTCGTTGACCATTGCCGGACGTACGATCACGTTGCGCAATGTGTGGGGGCGTGAGGAGCCGCAGCGTTCGGTGATTGGCGCCACGCTCGATATTTCGACCGGTGGCAAGGTGGAGCCGCGCATGAACTTTTATCCCACCTCGCAGCAGCCGGTGCCCACGCCTGAGGTTCGGAGCTATTGGTCCGGCGATCTCTATGCGAACCTGCAGGCCTTCCAGCCGCAGGGAAAGAACGCGACGGTCAAAATGATTTGGGAGCCGCTCGTGCCGTGGATTTGGCTCGGCGGGGGCGTGGTGGTGCTCGGCGCACTCATTGGAATTATGCCGGCGGTTCGCCGGAGGGACGCATGAACTGGAAACGGGCGTCGATCGCATCATTGTTCGCGATTCCCGTCGTCCTGCTGTTGGCATGGGGGATGACGCGCGATCCCAAGGACATCCCGTCTCCGCTGCCGGGGCGAGAGGCGCCGACGTTCACGTTGCCGGTGTTCGCGCCGGGGCAGCCACCGTTGCAGCGCAGCGTGGGCGACACGATTCGCCTCGCGGATTATAAGGGCGAAGTGGTCGTGCTGAATTTTTGGGCGTCGTGGTGCCTCGCGTGCCGCGATGAACACACCACGCTCAGCGAAGTGGCGGCGACCTATGCTGGCAAACCCGTGCATTTCTACGGGGTGCTCTACAATGACTCTCCGCCGAATGGCACCAAGTGGATCGCGGAGATGGGCGGGCAGAGTTATCCGTCGCTGAATGATCCAGGGGCGCGCACGGCCATCGACTACGGGCTGTATGGTGTGCCCGAGACGTTCTTCCTGGACCGCAACGGACGGGTCGCGTACAAGCACACGGGCCCAGTGTCGCCGGCGGTGTTGCAACGTGTTGTGGATTCATTGATGGCGGTGCCTGCCGCAGGAGCACCTACCGCGCCGGCCGCGCCCACCGCGCCGGCCGCTACTACTCCCGCCACTGCTCCCGCCACTGCTCCCGCCACGAAGGGGATGTAAGGATGTCACGTCACCTGAAGGTGGTGCTCGCCGCTTTTGCTCTCGCCGCCACCTACGCCAGCGCACTCGGAGCGCAGCAGAGTGCCTCCGATTCGGCGAAGGCTGCCGCCGCTGCATCTATTGCTTCTGGCGCTCCGCAGGAAGGCGCGCAGAGCGCGGAGCAGCGGGCCGCGCTCAACTTGCGCACCGCCAATGACTCCGCGCTGGAGCGGCTCACGACGACCGTGGCCTCCGAACTGCGTTGCCCTGTGTGCCAAGGGCTCTCCCTGCAGGCGTCGCCGTCTGAGCTGGCCCAGCAGATGCGTGGCTTAGTAAAGGAGCAACTCGCAAGCGGAAAAACCCCCGATCAGGTAAAAGCCTACTTCGTCAGCAAGTACGGGGAGTGGATCCTGCTGGCGCCGAAAGCGCAGGGCTTCAACCTGTTGGTGTATCTGCTTCCAGCGCTTGTAGTTGTCGGCGGTGGGGCGTTCGTTTATGTTATGGTACGGCGGTGGAGTAGCCCGTCTGGGAGTGATACCGTAACTACACAGGACCACGAGTCATAACGCTGTTCTGTAAGCACTTATGAGCTTGTGAAGTCAGGTAACAAACTCCTAAAATTCAGGGAATTACCTACGGTGGGGCAGTTCCCCCATCCGTAAACTTACTCACAGTACATGTGGGTTCTGTTCGTAGTGTCAACATCGAACTGTAGGTCGGAGGCTTGAGTCATATGATGCGTTCCCGGGTCAATACATTGGCGCTGCTGTCGCTTGCGTCGCTCCTCGTAGCCGCCTGTACGTCTGAGAAGGTGGTGTACCGCGACGGGCCGAACTACGCGCAGCCGACCACCGGCGCCGCCAGCTTTGTCGGCTATTCCGACGAAGCGAGCAAAAAGACGGTGTGCGGTTCCTGCCACGTCGAGAAGCAGTCCAAGTGGGCCACCACCAAGCATGCCAGCGCGTGGAAGGATCTCTCCTCCAGTGGCTCCATGCAGACGTACTGCCAGCCCTGCCACACGGTCGGACAGAATGGCAATCCGAGCGCGGATGCCAAAGCTGGTTTCGGCGACGCGGCCGCGGCGCAATATCATGACGTGCAGTGCGAAAGCTGCCACGGCGCTGGCCTCTCGCACGTGTCGAACCCGAGCTTGACCAACTATCCGTTGGCTTCGATCGCGGCTGACACCTCGGCAAAGAACGGTTGCGGCGAATGCCACAGCGGCACGCACAACCCGTTCGTGAACGAATGGCGCGTCTCGGGTCACGCCGCCACCTGGGAAGTGTCGCACAACAGCGTCGACCCGTACTGCCAGGGGTGCCACACGGGCCAGGGCGCGCTTGCCACGTGGGGCATTACCAGCAACTACGTCGAGAAGAACAACACGGCCGGCGGAACGGTGAAGATGCTCGCCGCCACCTGCGCCACCTGCCACGATCCGCACGGCTCGGCCAACAAGGCGCAACTGCGCTTCCCGATCAACACGGCCAGCACCGAAACGAATCTTTGCATGAAGTGCCACCAGCGTCGCGGCACCTTCCAGGACGCCATTGCGCAGGGTCGTAACTCCGTGCACTCGCCGGAAGGCCCGACCCTCCTCGGACAGGCCGGTTGGTTCCCCCCGGGCATGAGCATTTCGGACTCGATCGTCAGCACGCACGGCAACGTCTCCAAGAATCCGAATCTCTGCGCGACCTGTCACGTGTCGAAGTACGCGGGCACGGACCCGCTCACCAAGGCCGCCGTCAACAGTACGGGTCACCGTTTCCTCGCCACGCCGTGCGTCGACGCCTCGGGTCTCCCGACGCTCACGCAGACCTGTGCCGTGACCGCCATGAGCTTCCGCTCCTGCGTCGCCAGCGGTTGTCATGGTACGGAATCGCTTGCTCGCGCTGCCTTCAACACGGCAACAGCTCGCGTCACGTTGCTGAACAACGAAGGCACGCGCCTCGTCAACCTCATCAAGGCGATCCCGGCCAACGCCGCCGACTGCACCTTCTCCGCCACCAAGCCGTATAACAGCTGCTTGGGGCTCCAGTTCAACCAGAGTGTGGTCACGAAAGTGGGCGGCATTATCCACAACCCCTTCCTGCTCGAACAGCTGATGGTGGCTTCGATCACGCAGGTCAAGAAAGATTACGGCGTCACTGTGTCGGCGAACATCAGCCTAGAGCCGCAGCTGAAGCGGCCGCCCACGGTTCCGCTCAGTGGAACGCAGCACTAAGTAGGCCTCGCGTGCACGGTCGGATCGACCCGGAGTCGACCGTGCACGCAACGACGCGGGACCGGCGGGTCACATTGCCCCGCTGGTCCCGCGACGCCGTTTCAACCCTGAGCCAACGACCGTGATGATCACGCCGCTGCTCTACCTGCTGAGCCAAGCGCCCGAAGTGCATTACAAGGGCGGTGCCTCTGGAACGACGGTGGAGGGAGTCAATACCGTCGCCAAACTGTTCCGCTTTCTGTTTTCCACGGTGCCACAGTGGGTGCAGCTCGCCGGAATCCTCATTGGCGGCCCACTCGCGCTGATCGTCGCGTGGCAGTGCTGGAAGCACCGCCAGCAGATCATTGGCTGGTTCAAGGCCAAGTCGCGCCTCTACAAAATGCTGCTGGTGGGCAGCGTTGGCGTGGTGGGACTCGCCGGCGGCGGCACGGGGCTCGTGGGGTACAACTACATGATGACGAACAACGACTTCTGTCAGTCGTGTCACGTCATGGATACGGCGTGGAACCGCTTCCAAGCCAGCGCACATAAAGAACTGCAGTGCCACGCCTGCCATCGGCAGTCGATCTTTGTCAGTAGCATCGAGCTCTACTGGTGGGTCACCGAGCGTCGCATGGCGGTGCCAGCGCACGACAAAGTCCCCACCAAGATCTGCACCGAATGCCACATGCGGGCACAAACCGACTCGACGCGCACGAACGTGCTCAAGTCGGCCGGCCATCTGGTGCATCTCAAGTCCGATTCCAGCGCGCTCAAGAACGTGCAGTGCGTCAGTTGCCACGGCCGCGACTTCCATCTGTTCCGGCCCAACAACAGCACCTGTATGCAAAGCGGCTGTCACACCGACAAGCGCATCAAGCTTGGCGTGATGTCCGACCAAGGCTTCATGCATTGCACGGTCTGTCACGCCTTCCGCGGCAAAGTGGCCGATTCGTCCACCGTCAAGCAGGGCGAGCAGCGCCTGGCTCCCAACGCCACGCAATGCACATCGTGCCACGAAATGAGCGACAAGTTCTCCAAGTACAACTTCGCGGCCGATCCACATAAGGGCGGCTGCGGCAGTTGCCACAACCCGCACAAACAGGTCGAACCCAAGGAGTCGTACAAGACCTGCGCCACCGCGCAGTGCCACGCCAATGCCGATACGCTCACCGCGTTCCATCGCGGGCTCGGCGGACACGCACTCGAGGATTGCGGCACCTGCCACAAGCCGCACACCTGGAAGGTGCAGGGCACGCAGTGTCTCGACTGTCACAAGACCATCTACCAGGATCGCCCGAGTCTGCGGCACCTGCTCAAACCGTCCAGAGCCTCCGCGAAGACGGCGTCGGCGATGACGCAGGCCGGGCCTTCCACTGTTCTCTTAGCGAGTGACCCGTCGCGTCGCTCGTCTCACCGCTCGCCCCGGCGAGCGCTCCCTCGCGCGGTGACGGTTGCCAACGCGCGCTGGGTGCCGCAGGCGCCGGTGTCGAACGCCAAGAATTCAGCGCAGAGCGCCGCACCGGCTACGGCGCCGATAACGGCGCCAGCTGATTCCGCCGCCTTCCCGCACTCGCGCCACAAGTCTGTGAAGTGCGCCGAGTGCCATGGGGCGGGGGATTACCACGGTCAGTTGAAGTTCACGGCCCCCGACGGCTGTCGTGGCTGTCATCACGCGGCCGCGCAGAAAAGTGCGTGCGCCAAGTGCCACGCCACCGCACCAAAGCCGCGCGACGTGAGCGTGACGCTTAACGTCACGCCGCGCAAAGCGCCCGTGACGCGCGGGTTGCCGTTCCGTCATGAGGTGCACGGCAAGCTCGAGTGCGCCAAGTGCCACGGCGCCGATGCCAATAAGACGGTCGTGCAAAGTTGCACGTCGTGCCACGCGGAGCATCACGCGGCTGCACGCGATTGCACCAGTTGCCACACCGGTGCGCAAAAGGGGCATGATCGCGCGTCGCACGAGAGCTGCACTACCTGTCATACCGGTGCCAAGTCGGCGGCGCTCACGCTCACGCGTGCGCTCTGCTTGACCTGTCACGAGAAACAAAAGACCCACGAACCGGGCGGCAACTGCGCCGCTTGTCACGCCATTTCGTCGCACGCGACGGGAGGGCGACACTAATGCGGCGCCATCTCCTCCGTCTCGCGCTCGTGGTCGGCCCCGCCTGCGCTGCTGCGCAGGGTGTGCGGGTGACGGGCGTTACCTATGTGCAGGGCATTGAGCTTCGCCCCCTCGTGTACGATTCCATCGCTCCGTATTTCACGGTCGGTGGTGGCGAGTGGCGCCTTACGCCGGACGGAACGCCGGCGCGTTGCTTACCGAACGCGGACTTCTGTGTCTTTCAGCGATCGGGCGAGCGCATTCAGGCGGCTCCACTCCTGCAGGACCTGTCCGTGAGTTCTTGGGGCCTCGGCGAGGGCGTCAGCGTGCACGTGGATCTGCGCGGGCGCACGCAGCTCACCACACAGGGGCTGATCTATCCGCGGTCGGACACGCACTTCGAAGTGATGGACGCCTACGCTGACGTGGATCGGCAGTGGGGTCGTGCACGCATTGGACGCCAGTGGATTGCCGGTGGACTCGGCGTCTACAATTTCGACGGCGCCAATCTCGTGTATCGGCGGTCGCGATATTCTGTGGAAGGCTGGGCGGGTCGCGCCCTCGAGGCGGGGCTCAACGTTGGCTACAGCAGCTCTGAGTTGGCCGCCATCGAAAACTTACCCCCCGATCAAAACGGATACATTTTCGGCGTGCGCGGGCGTATGCGCCCCAATGCGGTGACGTCGGCAACCGCGACGTATCAGCGGGTGTTGGTTGCTGACCGCAGTGGACTCTATTCCGAGCGCGCCGCGTTCGACGCCACCACGCGCGCGTACGGCGCCAGTATCGACATGGCGCTGGCCTACGATTTTGCGAGCGGCGCGTGGAACGAAGCGCGGCTTCGTGTGGGGCGCGCGGGGCTGCACACCCTCGGCGTCTCGGTTGAAGCACGGCATTCCGCTCCGTTCTTTGAGACCTGGACTATTTGGGGTGCGTTCTCTCCGGTCGCGTTCAACGAAGCACGCGCCACGCTCGATTGGCGCCCCGGGAGTGTGCCGGTGATTCTGTCGGCGCATGGCGCGTATCGGCGCTACAACGAGTCCGATGCGGGCTTTACGCTCCGCAGCAATGGATGGCGAGCCGGTGCGTCCGCGCTGTTGACCGGGTCTAGCGAGTTTTCTGGGCACGCGAGCTATGACGTGGATATTGGCGACGGCGCCTCGCGGAACGATGCGCGCGTATCCGTGCGCTGGAATCCAAGCACCGAACGCTCCATTGGCATCACGGGTTCTGCGCTGCAGAACATCTATGAGTTCAAGATCGGTACTGGACGCGTGATGGGGCTCGCGCTTGACGCCGCCACGCCCATTACCAGCGACGTTCGCCTGATGGCCGATGTTGGCTTTTATCGACAGCTGTTCTCAAAGGGTGCGCCAGGTCCCGATTGGACCCAGCGGCGCGCCTCGCTCCGGCTTGAGTGGACGCTAGGCCGCGACCCCGGCCAGATGGGGAAGGCCCAATGAAACGTCTCATGCTGATCGTCCTGTTGGCGTTTGTGCCCGGACTGCTGTCGGCGCAGGGGGCGGAGCCATTTCCGCACGCCAAGCACGCCAAGCTCTTTCCCGTGTGCTCCGGCTGTCACGTGGGGATTACGGCTGGCGATGCATCGCGCGTCTTTCCGCAAGCCGCGCAGTGTCAGTCGTGCCACGACGGCAAAAAGCAAAAGGTCGTGGTGTGGTCCGCGCCTGCCGCGCGTGGTGCTGGATTGCTGACCTTCTCGCATCCCAAGCACACGGAGCGGAGCGCCGACGCCAGTTGCGCGTCGTGTCATGGAACGAACGGTGATCGCTCGCCGTGGATGAATGTGGGGCGCGTGGCGCAGTCGCGTTGCGCAAGTTGCCACACGCATCAGGCGTCCGAGCACTACGCGGACGACAATAAGTGCGCGACCTGTCACCGCACGTTGGTCTCGGCCAGCGCGCTCACCGATGCCAAGATTGCGGCGCTCCCCAAGCCGTCGTCACACGCGCGCGCGGACTTTGCGCAATCGCACGGGGCAGCGGCAGCCGCGAGCACCGCGGCCTGTGCCACCTGCCATGCACGCGAGAGTTGCGCGCGCTGTCACGTCAATTCGGGCCGTTCTCCCACCATCGCGTCGTTAGCAACGGATGCGCGTGTGGCGCGCCTCGCCGCAACCAAGCCGGCCGTGTATCCCGTGCCGAGTGACCATAAGGACATCGGGTTTAGTTTGTTGCATGGCGACGCGGCGCGCACCAACACGACGCGCTGCGCGGTTTGTCATGCGCGCCCGAGTTGCGCCACCTGCCATGTCGGCGACGGCGCGGCGAAAGTGATCGCGCTCCTTCCCGATGCAGCCGAAGCCAAGGGACGTGGTGTGCAGTTGCGCCACGTGGCCACGCTGCTGGCCCGCAACGCCATTCCCGTTGGACTCGCGCGACCGGGCGAGTGGATTCCCAAGCCGCATGCCAACGACACCACTGTTCGGCGCGTGCGCGTGCACCCCGCTGGCTTTGCCCGAGGCCACGGTCCCGCAGCCGCGGCCGAAGCGCTCAGCTGCCAGGGCTGTCATGCGCAGTCGTTCTGCAAAGATTGCCATGTGGGCGAGAAGGTCGGTCCGCGCCGGTACCACGTCGCGAACTTCGTTACGGGGCACGCGGCCGAGGCCTATGGCCGCGACACCGAGTGCAGTACCTGTCATAACACGACGGCCTTCTGCCGCGCCTGTCACCAGCAGGCGGGGTTGGCCTCGCAGGGGAATGGCCGGAGCATCGGCTATCACAACGCCCAGCCGCAATGGTTGCTCGAGCACGGCCGCGCGGCCCGGCAGGAACTGAACACCTGCGCGTCGTGTCACCAACAGCGTTATTGTTTGCAGTGTCACTCGGATCTGGGCTGGCGCGTGAGTCCGCATGGACCGAACTTCGATGCGAGGCGTTACGCCAACCGCAATCGGCAAGAGTGCCTGCGGTGTCACTTCAAAGATCCGCTCGCCGGTAAATAGGCGAGCGGAAGAGGAGAGGTTTATGCTGACGATGTATCGCCCGTCGCTTCGCGGGTTGCTGGTTGTCGCTGCGGTCGGAGTGCTGGCCTGCGGGAAAAAGGATGATGCCAGCAAGATTCCGCTTGGCGCCAACGCTAAGATGCCGGCGGACAGCGTCCACAAGGGCATGGTCGCACCTGCCGGTGTGGCACCGGAACTGACCGCGGCCTCCAAGGCGGCACTCGACAGCGGGAATGCCCTCTTCCGCAAGAAGGCGTTCGCGGATGCGTTGGCGCAGTACCGCAAAGCAGCGGCGGGTTCGCCGGGGCACGCGTCGCCGGCCTACGGCATCTACATGGTGGCGCGCGCGACGAACAACGTCCCACTCGCCGACAGCGCGCTCGCCGATATTCGTGCGCACAACACCATCACGACGGACAATGTGCCCGACACGGCGGCGTTCAAGGCCGTCCCAAAGAAATCCGACGTCAAACTTCCCAAGGCCTAGCGCCTTGAGTGGTCTCACGCCCGCCGTTGGTCAACCGGCTCCAGATTTTACCCTCGCCTCGACGGGCGGCCCCGTGTCGCTCGCCAGCTTCAAGGGCAATCGGAACGTATTACTCGCGTTCTTCCCACTCGCATTTACCTCCGTGTGCACCGCGGAGCTGTGCAGCTTTACCGATGACTACGCGAGCTTCACGTCGCAGGACGTGGCGGTCATTCCGATCAGTGTGGACGCGGTGCCGAGTCTCAAGGCGTTCAAAGCCCAACACCAGATGGGTGTGGAGCTTGCTAGCGACTTCAAACGCGACGTCTCGCGGGCGTACGGCTTATTGGACGAACAGAAGTTCTTTGCCAACCGCGCGTATTTCCTAATCGACAAGGCCGGTATTGTGCAGTGGAGCTTCGTGGAGGCCGCGATCGGCGACCGGCGGTCGAATGCCGAGATTCTCGCCGAAATCGAGAAGCTGCGCGGCTAACCAACGAACGGTGAAGTAGCGAGGCGGGCGATTCTTCGCGGAATCGCCCGCTTTTCCTGTACCCCACCCTCGGAGGTAACGTGGCTGATCCGGCATCGTGTCCTTGCGACGGCGCCCCCAACCGCCGCACGTTTTGAGCATGAAAATATCTCTCTTCGCGCGAGTCGTGCGGTGCATCGCGGTTGCCATCGCGCTCGTTGCCGCACTTCCGAATCGCGCACACGCCACGTGGTCGGTGATTGCCGTGGATATGGCTACCGGCCGTATCGTGATTGCGTCGGCGACCTGCGTCAACAGCAACGATCGCTTTCTTATGGGTGTCCAGGCCGTGGTGGTGCCTGGGTTCGGCGTTTCCGCCTGCCAAGCGGGTGTCGATGGCACCCATGCCAATCAGATGCTCGTCTTCGAGGAACTGAAAAAGGGGACAGACCCCAAACGCATCATCGAAATGCTCAGCGCCGATCCGGCCTATCAGTCTCGGCAGTTCGGCATCGTCGATCTCAAAGGACGCATGGCCGGCCATTCGGGCCTCACCAACGGGTATGTGTCGCAGGACATGCACGGCCAAGTGCCGGGCACGCAGATCTACTACTCAATCCAAGGCAATATTCTGCGCCCGGGTGAGGTGGTCCCCAACGCCGTGCGGGCTTTTGTGAATACGAAGGGCGCGATCACCGACCGTGTGATGGCTGCGCTGGAGACGGCGGACAAGTTCGGAGGCGATAGCCGATGCACGTGCCCCGCGTTGCCAGACGGCTCGATGCCGGCGATCCCCTGTGAAGGGCGTACCGCGTATGTCGCGTATATCCTGATGGCCGAAAAGACCGACAAAGCCGGGGAAGGCGCGCTCCGGATGTCCGACTCCACGTGGGCGCACAATAACGGCAACTACACGATGTACCTCACGGTCACGCAACCCGAGCAGGGTGGGCCGAACGTGATTAAGCCGAACGAGAATCTAAATCCCGTGAAGACGCTTCGGATGCGCTACGATGCGTGGCGGAACCTCCAGCCGGCGTCATTCAAATGAGGACGGCATCCATGCTACGGACTTTCGGGGGAGTTGCACGCAGCCATCGCTTGGCGCTCCTGGTTTTCTGCTTGATAAGCGCCACCACGGCAGTCCAGGCGCAGGCCACGGCCGCTCGCGGTGGCGGCGGTGGCGGGGGTGGCGGGGGTGGCGGGCGTGGTGCCATTCGTATCATGACGCTGACGTCGTCAGCGTTCCACGACGGCGGGATGATTCCCGAGAAGCACGCGCAGGCTGGTCGCGATGTGTCGCCGCCGCTCGCGTGGAGCGGCCAGCCTGATACCGTGGTCAGCTACGTGCTTCTTGTCCACGACCTTGATGCGCCGGCCGGTGATGGCACCACCGACACGCTGCACTGGATGGTGTGGGGGATTCCGGGTTCCGTGACCGCGTTGGCAGAGGGACTGCCGCAGGGCACCACACTGGCACTCCCCGGTGTGGCGCCGAGTGTCAGTGGGGGGCGCGGCGGAGGCGCGACGCGGCAGCTCAGTGTGACGGGTCCGAACTACCGTGGACCGGCGGCGCCGTCCACGGGTCCGGCACATCACTATCTCTTCGAGTTGTACGCGCTCGACATCAACGTCAATGTGCAGGCGGCGGGCCAGCAGACAGTGCCCACCCGCGAGGCGGTGTGGGATGCGATGAAAACACATATCCGCGCCAAGGGCACGTTGGTTGGGATGTACCGCAGGCCAGCGCCATAGGTCGGCTCTACGTACGAGTATCGGTAGATCGAGACACACCGTCGCCCCTTTCTCCACGCCGACCATCTGGGGCATGGCATTTGTCGCGAGACAGTGTCCGGTCAGCACCTAATCGCAGGGATTCCTCGCATGAGATCGCCACGCTGCTTCGCGCCGTCCGTACGTCGCATTCTTCAGCTCTCGGCGGGGATGGCGCTCGTGGCGTGCGCGGCCACGGCGTCCGTCGCCCACGCGCAGGTGCTCCCGCCGAATCCAAACGGCCCCCAGGCCAACTGGGCGCTCTTTGAAAAGTTTAGTACTCCGAATGCGCGGTTGCTCTCGTATAGCACCACGATTTCCCCACGGTGGATCGGTCAGACCGATTCGCTCTTTTATAGCTGGCGCGATCACACGGGCGAGCATTGGTACCTCGTGAACGCCACTACGCACGTCAAGAAGCCGCTCTTTGATCAAGCCAAGCTGGCCACCCAGCTCACCGTGCTGCGCAAAAAGGCCATCGACGCCTTCGCCCTCAACGAGCTGTTCACCGTCGTGAATATCACGAAGGATCACAAGCATTTCCGCTTCGCGGTTGACAGTCAACGCTTCAACTGGAACATCGCCACCGAAACGCTCACCAGCATGGGGCTGTATCGCGGTGCCCAGGATTCGCTGATGACGAAGGATGAAGAAGTGGACGCCGCGTTGGCGGCGAATGGCCGCGCCGGCGGAGGCGGTGGGCGCGGGGCAACAGCTGCCGGTGGTCGAGGCGCGGTTCCCGATATTCGTAACTGGGCGCCCGACAGTTCGGCGTTCGTCTTTGCGCGCAACCACAATCTGTATCTGTGGGAGAAAGCGAAGGGCGATACCGTCCAGATCACGCACGATGGTATGGAGAAGTTCAGCTACGCGGGCGGAGGCGGCCGTGGTGGGCAACAGGACACGACGCAGCAGGTGGTTGAAGAAACACTAGATGCGGCGGCCGCGGCCGCGCGCCCGTCTCGGCCGACCCTCACTTGGTCGCTCGACTCAAAGGCGTTTCACATCACCCGCACCGATAACCGCGGCGTCAAAAACATGTTCCTCGTGCGCTCGCTCACGGCGCCGCGCCCCACGCTCATGCAGTACACGTACCCGATGCCGGGCGAAGACAGCATCCCCAAGCCGGAGCTGTGGACGTACCTGCGCGGGGAGAAAGAAGTGAAAAGAGCGCCGCTGGATCGGTGGCGCGATCAGCGCATCGTTGCCTCCGGCCAGGTGGGCGTGACACAGCAGGGAGGGCGTGGTGGCGGCGGTGGCGGCGCAGGCGGCGCGCAGGCGGTCACGAACTACTGGATGGGGAAGACCAGTTCGACCATCCGGGTGGTACGTCGCGATCGCTTGCAACGCAATGTGGAGTTCGTGGAACTCGACGTCGCGACCGGCAAGACGAAAGTGTTGTTGACCGACTCCAAGGGCGACGTTGGATCGCTGGAACTGCAATCGCCGATCTACGTGAAGTCGGGCGGCGACTTCCTCTGGTTCTCCGAGCGCGACGGCTGGGGGCACTACTATCTGTATAGCTACGATGGCACGCTCAAACGGCAGTTGACGTCGGGCGAGTGGCGCGCCGATGCCATTATTGGCATCGATAGTCTGAAGGGCGTTGCGTACATCCGGGGGCAGGGCCGCGAGCCGGGTGAGAATCTCTACAATACGCATTTGTATCGCGTGAATCTCGCGGACGGCGCCACGACGCTGCTCGACCCAGGCAACGCCTCGCACGCATCCACCCGTTCAGAGAATTTCCGTTGGATCGTGGATCAGTCGTCCCGCGTGGACACCGTGCCGCGTGTGCAACTGCGCGATGGAACCACGGGTAAGGTGGTGCTTGATCTCGAAACCGCTGATCTCTCGCGCCTGCGGGAAGCGGGGTGGAAGTTTCCCGAGACGTTCGAAACGCTCGCCGCCGATGGCGTGACGAGAATCTTTGGCAATCTGTGGAAGCCATTCGACTTCGACTCCACTAAGAAGTACCCGGTGATTGCCAATGTGTATCCGGGGCCGCAGACCGAATCGGTCAACGGAACCTTCAATGCCACGGCAGCGCCCCAACAGTTGGCGCAGTTGGGCTTCATCGTCATCCAAATCGGGAACCGCGGCGGCACGCCCGCGCGCTCGAGCATGTATCAGGACTTTAGCTACTTCGACATGCGCGATTACGCGCTCGCCGATAAGAAAACCGGCATCGAACAGCTCGCCTCGCGCCATAAATGGATCGACCTCGATCGCGTGGGCATCTTTGGCCACTCGGGCGGCGGCTTCCTGACGGCAGCCGCATTGCTGCTGCCGCCGTACAACGAGTTCTTCAAGGTGGGCGTCAGCGAATCGGGCAACCACGACAACAACATCTACAACAACAACTGGTCCGAGCAGTACCACGGCCTGAAGTGGGTCGCGGCATCGGACACGGCGCGTCTCACCGCAGAAGCACGCTCCAAGGGACGTTCCGCCGACTTCGCGGCAGGCGCCGCCATCGTCACCACGGAACTTGGGGGGCGCGGAGCTGGGGCTGGTCGTGGTGGCGTCGGCACGGGTGGCCGAGGAGGCGTGGGGACAGGAGGTCGCGGTGTGGTGACCGGCGGGAGAAGTGGTGGCACCGGGGGCACCGGGGGCACCGGCGGAGCCGCAGGGCGTGGAGCGACCGTCGCGGACACCACGGCGACGCGTGCAGCCGGCGCACCCGTTGCAGCACCAGACAGCGTGTTCTGGATCTACGTGCCCACGAACATCGACATTGCGAACAATCTCAAGGGCAAGCTGCTCCTCGAGACGGGCGATGAAGACAACAACGTGAGCCCCAGCAACACGATCCGCCTGATCAATGCGCTCATTCTGAGTGGCAAGCGGTTCGACTTTATGCTCTATCCTGGCCAGCCGCATGCGTACGGTCCGATGGCGCCATACGCATTTCAGTTGCAGGCGGAGTATTTCGCGGAGTTCCTGCTCGGCGATCGCAGTTTCCGTATGAGCGCGGATTTCAAGAAACACACGCCCTAACCATCCGTTCCGCGTCCGAGGACGAGGCGCGGGACCGGAAACTTCTATAAGGCTGTTCGAAAACGGGCGATTCCTCAGAATCGCCCGTTTTCTCGTATTATGGCGGCATCGGTCATCTTGTCCGATCCGACGTTCAGGCCTAGCTTCTTTACAGGTAAGGCGGCTGTTCGCCGCGCCTCCCTTTCCGTGCGAGCCAGCGCCCTGTGAGTCCATCGGCCACCTCATCGTCGCATCCGGGCGGAGCTCCCGCCGGCGCATTGCCAGCGCTGGTTGAGATGATCTCCGAGCTGGCCTCGAGTCGGTCACTCGAAGCCAACGTGGTGCGTTGCCTGACGATCCTCAGCAACGCATTGTCGGCGACTGAGGCAACCGTGTGGCTCCGCGCGGGTGACGCGCTGGTGCGCGCGTGGGGCGTCGGGGAAAGCTCGCTCGACGTCGACACCGTCATTGCTGCGCTGCAACCGGCGTCCGGCGATGTGTTGGTGCGTGCGCTCTCCATTGGCGAGACCGGTCATGCGGGCGCCGACGACGCCGTAACGGCGGGTTTGCTCGCCGTGCGAACACCACGCCCGCTGACCACGGACGAGGTCGTACTCATGACGGCGCTGGCCAATCTGCTGTGGCCTGCGCTGGCCCATGCGGAACGCAGCCGGATGCTCGAGGTTGAGGTCGAGGCGCGCACCGCCGAAATCGAACGCGAACGGCGCTTTACCGAAAAGATCATCGACGCGCTGCCGGTGGGCTTGTACGTGATCGACCGCGAATACCGAATCCAAGCGTGGAATCGCAAACGCGAAACGGGGATGCAGGGTGTGAGCCGCGAGGAGGCCATCGGCCGCACCATCTTTGAAATTCTCCATCGCCAGCCGTCCGAGATGTTGCGTCGCGAGTTCGACGACGTGTTTACTACCGGCCGAATTCAGGAATACCAGATGGAGTCGCTCGCCACGGGCGAGCTTCGCACGTATCGCATCACCAAAATTCCGATGCGCCTCGGCAGCTCGACGGTGACGCATGTCATCACGACCGGCGAAGACGTCACCGATTGGAAAGAAGCACAGCTGCGATTTGCACAGGCCGAAAAACTCGCCGCCATTGGTCAGCTGGCCGCCGGCGTGATGCACGAAATCAATAATCCGCTCGCCACGATCGCCGCCTGTGCCGAAAGTTTGGGGTTCAAGCTCGACGATGTCAAAAAAGCGGGGAGCGCGATTCCTGCAGACGCCGCCGAGTATCTCCAGATCATCGACAACGAAGTGTCGCGCTGTAAGCAGATCGTGGACGGCCTGCTCGACTTTAGCCGGCCCAAGCAGGCGTACAAGGAACGGGTCGACCTCAACGAGGCCATCGATCGCACGCTGTTGTTGCTCAAGCACCACGTGCGGTTCAAGCGGCTCACCGTGAACACCGAACTCGACCGCACGATTTCGCGTATCCCGCAGGCCAATGCGGAGCAGCTCGTGCAGGTGTTCATGGCGCTACTGCTGAATGCGATGGATGCGATGGGCGATCGCGGTGTCGTCACCATCCGCACGCGTCGTGGCGCGAGTGTCGAAGAGGGCGCCATCGCCGAGGTGGTGGACCAGGGTCACGGGATTGCGAGGTCCGAGCTCTCAAAAATTTTCGAACCATTCTATACCACCAAGGCGCCGGGGCGTGGCACCGGGCTCGGCCTGTCCATTTGCTATGGCATCATGCACGAACATGGCGGGCGCATCGAAGTCGATAGCGTCTTAGGGCAGGGGACCACCTTCCGTCTGATCTTGCCGACGGTTGCCTGATGACGCACGCGGAGACACCGATCAAGATCCTGATTGCCGAGGATGAGACGCCGCTCCGGGATGTCTTGCAGGACTATCTCGTAGGGCGCGGCCATAAGGTGACGGTGTCGGCCGACGGTCGCGAGGCCCTGCGCGCATTGCGAAGCCAGCCGTTCGACGTGGCACTCCTCGACATCGTCATGCCCGAGCTGGACGGGCTCGACGTGCTACGGCTCGTACGCGAGGATCCGACGCCACCGGAGTGCATCATCACCACCGGCAACGGCACCATCGATACCGCAATCGCGGCGATGCGATTGGGGGCATACGATTACGTGTCGAAGCCATATCGCATGGCAGAACTCGACGTGCTGGTGCGACGGGCGTTTGAGAAACGGCAGCTCGCGGGCAATCAGCGGCGACTCGTCACGCGGCTGTCACACCTCGACCGTCCGCATGAAATGACCACGGTGTTCGCGCCGCTCCAAGCGGTGCTCGCCGCGGCGCGTCGTGCGGCCGCGGGTGATCAGCCAGTGTTGATTATCGGCGAAACGGGCACCGGCAAGACGGCACTCGCCCGCCTGCTGCACGCGCATTCGTCGCGGCCCGACGGTCCCGTGCTGGAGGCGTCCTGTTCGGCCATGCCGTTCGGGCGTGCCGAGGTGGAGCTGTTCGGCGTCGAGCGCGGCGCTGCGGAACTCTCGGCGCCGCCGACGTCGGGATGTGTGGAGCTCGCGGCGGGCGGCACGTTGATTCTCGAGGATATCGGGCAACTCGAGTTGGCGGCGCAGCCGCTGCTCACCGAAGCGCTCGTGCAGCGCACCTTTCGGCGGGTGGGATCGCGCGTCCGCATTGAGATGGAAGCGCGCGTGGTGGCAACGTCACGCATGGAGCTTGCTCACGCGATTGTCGGTGGGTCGCTTCGCACCGATCTCGTCGCGGCGCTCGCCCACGTGACGTTACGGCTGCCGCCGCTCCGTGATCGCCTCGTCGATGTGCCGCTCCTCGCGCGCGAGTTTGTGTCGGAACTGGGCGGCGCGCGCGGCCCCACGATTGCTGACGAGGCGATCAGTACGCTGCAACGGTACAGCTGGCCCGGCAATCTCAGCGAGTTACGCAATGTGCTTGAGCGCGCCGTATTGCTCGCCGGCGGCGGTATCATTCATGCGCACGATCTGCCGCTCCCGCCGGACGTGCTGCAGGCGACGACGGCGGATGACGCCCCACTCGCCCTCGCGGAAGTCGAGCGCCGACACATCTTAGCCGTGCTGCAACGCGCGGGCTGGCATCAGGGGCGGGCCGCGCAGCTGCTCGGTCTGTCGGTGAAGACGCTCTATCGCAAGATTCGCGAATACGGGTTTGAACGCCCCCATTCCGGAACGTCCGCGTGAAAGTACTCGTGATTGAGGACGACCCCACGGTTGGGCAGTTCGTCAAACGTGGGCTCGAAGAACAGCGCTGGAGCGTGGATCTCGTTGCCAATGGCGAGGAAGGCGAAGCGCTGGCGCAGTCGCAGCCGTACGACCTCGTGGTGCTCGATATGCGACTGCCAGGGCGCTCGGGAATCGACGTGTTACGCAATCTCCGCGCGCGTGGCTTTGAGCGCCCCGTGCTCGTGCTCACCGCGCAGGACGCCATTGACGCCAAGGTCGAGACGCTCCGCGCCGGCGCCGATGACTACGTCACCAAGCCGTTTGCCTTTGAGGAACTGCTCGCCCGCGTCGAAGCGTTGGCTCGACGCCCGCGCGCGATCGTGGCCCCCGTGCTGAAGGTCGCCGATTTGCAACTGGATCTCGACGCACGCGAAGTGCGGCGCGGCACCACGTTGGTGGAATTGACCCCCAAGGAATACCTCGTCCTGGAATACTTGGTGCGCCACGCGGGTCGCGTGATGAGTCGGACGCTGATCACGGAGTACGCGTGGGGGTATCACTTCGACCCCGGGACCAACGTGGTGGACGTCGTCATCAACCATCTGCGAAAAAAGATCGACGTAGGGCACGGCAAGAAGTTGATCGCCACGGTGCGCGGCGTCGGCTACGTGATCAAGGCGTAAGGCGTCTCCCGTGAGATCGATTCGCACGCGCATTAGTATTGCCTTCACCCTCGCGCTCGTCGGCACCCTAGGCGCGATGACGTTGATCGTGCGGTCGCAGCGCAAGAGTGTGGTGGAGGAAGACCTGCGCGAGCGCGCGCACGTGTACGCGTCGATCGCCATTGAAGTCCTGTCGGGCTCGGGGATCGGCGACTCACCGGTCTTTCTGTATAACATGACGCGATCCGGCAGCCAGCAGATTGCCGTGGGTTCGCTCAGCCCCCGCGTCAAAGTGCTGCTCGAAACGCTGCCGGCGTATGTCATCGTCACCGATTCCGATCACGTGGTGTTCGCCTCTCAGCGCGTCATGCGACTCCGTGACCGCGAGCGCGAGGACCAACTCTTCCGGAACGCTCCGCTCATCTCGCCCCGGCTCAAGCCCATCGTGCCGCTCGACAGCGACGTGGTGCTGCTCGCCGAGCGCATGGATGTTCCGCGTCAGGGGCAGGCGCGACGCTCGGTGATCGTGGGCATGTCGTTGAAGCCGGTGGAGGACGCGACGCGCGAGGTGGTGCGTTCGATGACGATGAGTGGCGCGGTGATCCTCCTCTTGTCGCTGGTCATTGCGTGGATGATCACCGGCCGCTTGCAGCACATTGATCGCATGGTGGACGACGTGGAAGCCATCAGCGACGGGCGCTCGTTGCACCGGCGAATCCCCGTGGAGCACGACGGCGATGAAATCGGCCGCCTCGGCACCACGCTTAACGCCATGATTGCGCGCCTCGAAGTGTCGTTCGCGGCATTGCGCCGCTTTACGGCGGACGCCAGCCACGAGTTGAAGACGCCGCTCACCGTGCTGCGTGCCGACATCGAACGCGCCATGACCGCGCCGGCCAGGGGCACCGAGCAACTCGTGGCGCTCGAGGAAGCGCTACAGGAAACCACGCGTATGGCCGACCTCGTGGAATCCTTGCTCACGTTGGCACGAGCGGACGAAGGGCGTTTTGATCTTCACCGCGAACCGGTGGAACTCGATGCGCTCGCGCGCGACGTCGGCGAAACTGCGCATATCCTCGGCGAGACCGGGGGTCACGAGGTGCTGACCACCAACTTCGTGCCCGTGACCGTGCTCGGCGACCGCGTGCGCTTGCGGCAGCTTTTTCTGAATCTCATCACCAACGCCATCAAGTACACGCCGAAGGGTGGGCAGGTGGAACTCGTGCTTGAGGTTCGAGAGGGGATGGCAGCGTTTAGTGTTCGCGACACCGGTATTGGCATTGCCGGCGCCGATCTGCCCTTCATTTTTGACCGGTTTTGGCGCGTGGACCGCGCGCGCTCTCGGACAGAGCGCGGCGGGGTCGGGCTCGGATTGGCGATTAGTCAGTACATCGCGCAGGCGCACGGCGGTTCGATCACCGTGGCGTCGCGAATGGGGCGCGGGAGCACCTTTACCGTGAGCATTCCGGTCGCCCCGAGTCCTGAGGCGTAGGCACGCCGACCGTCGTCGCTGAATCCGGCGCGGCGCAATCAAAGCGTAATCCGCATGACAGGAGAACCTCACGCACTCCGGTGTGGAGTTCTCATCTGCGTTGTGTATCGTCTAGTAGCACCTCGTCAAGCACCTCGTCAAGCACCTCGTCAGGAGGGCAACGAACATCGAGCTGGAGGGCGAGTTCAGCGTTATGAGGGGGTCCGCGCGTAGGACAACTCGTGGACAAGCCGTGAGAAGGGCCGTTTTGGAATAAGGGTTACTGCGCGAAGGCCGGGGAATGCTAACGCCCACTTAAGGAATTCTTAATGTTGGCCTATTTCCGTCCGGCTGGCCCTTATGGTAGCTTCTCCCACCGTGGGCACTGTATGATCGGTTCACTCGACTAGTCAGGGGTCGCATCTTGCTCAACAACCTGCTGGAGTCAAAGCCGCAAAAACAGAAGAGCACCGGCGGTACTATCGCCAGTGTGATTCTGCACACCGTGATGATCATCTTCGGGGCGTACGCAACACTGAACGCCGGCAAAATCAAGGAAAAGCTTGAGCAGAAGATTGATTTCATGGAAGTGAAGAAGGACGAGCCGCCTCCGCCAAAGGACGAGCCCAAGCCGCCGCCACCCGATGTGACGGCAGCGCCGCCGCCGCCGAAGGGGTTCCAGGTGCTGACCGCGCCGGTGAACATTCCTGACGTGCTGCCGGAAATCGATCTCACCAAGAAGATGACGAACGAAGCGGACTTCACCGGCAAGGGTGTGGCCGGTGGCCGCGAAAAGGGTGTGGCCGGTGGCGTCGCGCAGGCGATCAACAACGATCAACCGTTGTTTGAGTTCCAGGTGGAAAAGCCGGTCATGCAGGCGCCGGGATCAGCGCAGCCGCGCTACCCCGACATCCTGAAATCGGCCGGTGTCGAAGGCGAAGTGTTGGCGCAGTTTGTCGTGGACACGTTGGGACGTGCCGAAGTGAACACCTATAAGGTGCTCAAGACGTCGCATGAGTTGTTCGCATCGGCAGTGCGCAACGCACTACCGAACATGAAGTTCCTGCCGGCCGAAGTGGGCGGGCGCAAGGTGAAGCAGCTCGTGCAGCAGCCGTTCGTCTTCGCGATTTCCAAGTAATCTTCCGTCGTTCCAACGTTTTCTGAGGCTCAAATGAATCTCTCCCTGATCGAGCTCTACAATCAGATGGGCGGCTTCGCCAAGGGCATCGTGTACGTCCTGGCGATCATGTCGATCTACTCGCTGTCCATCATGCTCCAGAAGTGGTGGTACCTGAAGAGCGCGCAGACCGAGACGCGGAAGTTCGCGCCCGAGTTCTCGCAGTTCCTCGAAGAAGACAACCTCACCGAGGCGATCAACCTCGCCGTCGGCTACAAGAAGTCGCACGTCGCTCGCGTGCTGGGCAACGCGCTCTCCGAAATCAAGCCGCTCATTCAGGACGGCTCGGTGACGGTCGCCGACATCAACTCGGCCGAACGCGCCATTGAACGTGAAATGCTGATGACGCTCGTGCTCATCAAGCGCGGCCTGGGCGTGCTCGCGACGGTTGGCGCCACGGCGCCGTTCGTCGGTCTGCTCGGAACGACGATGGGTATCGTGAATGCCTTCACGGGCATGGCCGCGGGCGGCGGTGGTGGTATCGCCTCGATCGCCGGCGGTGTGGCCGAAGCCCTTATCACGACCGCGTTCGGTCTGCTCGTGGCCATTCCGGCGGTGTGGGCGTACAACTACTTCCAGACCAAGATCGATAACATCACGGCCGAAATGACGTATTCGTCGAAGGAAATGATCGACTACCTCATCAAGGGCGTCTCGGGCGAGTTCGGCCGTAGCCGCTTTACCCGTGAGTTCAATACCGCCGCGCAGAACGCCGGCAAGTCCGCGGTCTGATCTAGCCCCAATTCCTCCACGGAGAATATCCGATGGCGATGTCGATGGGTGGGGGCGGAATCAAGGCCGAACCGAACGTGACGCCGATGATCGACGTGATGCTCGTGTTGCTGATCATCTTCATGATCGTAATCCCGCAGATCAACGCGGGCTTCGCCGCGATTCCGCCGCAAGGCGCGAATTTGAAACCGCATCCGGAAGAGGATAACGACCAAATCCTCGGCCTCGATGCGGAGGGTCACTACTACCTGAACAAGAAGCCGATCAAGACCGAGGACGTCGCGACCGCCGTCAAGGCGATCTATGACGTACGCACCATCGACAAGATCATGTACGTGAAGGCCCATAAGGACCTCAAGTACGAAAAGGTCATCGATGCCCTCGATCTCATCTCGCGCAATGGTGTGCGTGTGACGGGCTTCATCACGGATCAGAAGCCAGGCACCTCTTCGGTCGTGCCAGGGGATAACCTCTCTGAAATCATGAAGAAGAAGGAGACCCCCTAATGTCTATGTCCGCAGGCGGCGACGCGGGGCTGACCAACGAGCCCAACGTCACTCCAATGATCGACGTGCTCCTCGTACTGCTCATCATTTTCATGATGATCATCCCGATGAGCCGGAAGGCGATCGACGTGCAGCTGCCGGACCCGACGCCCGCTGTGGCGCCGGCCAACTCGGTGTCGAATCAGATCGTCCTCGAAGTGTTGCCCGGCGCCACCGGCGCCGAGTATGCCGTCAATCGTGAAAAGGTGGCGGCTGACAAGCTGCAGTCACGGTTGAAGGACATTTACGATCCGCGCCCTGAGAAGATCATTTTCATCAAGGGCGATCCCGAGGTGACGTTCCAAGACGTGATCTTCGCGATGGATGCCGCGCGTGGCGGCGGCGTGAAGGTTATTGGTGCGGCTCCCAAGGACGCGGCAAAGGACGCTGGCAAGAAGAAATAGCGCAGCATCCGTATTTTTTGACGCGGCGGGCGAACCTTTTTGGGTTCGCCCGCCGTATCATTATCTGACCCTCATGACCGAAACCTCTACTCCCGCTCGACGGCCCTACCGGCCGTACCGGCCGCCCGTCGGCATTCCGCTGCCGCGCGAAAATCGCGCCGGCAGCGCCGTGGCGTCGCTGTTTTTTCACCTGATGATCATCTTCCTGCTCATCGGCCCCTTCTGGGTGCACGAACTGCTCGTCCCTGAGGAACATGGGGCTGGCGGGGCGGGGCCACGCGGTGGCGGTGGTGGCGGCAATGGCGGCACCGGTGGCGTGGTGCAGGAACGCGTCCGTTACATGCAGGTCGCGCCGCCTCCGCCGCAGCCAACCGCTGTGCCGGTGCCAGTGGTTCCGCCCCCAGTGATCAAACCACCGGAGCCCGAAAAGCCGAAGCCAGAGCCCCCGAAGGCGCAGCCACAACCCGAGGCGACCAAGGACGCGTCGCTGGTTGCCGGCACCGGGGGCGGAACTGGCCACGACGGCACCGCCGGAACTGGCCCCGGAACCGGAGGTGGCGTCGGCTCGGGGGTTGGAACCGGGCGCGGGTCAGCCAACGGCCCTGGCACGGGCGGGGGCGACGGGCGCGTGTTCCCACCGCAGCTGGTCCAGCTTCCGTTGCTCCCGCTCCCAGTGCCGTCCAAGGTGCGTCCGTACCATCTGGTGGCCAAGTTCGAAATCGACGAAAAAGGAAACGCGCGTCTCCTCGACTGGAATCCCAGCAAGGATTCCGATTACAACAAGAAGGTCAAGGCGATGCTCGAGGACATGCGCTTTCGCGCCGCCGTGAAGCCAGACGGAACGCCGGTGAAAGACATTTACTACGTCACCGCGGACGCTCCCGCGTAGCTGACGATTTCTGGATCCGCTGCGGCCTGTTCCGGCGGAGTATTTGTGAATGCCGAGGCCCCGGCTCAGCGGGTCGAATTGGGCTGTGGCGGTCTGGCCTAACCCGCGCCCGTGCAGTAACTTCCGACGATTATTCCGGAACCTTTTCGGGCACAAAATGACCAAGCCTGCAGGCGGTAGCGGCGAGTTCGTCAAGGCCATGACGCTGACCGACGCGACGATGCTCGTCGCGGGGTCGATGGTCGGCTCCGGCATCTTCATCGTTTCGGCTGATATCAGTCGAACGTTGGGATCGCCGGGCTGGCTGCTGATTGCCTGGGCACTCACCGCCGTGATCACGGTGCTCGGTGCGCTCGCGTATGGCGAGTTGGCGGCGATGTATCCACGCGCCGGCGGGATGTACACCTTCCTCCGCGAATCCATGGGCCCGCTTATGGGCTTTTTGTACGGATGGACGCTGTTCCTCGTGATTCAGACGGGAACCATCGCGGCCGTCGCCGTCGGGTTCGGCAAGTTCTTGGGTGTGTTGCTCCCCGCCATCTCGCCGGAACGCTTCAGTTGGTTCCCGCAGGCGAACATCACGGTCGGCGGATCAACGGTTGAACTCGGTCTTTCCACACAGCGCCTGATGGCGTTGGCTTCCATCTGGGTGCTGACGTGGATTAATCTGCGCGGCGTGAAGCAGGGGAAGATGGTGCAGACGACGCTCACGTTTGTCAAAACGGCGTCGTTGGCGTTGCTGGTGCTTCTGGCCGTCACCATCGGCCGGAACAGCGAAGCGATCGCCGCCAACTTTGGCCCTGGCAAGTGGTTCGCTGGGACGCCGGCCTGGAGCGCGCTCTTCGTCGTGACGTTCGGCTCGGCGCTCACGGGCTCGCTGTTCTCCGCCGATTCGTGGCATAGCCCGACGTTCGCCGCCGCTGAGGTGCAGAATCCGCAGCGCAACCTCCCGCTCGCGATGCTGTTGGGAACGGGCATGGTCATGTTGCTCTACGTGCTCACCAATGTTGGGTATTTGAGCGTCCTGCCCATTCATGGTGTGGCCGATGGTGCCACGGTCATGGCGCGCGGCATCGACCACGCGTCGCAGGATCGCGTGGCCACGGCGGTCATGGAAAGCATGTTTGGTGTTGGCGGCGGCATGGTGATGGCGGTCGCGATTCTCATCTCCACGTTTGGCTGCAACAACGGGCTCATCCTGAGCGGCGCGCGCGTCTATTGGGCGATGGCCAAGGACGGGCTCTTTTTTGCCAAGGCAGGTGACCTCAGCAAGAATGGCGTGCCGGCCTACGCCCTCGTGTTGCAGTCGGTCTGGTGCAGCATTCTGTGCTTGACGGGCACCTACAACCAGTTGCTGGACTATGTGGTGTTTGCGGCGCTGCTCTTCTATGCGTTGACCACGATCGGCTTGTTTATTCTGCGCGTGAAGCGTCCCAATGAAGCGCGACCGTACAAGGCCATCGGCTATCCAGTGCTGCCGGCGCTCTACATCCTGCTGGCGTCCGGCGTGGCGGTGACGTTGCTCATGGCCGACAAGACGCGCCTGCAGTCGCTGGCGGGGCTCGCGATCGTATTGCTCGGCGTCCCCGTGTACCTGTTGTGGCGGAAACCCTCCGCCGTGTAGTTCTGTCCCGCGGGCGGGCGCATTGTGCGCTCGTCGGCATTGTTGAATCCCCTTACTGCCTCATGTAATGCCTTCGCAGTCAACCTTGCTGATGATCATTCTGGGCGTGTCGGTCGGCGCCCTCGTGTTCGCCGTCGGGCTCGCGCGCTGGGTGCTCGCGCGTAGCACCGGCACGCCGGAGATGCGGAAGATCTCCGATGCCATCCAGACGGGCGCCGAAGCCTATCTACGGCGCCAGAACAAGACCATCGCGATGCTCGCGGTGCTGGTGGCCGCCGTCCTCGCCATCGGCTACGGCGTGCTTCGTTCGCACGTCGAATCCGATCCGGTGAGTGACCCGAAAGTCTTCGCGGTCTTCATCACCCTCTCCTTCCTCTTGGGCGCGCTGAGCTCCGGCATTGCGGGCTACATGGGAATGTGGGTGTCGATCCGCACGAACATTCGTGTGGCCGCTGCGGCGACCACGTCGCTGAACGCGGCGCTGCAGACGGCGCTGCGCGGCGGTGCGGTGTCGGGGCTCTTCACCGTCTCGATGTCACTGCTCGGCGTGGGCGGACTGTTTGCCATCCTGACGTTCTTTGCGCCGGCTGGCACGGACGTCTCGGTGTGGGCGACCAAAATTCCGTTCCTCATCGTCGGCTACGGTTTCGGCGCGTCGTTCGTTGCGCTGTTCGCACAGCTGGGTGGCGGCATCTACACCAAGGCCGCTGACGTCGGCGCGGACCTCGTGGGCAAGGTCGAAGCCGGCATTCCGGAAGACGATCCGCGCAATCCGGCGGTGATCGCCGATCTCGTGGGCGACAACGTCGGCGATTGTGCCGGCCGCGGCGCCGACCTGTTCGAGAGCACCGCTGCCGAAAACATCGGCGCGATGATTCTTGGCGTGCTGCTGTTCAAGTCGTTCGGCGTGGCGGGCATCCTGTTCCCGCTCGTCATTGGGTCGCTCGGCCTCGTGGCGTCGATCATCGGCGTGATGTCGGTGAGCACCACCGAAGACGCGGATCCGATGGCTGCGCTGAACCGTGGCTACTACATCACGGCGGCACTGGTGAGTGTGGCGATCTTCTTCGCCTGCAAGTGGCTGCTCGTGACGCCCGACGCACCCGATGCGTGGTGGCACTACTTCATCTGCGCGATGATCGGCGTGGCCACGTCGATCGCCTTTGTGTTCATCACGCAGTACTACACGGAATACCGCTATCGCCCGGTGCTCTCGATTGCCGAGGCCTCGCAGACCGGTCCGGCGACGAACATCATCATGGGCTTGTCGGTGGGCATGGAGTCCACGGTGTTGCCGGTGTTCACGATTGCGATTGCGCTCGTGTCGAGCTTCATGGTGGGCCGCGCAAGTGGCATCATGATCGACGGCGTGGCTGCCGGTGGCCTGTTCGGCACCGCCGTGGCCACGATGGGCATGCTTGGCACCGCCGGCTACATCTTGGCGATGGACGTGTTCGGCCCGATCACCGACAATGCCGGCGGCATCGTCGAAATGTCGAAGCAGCCGCCTGAGATTCGTGACAAGACGGACCGACTCGACTCGGTGGGCAACACCACGAAGGCGTTGACGAAGGGCTACGCGATTGGTTCGGCCGCACTGGCCGCCTTCCTGCTCTTTTCGGCGTACCTCGACGAAGTCAAGAACTACACGGGGCAGCCGCTGCATGTTGACCTGAGCAAGCCGCAGGTGTTTGTGAGCGCGCTCATCGGCGGCATGTTGGTGTTCTGGTTCTCATCGCTCGCGATGACGGCGGTGAGCAAGGCCGCGCAGAGCGTGATCACGGAAGTGCGTCGTCAGTTCAAGGAACGCCCGGGCATCATGCTGGGCACCGAAGAGCCGGATTATGCCGCGTGCGTGGACATCGTGACGGTGGGCGCCCTCAAGGCGATGGTGTTGCCTGGCTTCCTCGTGCTGGCGTTCCCCATCGGCGTGGGCTTGATCTTCAAGTTCCTCGGCGGACCGACGGAGCATCTTGGCGCTGAAGCGGTCGCCGGCTTCCTGATGATTGCGACGGTGGTTGGCATTTTGATGGCCGGCTTCCTGAACAACGGTGGCGGCGCGTGGGACAATGCCAAGAAGTACATCGAGACCGGCGTGTACGGCGGCAAGAAGTCCGACGCCCACAAGGCGGCGGTCGTCGGCGACACGGTTGGCGATCCGTTCAAGGATACCGCCGGGCCGTCGCTGCACGTGCTCATCAAGCTGCTCTCGACCATCACCCTCGTTCTCGCCCCGCTGTTCATTTGAACGGCAACAGCGAGTAGGCCGTAGACCGTATACCGTAGACCGTTCACGTAGCCAGCAGTTCTACGTGAACGGTCTACTGTCTACCAGGCACCGCCTCCTGCTGTTGGAGTAGCCCTCACAACCGGCTCTGCACCGCATGCGATCTCTCTTCAAGCGCAAGCCCATCGCCGAGATGGTGGCCGACACCGAGCATTCGGGGTTGCGCCGTACGATGGGGACCGTCGATTTGGTGATGTTGTCCATCGGCGCGGTGATCGGGGCGGGCATTTTCTCATCGATTGGCACGGCGGCGGCGGGGCAACTCGCCGCCGATGGTACCACCGTCGTGCGGTATGGCGCCGGTCCGGCGCTGGTCGTCTCGTTCGTGTTGTTGGGCGCCGTCTGTGCGCTGGCCGCGCTCTGCTACGCCGAACTCGCCGCCATGATTCCGCAGGCGGGTAGTGCCTATGCCTACTCGTACGCGACCCTCGGCGAGCTGGTGGCGTGGATCATTGGCTGGGATCTGATTCTCGAGTACGCGGTCGGGAATGTGGCGGTCGCCATTAGTTGGAGCGGCTATTTCGTCTCACTCCTTTCTGGGATTGGGGTGAATCTCCCCGAGTGGATGGTGCACGGTTACCGCGAGGTGATCCTCGCGCCACCCGACTCGCCGCTCCGCGCCCTCGTGCAGAGCGCACCGCATATCGGTGGCACGCCGGTGCTACTGAACGTGCCCGCGTTTGTGATTGTCGGACTCATTACGTGGTTGTTGGTGATTGGCGTGCGCGAAAGTACGCGGGTCAATAACGTGATGGTTGGCGTGAAGCTCGCGGTATTGGCGCTCTTTGTGATTGTTGGCGTGCAGCACATCGACACCGCGAACTACCATCCGTTTGCGCCCAACGGATTCCGCGGCATCCATCAGGGTGCGGCGATTGTGTTCTTTGCGTACATCGGGTTTGACGCCATTTCCACCGCGGCGGAAGAGACCAAGGATCCGCAGCGCACCATGCCGCGCGGAATCCTGATGGGGTTGCTCGTCTGTACCATCATCTACATCGTCGTGGGTGCGGTGGCGACGGGGTTGGTGCCGTATCAGCAGCTGCTTGCCAACGACCCGTTGTCGGAAGCGTTCAACCGCGCGGGTTTGCAGCGCTTTTCGTGGATTATTTCGCTCGGTGCCGTGGTGTCGATGAGCGCCGTGTTGTTGGTGTTTCAGTACGGTCAGCCGCGCATCTTCATGGCGATGGCGCGCGATGGCCTGTTGCCGCGGTTTGCCGCCAAGATTCACCCCAAGTTCCGCACGCCGCACATCACCACGATGATCACCGGCGCGTTCGTGGCCACGTGGGCGCTGATCGGTGATGCGGGCGAGACGTACGATCTCACCAACATTGGAACGCTGTTCGCCTTTGTGCTGGTCTGCATCGGCGTGCTGGTGCTACGGAAGACGGATCCCGATCGCCCGCGCCCGTTCCGCGTGAAGTTCGTGTGGCCGGTGGCGTTGGGCGGTGCCGCCGCGTGCGTTTTTGTTATGCGCGGTTTGCCGCCGGTGGCGTGGGAGCGGTTTGGATGGTGGCTAGTGATTGGTCTCGTGCTGTACTTCGCGTACGGATACAGAAACTCCACGCTTCGCAGCGGCTCGCCGCAACGGTCATGACTAAACCGCGCATTAGTGCCACGCAGTGGATCGCGATCTCGATGGTCCTGGGCATCGCCCTCGGCTACTTCCTTCCGGCTGCCGACCATCCGACCGTCGCGATGGTCGAGAAGGCGACGTCATCGGTGTTCCTCCGCATGATCAAGTCGCTCATTGTGCCACTGCTCTTTAGCACGCTCGTGGTCGGGATTGCGGGACATGGCGACGACATGAAGAAAGTCGGGCGCCTCGCATTCCGGTCCATTCTCTACTTTGAAGTGGTCACGACGCTGGCGCTCGTGGTAGGCCTGTTGGCGGTGAACATCATTAAGCCAGGTGTTGGCGTAAATCTCGCGGCGGCGACAGCCGATAAGGGCGCGGAGTTCGCGAAGACTGAAGTGTCGTTTGCGGGCGTGATCGAGCACATGGTGCCGCAGAGTTTCTTTGAGGCGGCCACGCACAACGAAGTGCTGCAGATCGTCTTCTTCTCCATTCTGTTCGCCGTGGGCCTCTCCCGCGTGCAGGGGAAGCCGAAGCAGGTGATGCTCGACTTCTGCGAATCGCTGTCCGAGGTGATGTTCAAGTTCGTCGGTATTGTGATGGCCTTCGCGCCGTTTGGTATTGGTGCGGCCATTGCGACGACCGTCGGGGCGAGTGGGCTGGGCGTGCTCAAGAACCTGTTTATTCTCGTCGGTACGCTGTACGGGGCCCTCATCGTATTTGTGCTCTGCGTGCTGCTTCCCATCGCGCTGCTGGCGCGGATTCCGCTCCGCGCCTTCTGGAGCCAGGTGCGGGAGCCGTGGCTGATCGCATTCTCCACGGCCTCGAGCGAGGCCGCTCTGCCGCGCGCCATGCAGGCATTGGAGAAGTTCGGCCTGCCCAAGCGCATTATCGCCTTTGTGCTTCCCACGGGCTATTCGTTCAACTTGGACGGCTCGACGCTCTATTTGGCAGTCGCGAGCATCTTCGCCGCGCAGGCCGGCGGCATCGACATGCCCATTGGGAGCCAGCTGTTGATGATGCTGACGCTCATGCTCACGTCGAAGGGCGTCGCGGCGGTGCCACGTGCGTCGCTCGTCATTCTGTCCGGCGCGCTGGCGATGTTTGGCCTTCCGCTCCAGGCGGTTGCGGTGATTCTCGGCGTGGACGCGCTGATGGATATGGCGCGAACGTCGATCAACCTCCTTGGCAACTGCCTCGCGACGGCCGTGATGGCGCGTTGGGAAGGGGAGTTCCCCGAGCACCCGGTGTCGGCGAGCGGCGAGATCGGCTAAGGCGTTTAGCGGGGGCTACGGCCTCCGCGGCGCAGGAGAAACGAGCGGTTGGTGCACGCGACATGTCGCGCGCACCAACCGCTTCTCGCTGCTTAGGCGCGGGCCAGCATTGCCAGCGCGTCGCGCACGGCGCCACGCACGGGGACCACGTCATCGGCGCGGAGCTGGGTGCCTGGCACGGCGGACTTGAGTCGCAGCTCCACCAGTTTGCGGAGGTAGCTGCCGCGGCGCATCAGGCCGCCCGCGAGCGCCACTGGGGTCGCGGCGCGCTCGTCCACAAACAGTTGGCGTGACAGCGTGCGGATGTGCAGCACGAGTTCCTCAGCGGCGAGTGCGCACAGCGAGTTCGCGCGCAGATCGCCGTTCGCGGCACACTGCATCACCGGAGCCGTGAGCGTCGCCAAATCGGCTGGCGTCGCTTTCGCAGCCCACGCCACGAGTTCGTCGGGCTGCTCGAACTGTAAATGCGTCAGGATCACGCCGAGGAGCGCGGTACTCGGCTCGCGCTCATCGGACGCACCGGTGACCACGCTCAGCGCGCGTCGCCCAATCCATGACCCGCTGCCTTCATCGCCGCAAACAGGCCCCCAGCCGCCACAGCGGGCCATCTTGCCCCCCGGTGCGCGTCCATAGGCCACGGATCCCGTGCCAGCGATCAGCAGGATGCCAGAGTCGTCGCCAAAGGCGTCGGCAAAGGCAATCATTGCATCGGGGAGGACCACGAGGTCTTCGGCCAGATTCCGGCGCGTCATTTCCGCCAGAAAGGCGGAATACTCGGCGTCGCGGCCTACGCCGGCCACACCAATGCAGAGTGCAGCAGGCGTTTCATCAGACTTGCCCGCCTGATCCAGTGCCGCCACGATCAATTCTTCGATGACGTCGGCTGACTGCTCGGCGCCGCCGGGGCGTACGGCGCTAGCCGAACCCGTGATCGAGGCGAGCTCCACACCGGCATTATCCGCGACAACCACCGTGGTCTTGGTGCCGCCGCCATCCACTCCAATTACAAATGAACTCATAGTCGGAAAACTAGCGGGTGGGAGACGGTGGGGAAGCGTGCGTGAGCGACGAGAGTGAACCCGTGGTCATCGTGATCGTGAGGCCGATGAGCACATACCAGGGCCACGCCACATTGGCGAAGGGGCCAAGCAGCGACGCAAACGACGGGTATGAGGCCACGAGCGGTTTGGCAAAGACGATGCCGGCCATGGTCAGAATGCCCACGGACATCCCTAGGATCACGTCGCGTTGGTTGGCGCGACGATTGGCCATACCGAGGAAGAACGCGCCCAAGAGCGCACCCTGCGTGAAGGACGCAATGGAGAGCGCGATCACCACCACTGGTGTGCGTCCCTCGGGAAAGAGCAGCGCGCCCACCGTCAGCACCACACCCCAGCCAAGGGCAAACCACCGACCCATGCGGAAGGTGCGGGCTTCGTCGGCGCCGTGGCCGGTGAGCGGCAGGTAAATGTCGTGCGTCGTCGTGGCGGCCAGCGAGTTGATGGCGCCAGAGTGGGTGCTCATAGTGGCGGCGAGAATCGACGCCACCAGTAAGCCCACCAGGCCATGCGGCATGCGTTGGAAAATAAACGTCGGGAAAATCGTATCCGGCGAGTTGAACTGCGCGCCGTTGAAGTACGTCCAGAGCCCAATGCCGACGGTGAGGAACAACGTCATCAGCACGAGCACGGCAATGCCGCTCCCGATGATCGCGCGTTGGGCGTCCTTAAGTGACCGAGCGGACAGCATCCGTTGCACGATCGTCTGATCCGCTCCGTGCGAGGCCATCGTCAAGAACGCACCGCCGATGACGCCAGCCCAAATCGTGTGCGGGCGATCGAGGCCCAAGTAAAAATCGAACACCCGGAGTTTGTCGGCCGCGCGAGCCCCGTCAAGAATCGTCGTCCAGCCACCGTCCACCGACTGTCCGAGCAGGACGATTGCCGAGATGCCGCCCGTGGCGTAGACGCCAGCTTGGAGCAACTCCGTCCAGACCACCGCGCGCATGCCGCCGCGATATGTGTACACGATCGTGAGAATGCCGAGTAAAAGAATGGCCGCGGGCATCACCCATTGCTTGGGCATGGAGGGGCCGATGATCAGCGCAATGGGAATGGCCGACGCAAAGACGCGCACGGAGTCGGCCATCGCACGCGTGGCCATAAACACGATCGAGGTGAATCGGCGCGCGCCGAGCCCGAAGCGTGTTTCGAGGAGTGCGTATGCGGTGACCAACTCACCTTGGAAGTAGCGGGGCAGCAATACGTACGCCACCACGAACCGGCCGATGATGTAGCCGAGGCACACCTGCAGAAATCCGAAGTTTCCGACAAACGCGAGTCCGGGGACGGAGATGAAGGTGAGGGCGCTCGTTTCGGCCGCGACAATAGAGAACATCACCGCCCACCAGGGCAGGGAGCGGTTCGCGACGAAATAGTCGCGTGAGTTCTGCTGGTTGCGTCCGAGCCAGGTACCGAGCGCGACCGTGCCGCCCAGGTACACGACAATGACGACGATATCGAGCACTCCGAGTCTACTCAACGACGTACGCCTCCATCGCGAAGTACTCGGCCAGTCCTAGGCGGTCGAGCATCGCGGCTGTGTCCTTGTTGCGCGTTTCGACGCGCTGCCAGAATTCGCGGTCGTCGTGCCCCGGGAACGGAGCGGAATCCTTCTGTGACTGGTGCTTGAAAATCGCTTGGATCTTCAGGCGCAGTTCCTCTTGCGCCATCGGTACGAGCCAGGTGGCGTCCGTGACGGGCCATTCCTGCCAGGCACCGCGATACAGCCACACTTCAGGACGCCCCGGTGCCTTGGCCGTGGGCCAGAGCTGCGCACGCGCTTCGTCGATGGCTTCCTTGCACATGCGGTGCGTGCCGTGCGGATCGGACAAGTCGCCGGCCACAAAAATCAGCTCCGGCTTCTTTTCCTCGAGCAGGGCACGTACGATCGCCACATCAGCCGGGCCGATCGGATCCTTCTTCACTTTGCCCGTTTGGTAGAACGGCAGATTGAGGAAACGCGCGGACTTGGCGTGCAGCCCCGACGTTTCAATGCCGCTCACCGCTTCCGCTTCGCGAATGATGCGCTTGAGATCTTGAATATCGGAGATGTCGACGTCGCCCGGTTTTTTCGAGGCAAGGAAGGCGCGCGCGCGCTCGGCGAACCCGCTCACCTTTGCCGCGTCAATGCTCCCGCTGGCGGCCAACCGTTCGAGGACGTCAATGTAGCGGCGCACGTCGTGGTCGAACACGGCGATGTTGCCGCTCGTCATGTACGCGACGGTGATGTCGTTGTCGTTGAGTGCGAGCTTGTGCAAGATGCCGCCCATCGAGATGACGTCGTCGTCCGGATGCGGCGAGAACACAATGATGCGCTTGCCGCGGGGCAACTTGGACCGGCCACGGATTTTGGCGCCGAGGATGTTGAACACTTCGCCGTTCGCCGCGCCCGGCGATCCGCGTTGTGCAACAAGCGACGAGAGATGGTGCTCGGCGTAGTCTTGCTGTGTCAGCTTGAGAATGGCGGTGCCCGTGGTGAGCGAGAGCCACACGACCGCGCGCAGGGTGAGCTCCGGCGTCCACGCCACTTCGTCCAGCACCCACGGCGTGGCGATGCGCGTGAGGTCCGCGGCAGCCGCCCCGTCCACATAGAACGTGGTGTTGGGGTGACGCTGCAAAAATGTGGCGGCGACTTCCACGCTGATGTCGCCTTCCACTGCGCGGCGCACGATGCGCGACTTGTGTTCGCCGGTGGCGAGAATCGCAATCTCGCGCGCCTCGAGAATGGTCGCGACGCCCATCGTAATCGCTTCCTTGGGGACAAACTCCTCGCCAAAGAAATCCGCGGCCGCGTCGCGGCGCGTGACGTTATCGAGGTGAATGAGGCGCGTGCGGCTCCCGGCACCAGACCCCGGTTCGTTAAAACCGATGTGTCCCGTTTTTCCGATGCCGAGGAGCTGAAAATCGATACCACCCAAATCGCGAATGGCCTGCTCGTACGCGGCACAGGTCCGCTCCACATCGGCCCGCGGCGTCATCCCGCTCGGGATGTGGACGTTCTTGGGATCGATGTCCACCTGGGAAAAGAGATTCTCCCACATGAAGCGGTGATACGAGTGGATGCTCTCGGGCGGCATCGGCCAGTATTCGTCGAGATTGAACGTCACGACGTTCCGAAAGCTCAGCCCCTGCTCCCGGTGCATGCGAATGAGTTCGCGATACACGCCGATCGGTGTCGATCCGGTCGCGAGCCCGAGGACGACGGGGCGGTTCGAGCCCTCGCGTTCACGGATGAGCGTGGCGATCCGTTCCGCCACCACGCGAGCGAGGTCGTTGTGCGCGTCCACCGCGACCGTGGTGATTTTTTCGAGTGCGCTAGAAGACATATGGGGGATTGTGAAACGGCCCGCGATCCCCTTGGGAATCGCGGGCCTCGTTCGATGACGTCACCGGGACGAGCGCGGCATCAAGCGCAGCGGCCCGCGGTGGAACGCAGTCTCAGGCGTTGAACGAGCTACCGCAACCGCAACCACCGGTGGCGTTGGGGTTCTTGAACGTGAAGCCTGAGCCTTGCATGGAGGTCACGTAGTCAATCGTGACGCCGCCCAGGTACTGCATCGAGAACGGATCGACGAAGAGACGGAAGCCGTTGAGCAAGACGATGGCGTCGTCCTCAGCGGGTTTGTCTTCGATGAGCAGGCTGTACTTGAAGCCGGAGCAACCGCCCGGCTGCACGGCGACGCGCAGGCCACCAACATCCGGCGACACGTTTTCTGCCGCCATGAACTTCTGAACCTCGACACCCGCCGCATCGGTCATCACGACGGCGACTTCGGGCTGATTAATTGTGCTCACGGGAATCTCCTTAAGACGGGGGTGCCAGCACGACGCCGCACCACGACATAAATATAGGGCAATGGGGAACCCCTCTCAAGGATACCGCACCATCAGGCGCTGGGCGCGGGAGTTGGTACCGGCGCTCGGGCTTGCCGGCCTCCTCTTCGGAAGCGCCGCGGTGGCCTGGAAGCTGCTCACGCGGCCCGCGCCCAAGGCGGCGCCCATTGTGGTGGACGTCGACCGAAACGCTCGGCCCTACCTCTCAGTGGCCGCGGCCGCGGTGGATTTGGAGCTTATTGCCCCTGACGGGCGCCGCGCCGTCACCGCCAGTTCACTTGAGCTTGCCAGCCGGGTGCCCCTCTCAGATGCTGGGGTGGACTGCGGCGGGTATGGTCGCGAAAAGGAATCGGAATCGGCCTGCACGGCGAGCATCGTCGTCCATGAGCCCATGCACGGCACCTGGCGTGTTATCGTGACCTCAACCGACTCAACCCGAGGCGAAACACTGAATATCGGGTTTGGCGGCCAAGGGTTTCGACGCTCTGGTGGCTTTCCCGTTCGACTCATGGTCGACGCGCACCAGTCGGTGGAGTTCACCATTGGCGTGATGCCGGAAGGCGTCAGCCAAACCTCGCGCGTGAACCCCAAGGCCCGCTAACTCGCTGGCCGACGGGACGAAGTTGCCAGTCGTCGGCAACCGCGTCCCGTCCCCGGTCCGTGCCTACTTCGCTGGCTGCGGCGGGCGGGTAGCCCCAGTGCCAAGCCGCATCACGAGATCGGCCACCGCCTGCCGTACGCCGCCGATTTTCGTGTTGGCGCGCGTCGGGTTCACGCGGTTGGTGAGCAGCAGCACAAACAAATCGTTGGCGGGGTCCACCCAGAGCGAGCCGCCCGTGAACCCCGTGTGGCCAAACGCGGGGCGCTGCATCAGATGGCCAGCGGAGTTGGTGCCATTCGGCGTTTCCCAGAGCAGGGCACGGGCCGAGAAGGTGGAATCCGCCACTGTCGTGAACCGTCGCACCGTGGCATCACTCGCAATGCGCGCCGCGCCGAGCTGCCCGCCGTTGAGGTACATCTGTGCATAGCGCGTCATGTCGTGCGCCGTGCTGAACAGTCCGGCGTGCGAGGACACGCCGCCAAGCGCAAAGGCGTTTTCGTCGTGCACTTCGCCGCGCAGATGGCGCTGACGCCACGGATCAATTTCCGTTGGCGCAATACGTGCCAAGAGCGACGCCGGCGGATTGAATCGCGTGTCGGTCATGCCGAGCGGGCCAAAGACATGCTCCGCCGCATAGGCGTCAATGCGCTGGCCCGTGATGCGCCGCAGAATCTCACCCAGCAGAATCGCATTGAGATCTGAGTAGACCATCCGCACACCAGGCAGGGTGTCGAGCGCGGTGGCATAGACGAGCGCCATCGCCGAATCTGGTGAGTTCGCTTCCTTGTACAGCGGGCGCCATGCTGGCAACCCAGAACTGTGCGTGAGGAGATGGCGAATCAGCACGAGTTCTTTGTTGCGCCCTGTCCACTCGGGGAGATACCGCTGCACGGGAGCCGTCGGATCGATTTTTCCGGATTCCACCAACTGCATCACCGACGGCGCGAGCGCGGTCACCTTGGTGAGCGAGGCCATGTCCCACAGCGTGTTCGCGTCTGGGCGTGGCGAGTTCTTCCCGTCGAGATGCCCGGCGCCATACTCGGCGAGCACGCGGTCTTTGCGACCCACCACCACGTATGCGCCAGGGAAGGCGCTGTCAGCCACGGCGCGGTCGAGCAGGGCGCGCAACGAATCGCTGAGCAGTTTCGGTAGCGTGTCCACCGCGATCACCTCGTGTCCGGAATCATTGCCGCTTGCAAAGGGGCGGGGGAGTCCGTCGCCGCGCGCAAAATATCCCGGAAGTGAAATCGGGGCGCGTCCGCCGATGGGCGCGCGGCCGGTGATGGCGAGCGCGGCGGCCCGTTCGAGTGCGGGGCCGCGACCGTACGTGACGAGATAACTCCCCACATGTGGGAACTCGCGGATCACATACGGATTGCCATGCGCGGCCACGATGACGGGGCGCGTCGCGGCCACACCGTCGAGCCAGCGCGCAATGTGTTCGGCGACGGCAAAGTGGCCCTCCCCTTCGATGGTGCGAACGTGCGTGCTGAGGATAATCCGCTCGCGGGGGCGCAGCAGCGAATCGAGCGCAGCGTGCGTCCAGCGCGGCGAAATGCGCACCGCGCGCGCGCGCGGCAGGCTCTCGCGAATCGTGCTGGCGAATGTGCGGCCGGCTTCCACGTCGGCTTCGGACGTGTAGGTGAGCACAAGCGTGGGGCTGTCGTCGTGCAGCGGCACGAGGGCGCGTTCGTCACGCAGAAGCGTGATGGCTTCGCCCGCGATGCGTTCCGCCAGCGCGCGGTGTGGAGCGGCGCCGACAATCTCGCGCAGCGAGTCGAGCGCGACGATCGGGTGCTGCACGGCCCCCGTGCGGAGTTTGAGTTCTAGGAGCCGGCGCACGGATGCATCAATGCGCGCGGGTGTAATTTCTCCCGCTTCGACGGCCGCGACGACGGCGTTGATCGCGCGCTGCGTGTCCGTGGGCTTGAGCAACACGTCGGCACCGGCGAGCACCGCGAGTACCGTGCTCCGCTCGACGGTGTACCCCTTGCCGACGCCCTCCATGGAGAGTGCGTCGGTCACGGTGAGGCCGCTAAACCCAAGCGAGTCGCGGAGCAGCGCCGTCACGATCGCTGGGGCGAGCGTGGCAGGAACGCTGTCGTGCTGCACTGCGGGAAGCGCGATGTGCGCCGTCATAATTCCCGTGATACCGGCCGCAATCACCGCGCGGAAGGGCACCAACTCGGTGGTGTTCAGATGCGCGCGGTCGCCGCGCACCACGGGCAGGGCGTTATGCGAGTCGGTATCGGTGTCGCCGTGGCCAGGAAAATGTTTGGCCGTGGCGGCAACGCCTTCACCCTGCACGCCGCGCACGAACGCCGCCGAGAAGCGCGCCACCTGATCAGGGTCTTCGCCAAACGACCGGGTGTTGATCACGGGGTTGGCGGGATTGTTATTCACGTCCACCACCGGCGCATACGCCATGTGAATGCCAACCGCGCGCGATTCACGACCAGTAATGATGCCGGCGAGTTCCGCGTTTGATTCTTTGCCCGTGGCGGCGATCGCCATTTCACTTGGCAGAATCGTCGCGCTCCCGGCGCCGTACGTATTGGGTGCGAAGACGCCTCCCTCGAGCCGTCCAAGTCCGGGCTCGACGTCGGACGTCACCAACAGCGGCACGCGGGCGAGTTTCTGCAGGTCGTTCACCTTCGCGGCGACTTCAATCGGCGAGCCGAGCGACATCACAAGTCCACCGACGCCGTCCTCTTGCACCCAGCGGCGCACTTCTTCGTACGCGGGGTCGGTGGTGCTGGTGTAGTCGCCCAGCAGCCAGACGGTGACCATTTGCGCCACGCGTTCGCGCAACGAGAGACTCAACAGCGTTTGGTCGATCCATCGCCGTGCGGCGTCGTTGAGCGGAGCGGTGAGCGTCGGTTCAAAATCCGGCGCGGCGAGCGCGCGCCGCCGACGTGCGGTGCCGCTCGTGGAGGCGTCGGTTGCTGCGGCAATCGCCGTTGAGGCACCCGCGCTCGCCGGTACGGCGGCGGCCGGCGGAGTGGCGACGCCGGATGCCGCCGCGGCGCTGGGCTCCCGCGGGGCGGGTGCCGGTGTGACCTTTGACGGAGCGGGAACCGGAATGCGTCGCACCGGCTGCGGGCTTCGCGCAGCACACGACGCGACAACGGGGAGCGCGCAGCAGAGAATCGCACGGCGAAACATGGGCATCGTCACAAAGGATGGCGGGTGATGAATCGAACAGTGGCACTGGCGCTAGCCACCTTAATCTGCACACTGGGAGCCGAGGCACAATCGCGCGGCGATACTCGGCGGCCTGAGCGCGTCCGTCCGGGCATCACGGTGCTCCTCGACGAACAGATCGGACTGGTGCAGAATCGCCGTGTGGCGCTCCTGACCAACCAGACGGGAATCGACGAGCACGGGACGTCCGACATTGACCTCCTCATGCAGGATGTCCGTGCCCGCAAAGCGCGCGTGCAGCTCGTTGCGCTCTTTGCCCCGGAGCACGGCGTGCGCGGGACAGAAGACCACCCCGACGTCGACGACGAAAAGGATGCGCGGAGCGGCCTCGTCGTGCACTCCCTGTATAAGATGGGGACGATCGCACCGCCGGACTCCTTGCTTCGCGGCGTGGACGTGCTCGTGGTGGACCTACAAGACAGCGGGACGAGAACCTGGACGTATATCGGCGTCATGCTCTATGCCGTCCGCGCCGGCGCGCGGCTGCACATTCCCGTGGTAGTCCTCGACCGTCCAAACCCCATCACGGGGACGCGGCTTGAGGGGCCAATGCTCGACAGTGCCCTCGCCGACGATGCCGATCCGGTCCCCGGACGTAGAGGGAAGGCGCACGCCATCTACCCCCTGCCGCTGCGACACGGCATGACGATGGGGGAGCTCGCGTTGCTCTTCAATGGCGAACTTTCGCTGCAGGCCGACCTTCACGTCGTGCCGGTGCGCGGTTGGAAGCGCGCGCAGTGGTTCGACGAAACGAAGCTCCCCTGGGTTCGCCCCTCGCCCAACCTGCCGTCGCTCAAGAGCATGTTGATGTTCCCAGGTACGGTGATGTTTGAGGCCACCAACCTTTCCGTAGGCCGAGGCACGGGCGAGCCGTTTCAGCGCGTGGGTGCGCCTTGGCTTAAGAGCCGCGAGGTCGTGGATTTGTTGCGCGAACGGTTGCTCCCGGGGGTGAAGTTCGAAGCGGAGCGATTCACCCCCAACAATCCCACCGATCACAAACACTCGGGCGTGACCGTGCCCGGTGTGCGCATCATTGTCACCGATCGCGACGCCGTGAGCCCAACCAGAGTGGGGGCGGCGCTCTTGTGGGCGATTGCCAAAACGTCTGGCGACTCCCTGACCCTGCGGCAGCCGCGATTTGACGAACTCTTTGGCTCCACAGCAGCGCGCGAGGCAATCCTCCGCGGCGATGACCCGGATAGCGTGCTCGATCAGCAACTGCCGCTGGTGCTGGCGTGGCGCGATCGGATGCGTCGGTATCAACTCTATCGCTAATCCGTCCGGTTACCGCGCAGACGCGGGTGGCACGTACCTTTGACGGGGCCATTGTTCACGGGCATCGGCCTCGTATTATGTTACACCACAAGCAGTTAGGCCGTATTGGCCTCGTGCTGATCCCGCACCCATTGCCGCAATGCTGACCCTCTGGAGAGCGATTACCGCTGGCTATCTGCGGCTAATAGAACCACTGGCCGACGCGCTGGTGCGGCGGCGAGTAAACCCGAACACCATCACCACGCTCGGCACCCTCTGCATGGTGGTTTCGGGCGCCCTCTACGCGACGGCGCATATCCACCTCGCGGGATGGGTGCTGGGTCTCACCGCGTTTTTTGATGTGCTCGACGGGACTGTCGCCCGCCGTACGGGGCAGGCGACCGATTTCGGCGCTTTTTACGATTCCACCTTGGATCGCATTGCGGACGGGGCGGTCCTTGGCGGTCTCACGCTGTTTTGGTCTACGAACGGCCCCTATCACAGCGTGCCGATGGTCGCCGTCAGCCTTGCGGCGCTGATCGGGACCTTTCTTACGTCCTACACGCGTTCGCGTGCCGAGCTCATTGGCGTGGATGCCAAAGTCGGCTGGATGCAGCGCCCCGAGCGGGTGGTGCTGCTCTCGGCGCCCCAGGCGTTTTTTGGCCTCGCGCTCGGCGGGTGGGTGTTGGGCGGCGTCGTGACGCTCCTTGCGGTGACGGCGTGGATTACCGCGATTCAGCGCATGCTGTTCGTACGAGATGCCACGCGGTCGCGGCTGCCGCACTAGCGCCGCAGCAGTGGGGTGGAGTGCTCTCCGCACCTGGGTGGCGGGGCGAACTGAAAGATTTTTGTGCGCTGAGGTGTGAAGGGCATTCAAGAGTCGTTAAGCTTCTATTACAAATCGCTGATGGCCGCTGCGGGGCTCCAATCCGAGCACAATCTTTTTGTGCAGATGACGACACGAGTGCATGCCCGTCGTCACGTGCTGGGAGCGGCGCAGAGTACCCACTTCGGCCTGGAGTTCTGACCATGACCCTCTCGCTTCGTTTTTGCTGGATGCCGTTGGCAGCCGCTCTCGTGTTGGGCGGCTGCGGCCCGTCGCAGCCGGTCACCGACCAGCGCGGGTGGACCGACGACTTCGATATTCGCATTCACGCCGACGTCATCCCGCCGTTCGCCGAAGAACCGACGCACTACACCGTCACGGTGCGTGACAAAAAGACGCGGCAGCCGATCGTGAGCGGGCAGGGGCGCATTTTTGCGACGAATGCCGACCGTCACTCGATTTACGACGGGTTTGTCTACGGCCCCGAGGTGGGGACGTATCATGCGACTCTCACGTTTCTCACAGCAGGTGAGTGGGCGATGGGAGTCCAGTTTCGCGCTGATTCGACGCAGCCGTTGCAGCGGACGCTCGATTGGCGACAGCTCATCCGTCCGGGGCAGGAACCCGGCGCTACCGAGAAAAAACCGTGAAGCACTTTCATCGCACCAGTGTGATGCCCGACGCCGTCTTGGCCGACGCCGACATTTTCTTTCCGATGATCGGGTTGCGCAAAACGCAGTCCGCCGCGCGGAGTCGGACCTTTGAAGGCGTGGTCGGCGCGCCCGAGGAAGTCCACACGCTGACGCTGACCGTCAAGATGGAAGGTGGGCACTACACCTTCGTCGAAGCACACACCTCGGCACAGGGTGAGAGTCGGCTCGACCGCAATGTGAAGAAGTTCTTTGTCCGCCTGCACCGGCAGGTGGACGCTCGGCACGCTTCCACCGCCGCGTACTAGGCGAATGACCGGTCCGGAGAGTGCCGCTGACGGACAAGCGGAGGCGCCCCGCGCCCCGCTCGCGCGTCGCGTGTTCGTGGGGTGCTTTACCGCCTGGCTCGGTCTCTTCAGTGGGGCGATGGTCTTCGCGTTCCTGTCGAAGATGGTCGCCTACCTGACGCATACGCAGGCCTGCTCGGGCGTTCCGGCGTGCAACTGGTACATTTATGCGATGGTCGGCGGTGCCTTGGGCGCCGTGAGTCTCCCGGTGCTCGTGATCCGGGCGATGTCGAAACCGGCTAAACGCCCGCAATCAGACTAGAGGAACGATCGGTGGCTCGCGTAGACGTGATTATGCCCCAGATGGGGGAGTCCATTGCCGAGGGGACGGTGTCCCGTTGGCTCAAGAAGGTCGGTGACGACGTCAAGCGCGACGAGCCGATTTTCGAAATCTCCACCGACAAGGTGGACGCTGAGATTCCGGCCCCCATCGCGGGTGTGCTGGCGGAGATCATCATCAAGGAAGGGACGACGGTCGGCATCAACACCGTCGTGGCCCGAATTGAAACAGAAAAAGGTGCTGCGCTCACCGCGTCGGTTGCCGCGCCCGCACCAGTGGCCGCAGTGGCAGCAGTTGCCGCGCCCGTCGCGAGTTCGGCGGCGAGCGTCTCCGCGGCCGCGCCGCGCACACCGGCGGCTCCGAGTGCACCGAATGGCAGCTTCGAGGAACGCGTGCGCACCAAGAGTTCGCCGCTCGTGCGTCGCATTGCCGCCGACAAGGGCATCGCGATTGCCGCGCTCACCGGAACAGGGATCGCCGGACGCGTGACCAAGCGTGACCTCGAGCACTTCATCGAGAGCGGCGCGCCAATGCCAATGGTTGCGCAGGCCGGCATGATCAGCGGCGCGCACGCCGTGCCCGCCATGGATCTGTCCGCGTCGCCAGTGGCAACGGCTTGGCCGGGCGACGTGGTGGAGCCGATGTCCAAGATGCGCCGTCTGACTTCTGACCACATGGCGCAGGCGCGCCGCGTGGCGGCGCATGTGACGACCTTCTTTGAGTTCGACTTCACGCGTGTCGCCCGTGTGCGCACGGCGTTGCGCGGCGATTTTGAAGCGCAGAACGGGCAGAAGCTCACGTATCTCCCGTTCATCATTCAGGCGACGGTGCAGGTCCTCAAGCGTCATCCGTTGATGAACGCCGCGGTCAACGGAACCGAGATCATTCACCGGAAGCGCTACAACATCGGTCTCGCCGTGGCGCTCGAGCCGTCGGGTCTCATTGTGCCAGTCATCAAGCACGCCGAGGATCTTTCGTTGAGCGGACTCGCGAAGGCCGCTGGCGACCTCGCGTCACGCGCGCGTTCCAAAAAGCTCGGCCCGGCCGACGCTCAAGACGCCACGTTCACCATTACGAACCCAGGCACGTTCGGTTCGCTGACCGGCACACCGATTATTCCGGTGGGCACTACCGCGATCCTCTGCCTCGGCGCCATCGAAAAGCGGCCCAAGGTCATCACGGGTCCGGACGGGGAAGACACCATTGCGATTCGTACCTGCGCGTATGTCTCGCTCTCGTTCGATCACCGGGTGGTGGACGGCGCCGACGCAGATCGTTTTATGTCGGATCTCAAGCGCACGCTCGAAACGATTCCTGAGCGCGGCTGGTAGCCGCACACTGCCTCTAGTCCCGACGAGATGCCGCGCGCCCTCTCTCTGCAGCGATCGATCGTGCCGGCCGGCGAGCGGGCCAAGTATTTTGAAAAACTCAAGGTGCGTCAGGCGCACTATGAGCGGGCGCAGTGTCGCTTTTGGGTGTTTGAAGAAGCCGCGTTGAGCGGTGCCTTTATTGAGTTCACGGAGTCTGCCGACGCGCGCACACTGGCCGCGGCGCACGCTACCGCGCCGGATCGCGTCCTGGATCCCGCGCGCATTTACACTGAAGTGGAGTTCGGGTAATGCCGAGTCGCATGATTGAAATCGATGGTGCCCGCTGGCAGGTGTATCCGTCGGGCTACGTGACGCAGTACGACGGTGATGAGTTTGGGCTCATCTTCGTGACCGGGACTGGTGATGAACGCACGGTGCGTGTCACGCGGTACTCGCCACGCGGCGAGCGTGGGCGCGACGCGGCGCTCGCAGGGCTGAGCGACGCTGAAGTGCGCGCGCTGTTCGCGACCTCGCAGTCGAGTGAGCGGTCGCCCGAGGCCGGCTACGCATCGTGACCGACGGCCCCAGCGCTGAGGGCGTGTCGTATACGCGCGTGGCGCTGACCATCGCCGGCTCGATCGACCTGCACTCGCACACGACGGCATCCGACGGAGCGCGCACGCCGTCGGACTCTGTGACCAATGCCGCCGCGGCCGGACTGGCCGCGCTGGCGATTACCGATCACGACACCGTCGCCGGCGTGGCTGAAGCGCGCCTTATGGGTGACCAGCTCGGCGTCCGCATCATCGCCGGCGTGGAACTCAGCGTGTTTGAGGGCGATCGCGAAGTGCACTTGCTGGGGCTGCACCTTGACCGGCCCGCGCATATGGAAAATGCGTTGACCGAGGTGCGGCATGCACGTCGGGAGCGAGCGATTTCGATTGTCGCAAAGCTCAATGCGCTTGGCGTCCCCGTGACGGTGGAGGCCGTGCTCGCGGAAGCGGCCGGCGGTGCCATTGGCCGTCCCCACGTCGCGCGCGCCATCATTGCTGGCGGTTGGGTCAAGGATCAACGCGAGGCGTTTGATCGCTACCTCGGCGCCGGACGTCCAGCGAATGTCGAAAAATCGCGGCTCACCGTGGCAGACGGCGTACGACTCGTGCACGAAGCGGGCGGCATTTCGGTGTTCGCTCACCCGGGTGGCGATGGTCGACGCGAGCTAATTGAGTCGTTGGTCGCGCAGGGGCTCGACGGCATTGAGATTCGCCATCCGAGTCACGGCGGCGAGGACGTGCGCCGCCTGGCGGCGCTGACGCAGCACTTTGATCTCGTCCCCAGTGGCGGCTCGGACTGGCACGGGGCCGCGTCGGGCCCACGAGTCATTGGATGCCAGTGCGTGCCGAGTGAGTGGCTTGAGATTCAGGAAGCGCGCGTCGCGCAGCGTCGCGCGCAACGCACGGCGTGAGGTCCGACGCACTGCTCGGCCGCGTCGCGCTGGTGACGGGCGCGGGGCGCCGCGTGGGACGTGCGATCGCGCTGGCGCTTGGAGAGGCTGGCGCGCAGGTGGCGGTGCACCATCACGCCTCGTCTGATGGCGGCCGAGAGACCGTCGACGCCATCGTGGCCGCCGGCGGAACGGCCGTGGCGTTCGCCGCTGATTTGCTCGACCCCGCCGGGCCGGCACTCCTCGTGGCCGCGGTCGAGCAAGAGTTCGGCCGGATTGATCTCTTGGTCAACTCCGCCGCATCCATGCACCGAACGCCACTCGCCACGGTCACGCCCGCGCAGTGGGACGAAATATTCGCGCTCAATCTGCGCGCGCCATTTTTTATGGCGCTGGCCGCGTCGCGCGCGATGGGACTCGCCGGCGGTGTCATCGTCAATATCAGCGACCACATGGGTTTTGAGTCGTGGCCGCAGTTTGTGCCGCACGGGGTGGCGAAGGCCGCCGTGGCCGATATGACTCGCGCGCTTGCCGCAGCGCTGGCACCCCGCGTGCGCGTCAATGCCGTAGCGCCCGGTACCGTGCTCGCCCCTGAGGGGTGGCCGGCCGCCGAACAGGCAAAGGCGGCTGCTTCTACTCCGCTTCGGCGTCTTGGGACGCCGGAAGATGTTGCGCGGGCCGTGCTCTATCTGGCGACGGCCGAGTATGTGACGGGCGAGACCTTGTTCGTCGACGGCGGCCGACACGGCGCCCGATAGCGCCGCACCGTACGCAGTCTGCGGGTGCGACGGCGATACGCCGATCCACTTTCCGGACCATCTGCGATAATCACGAATTTCCTCGGACTCCTACACAACGGGGCGCCGACTAGCGAAATTGCAGAATCACACACAGGAACGAATGCGTGGCAACGTTTGACTACGACGTAGTAATCATTGGCGCCGGTCCCGCCGGACTGTGCGCCGGCATGTATGCGGGCCGCTCGATGCTCAAAGCCGCCGTGCTAGAGCAGGGGCTCCCGGGCGGTGAGCTGCTCAATACCGAAGTGATCGAAGATTACATCGGCTTCGAACACGTCCTTGGGAGCGAACTCGCCGAAAAATTTCATAGCCACGCGGTCAAATTCGGCGCCGATGTGCAGACGTTTGTGCGCGTCGAAAAATCCCGGAAGGTGGCCGATGGCACCTTCGAGACGCTCTGCGAGAGCGGCGATATCTACCGCTCGCCGACCGTGATCGTCACCGCGGGCGGTACGCCAGTCAAGCTGGATGTGCCGGGCGAGATCGAGTACGCGGGCAAGGGCGTGTCGTACTGCGCCATTTGCGACGGAGCCTTCTTCAAGGGGCACACGATCGTGGTGGTGGGCGGCGGCGACGCGGCCGTGGAAGAGGCGGACTTTCTCACGCGGTACGCGGCAAAGGTGTACCTCATTCATCGTCGGAGCGAGTTTCGCGCGTCGAAAATCGCGCAGCAGCGCGCCTTCGCAAACCCGAAAATCGAAGTCATTCGTGACACGGTCGTCGAGGAGATTCGCGGGGAAGGCGGACTCATGACGCACGTGGCGCTGCAGGATCGCGTCACGGGGGAGCGTCGCAACCTCGACGCGACCGGCATCTTTGTGTTCGTGGGTTTTCGTCCGAACACCGGCGTGATCGATGGCCACTTCGAACACGATGCGGCGGGCTACATCCTCACCGACACCTCTATGCAAACGTCGATCGCTGGGCTGTACGCCGCCGGTGATGTGCGTGTGCAGCTGACGCGGCAGGTCACCACCGCAGTTGGTGACGGCACAACGGCAGCGATCGCGGTGGAGAAGTATCTCACGGCGCGCAAAAACGGACATCCGGCGCCCGTGGCCGTCCCGTCACTCGTGCGCCACGACTAATGCAGGTGCACTGCATGACGGTCGGCCCGTTTCAGGAAAACACATATCTCGTCGTCGACGAACCATCGCGCGACGCGGTACTCATCGATCCCGGTGACGAGGGCGGGCGATTGGTGGCCGAGGTCGAGCGGGCGAAGGTGCAGTTGCGCGCGATTTGGGTCACGCACGGGCACCTCGATCATATTGGCGGCATCGCCGCCGTGAAGCGGGCGTGGAATGTCCCAGTGCTGATGCACCCACTTGATCGGCCGCTGTACGACATCGGCCACCAACAGGCGGCCACCTACGGCCTCCCGTTTGAACAGCCGGAGGCACCCGACGGCGAACTCGCGGAGGGCGATGCGCTCCAGCTTGGGGCGCTGCGGTTCAACGTGTGGCATGTGCCCGGGCACGCACCGGGGCATGTCGCGTTTATCGGGGAAGGCGCCGTGTTCGGCGGCGATTGTCTTTTTGCCGGTTCCATCGGCCGTTCCGATTTACCGCTCTCAAACCCCGCGGCGCTCGCGGCGTCGCTCGAGCGGCTCTCCACATTGCCGGCGGCGACGGTGGTCTACTCCGGACATGGTCACGTGACGACGATCGGCGCGGAACTCGAGTCTAACCCGTTCCTGAACGGTATCGCGCGGATTCCTCGGCAGTGACCACGAGCGCCAAGCGTCTGACCGCGGCCTTACTGCTGGCGGCCTGGATCGGTGCTGCGCTCATTACGGTGGCGGTGGTCGCACCAGGTGCTTTTGCGGTGTTGCCCTCGCGCACGATGGCGGGGCAGATGGTTGGCGCGGTGCTACCGGCCGTCTTTCTCTCTGGGATCGTGATTGGACTCGTCACCGTTGCGCTCATGGGCCTCGCCCGTGACCGTTACGTGCCCGCCATCACGGCCCTCTGCTCAGTGGCCGCGTGCAGCGTTGCACAGTTTTTGATCAACCCGAAGATTGCCCGACTTCGTGACGAAATCCACGGTCCCGTGGACGCCCTTTCCCCCGACGACGTGCGGCGTGTAGCCTTTGGGCTGCTTCACGGGTATAGCGTAGCGGGGCTCGGCGTCGCGATGCTGGCGTCCATGCTCTCGCTTGCTTTCATTCTGTATAGTCCGCGCCAGACGTCCTGACCGGCGCGCCCACCCGAACGGTGCTATCGATGCTTCGACTCAACCGGATTCTGCTCGCCCTTGTCCCGCTCGCCACGCTCACGGCGTGTCTCAGCACTTCGCCGACGGAGGGCTCCTCGATCGCCCTCATCACGATGAACGCGCGCGTGAAGGGCGCCGGTTATACCACGGCGCCGGTGGCAAATTTTTACAAGGCGAGCTCCATCACCTTCGCGTCGTCAGGCGCCGCTACGGACACCTGTCAGGCGGGAGCGTACTCGTCCGCAGTGACCCCAACGACTGCGGCTGTGATTTCAGGCGGCGCGAACATCGCCGTCAAGCTCTCTGGAAAGAGCGATACGCTCCGCAAGGTCTCCACCACTGACTTGTCGTATAAGCTGGCGTCCGCAGCGGGCATAACGTACACGCCGGGCGACAGTGTGACCTTCACGAACTCCGGCGACGTGACCGGATTTTTCTCGACCACGTTCTCCGGAAAGACCGCCGAGGCCTTCACCGCGAGCGCCATCACGGCGCCGGCGGCGGGGCAGCCATTGGCCCTCACTTGGTCCGCCGCCACCGACGGTAACTCCGCAATGATCGTGTCGTTGCGGTATAACGACGGCACGGGCAGCGGAGTCAACGCGCAGATCTTTTGCGATTTCCGCGACGACGGCGCCGGAACGGTTCCCGCCGCGCTTGCGGCTAAGTGGGCTGCCAGCACCGAGCGCTCCACGGTGATGCAGCGTCTGCGCACGGCGGTCATTGTCACGACCTCCACGCAATACATCAACCTCATTTCGACGTTCGAGCTGCCGACCCCGACCTCGCCCTGATGCCGCGCACGCCGGAACCTTCGGTGCGCATGGAGCGCGACCCGCTTGGCACCCGCGAGGTGCCGGCTGGCGCGCTCTACGGCATTCAGACGCTACGCGCGCTCGAGAATTTTCCGATCAGCGGACTCAAGCCGCTCCCGGCCTTCGTGGATGCCGTCGTGCAAATCAAGCGGGCGGCTGCATTGGCCAACGGCGAGAGCGGTCGGCTCCCGCGTGATCTCGCCGACGCTATTATCGCGGCTGCCGACGAGGTGCTGGCCGGCGCGCATCGCGACCAGTTCGTGGTGGACGTGTATCAAGCGGGAGCGGGCACGTCGCACAACATGAATGTCAACGAGGTGCTCGCCAACCTCGCCAACGAACGGCTCGGCCACGCGCGCGGCACCTACGCCCCCGTGCATCCGAATGATCACGTCAACATGGCGCAGTCCACCAATGACGTGATTCCCACGGCCATCCGGCTCGGCGTGCTCACCGAACTCACGCCATTCGCTCAGGCGGCCAAGGCCCTCGCCACCGCGCTCACCGACCAAGGCGGTGCGTTCGACCACATCATCAAGGCCGGGCGCACCCATTTGCAGGACGCGATGCCCATTCGGCTCGGGCAAGAGTTCGCCGCGTGGGGGCACACCATGACGCGTGCGCTCCAGCGCGTCCTACAATCGGCGGATTTTCTGCGCGACCTCGGCATCGGCGGCACGGCCGTCGGAACTGGCGTCAACGCGGAGCGCTCGTACCCGTCACGCGTCATCGCACACCTCAAACAGTCGTGTGGCTTCGCGTTGCGCGAGGGCACCGACCGCGTGCAGCTGATGCAGTCCATGGGGGACGTCGCGGCGTTCAGTGGAGCACTGCGGGCCTTTGCGTTGGATCTCTCAAAGATCGCCTCTGATCTTCGTCTGCTCGCGAGTGGGCCGCGCACCGGCCTTGCCGAAATCGTGCTCCCCGCGGTGCAGCCTGGTTCGAGCATCATGCCGGGCAAGGTGAATCCGTCCGTGCCGGAGATGGTCAACCAGGTCTGCTTTCAGGTCATGGGAAACGACGCCGCGGTGGCTATTGCCGCCGAGCACGGTCAGCTCGAACTGAACGTGATGATGCCCGTCATTGCCCATAACGTCCTCTTTTCGATGGAGATTCTCCGGCGTGCCGTCGAGACACTCAACGTCCGCTGCGTGCAGGGAATCGCGGCCGATGAGGCGATGTGCGCCTACTGGGTCGAACGGTCGGCGGCCCTCGCCACGGCGCTGGCGCCGAGCATCGGTTACGCCCGGGCGGCGGAGCTGTCCAAGGCCTCGGTGGCCAGCGGGGAGTTGATTCGTGACCTCGCGGCTCGGGAACAGGTACTCCCGCCGAACGAGTTGCGGGAGATGCTCGACCTCCGGCGCCTCACGGAGCTGGGCGTCCCAGGCCAGCCAGACAAACCGTAGGGCAAACGCCCTCCGTCCTTGTTCGAATGGGCGGAGTTTCGTATTGTGTGGCATGCGCATTACCACGTGGGCTGAGTACGGTGTCATCTGCGCGATCCACCTCGCGCGACGGGCGAACGACGGGCCGGTCACCGGACGAGAGATCGCGACAACGGAGCATCTCCCCGCGGATTACGTGGAGCAGATCCTCCTCCGCCTGCGTCGCGCCGACATCGTGCACAGCACGCGTGGCGCCAAGGGCGGGTACGCACTCGCGCGGCCCGCGACCGAAATCACGGTCAAAGACATCCTTGCCGGTGCGGAACTTGGCACCTTCGACATTCAGTGTGACCGCCACCCTGTGAGCGAAGAACGCTGTTCGGCCTCCGGTGACTGCAGTGTGCGTCCCGTGTGGCAAATGCTGCAGCGCCGCATTGAGGACGTCCTGGAGAGCGTGCGGCTGAGCGATCTGCTCCAACCAGAAGCGGTTGTGCGCGCACAGGTCGGCCTTCCTGTGCTCAGCGACTGAGTGCGCGCGGTACCATGCTGATCCCCCTAACGCGCGCGTGGCGCGTGGACCGTGATCGTCGTCGCCGCGCGACGGGCTATCTCATTGCGCTACGGCGCGAGCCCGAGGCCGCTGATGTCCGGTGGCTCACCGACGCGGCGGCAGCTGGAGACGCAGACCACGCGCAGTGGGAACTGCGGTACGCGCGCCTGGCGCTCGGCGTGCTCACGGCCCAACGCGATGCGCTGGACGATCAGACTGGCTCCGACGTGGTCGCGGCGCTCGACGGGTCATGGAACGACGATGCCCGGATCGCTGAGGGGATGCATGCGCTCGTGGCGAGTCAGTTCAACGATCGGCTTGGCGCGTACCGCGAGGCGCTCGCGGCGCGCGGTGGTGCGGTGGGCGCGAGCGAACGTCTCGGGCGCGTGCTGTTGGCCTTTGCCTCGGATGGCGCACGCAGCGCCGGCGCACCGCTCCCGAGGGCCATCGCGCTCTTATCGCAGTATCTCGGCGATGCGAGTGAAGCGCTGCGCGCCAATTATGGCGCGGCAAAACTACCCGAGCACCTGCCGCCGTCGGAGATGGCCGCTAAGGCTTGACCCGTATTGGGCGCAGCACGTCAGGGTCTGGGGGGCGGGGCGTGCGGGTTCCGTCCGTCGTGCGACCGAGCGATGCCGCGGTCGCTTCGCGAGGATCCATCTTCCGGCACTCCATTTTGAACCCGCCCGCGCCGCGGGTGAGGTAGGTCATCGAGATCGCCGTACACACGGTGCCTCCGGAAAGCGATCGCACTTTCAGAAACCAGTGGCTGTCGTCCGCCGTGGAGGTGAGCACCTCGTACTGGGGGTCGAGCAGCATCGCGATCCCTTCATCGCGGATAAAGTGCGCGGGGTCGATGTAGTTCCCCGTCTGCCGCAGCACTTTTTCTTCGGCGTCAAACAGATCCTTGTAGCCCTGCGTCATCCGCTCGGTGGTCTTGCTCGCGGCCAACCGCTTTGGCACCGTGCGCACGAGGATCGGCGTGGTGATCGCTACGGCGGCGATTACCACCACCACCCAAATGATCACCTGTAAATCACCCAGCCATTTGACGTCGAGTGGCGCCGTGAGCGTGGCCCACCAGCGAGCGAGCGGATGCAGCAGACGGCGCCGCGGGCGCGCACGGAGGCGTGGCGCGTCGGCGACAAGAATCGGACGATACGGCACCGGCGCCGCGCTCGCCGGTGCCTCGACCGGGATGGCCTTGATCGGGAAGCGCGGCGTCGGCGCGGCGTACTTGGTCTTCGTCTGGCCCGGGGCCACGGGCACCGTGTAGTGCGTGGCCGGCTTTGGCATCGCACCCACCATGACTTGGCTCCACGACGGCGCCTGCTCGGCGTCCTGCGCGGCTTTTTTCATGTCAACGGTGAGGTACAACGAGCGCGACGGCTTCTTCATCTTGAGGTCAGCGGGGAGCCTATGGCGGTGCCGGAATACACCATCCGAACAGAGTATCGGCGCCATAGGCCACCCGCTTGAGACAAAACACACACGCCACCGAGCGAGGCCCGGTGGCGTGTGTGTTTGAAGCAATCTTCCAGTGCCGAAGGGGGGACTCGAACCCCCACGGGCTTGCACCCACTGGCTCCTGAAGCCAGCGCGTCTACCAGTTCCACCACTTCGGCATGGACACGCAACATAACGACTTGGCGCGCGATACCCAAGGGTGCGGCCGGTCGTCTGTTGTCGTGAGGCAAAGTCTCAGCGTAGCTTGCAGTTGAACCCTGTGCCCGACATTGTGTCCAAACCAGCCGCTCCCCAATCCAAGGACGATCCCAAGGCCGTAGAGCCGATCGCGCGCAACAAGCGCGCTCGGTTCGAATACGAGATCTTGGATACCTGGGAAGCGGGCATCGTTCTGACCGGCACCGAGGTGAAATCGCTGCGGGCTGGCAAGGCCAACATTACCGACGCGTACGGCATCGTGAAGGACGGCGAGCTCTGGCTGCTCAATGCCAACATCGCCCAGTACGAAATGGGGAATCGTTTCAATCACGAAGCGACCCGCACCCGGAAGTTGCTTCTCCACTCCCGAGAAATCAGTCGGCTCATTGGAGCGGTGGAGCGTCAGGGGCTCACCCTCGTCGCGCTCGACCTCTACTTCAAGGGCGGACGTGCCAAAGTCAAAATTGCCCTCGCCCGAGGCAAGAAGCTTCACGATAAACGCGCCGACCTCCGCGAAAAGGACGACAAGCGCGACATGGCGCGCGCGATGAAGGTGCGCGGATGACCGTCGGCCTCGGATTCCTCCTCTCGCTCGGCGTGCTCGCACAGTCCGATTCCATTGCCGTGCGTTCAGCCACGCGCGATACGGCCGTCGCGGCAGTCGCGACGGCATCGGGTCCGGCGCTCCGCGCGGCGCTCGCACTTCCGGTTGTTGGTGTGCGCGTCACGGCTGACGGGCAAGGGCGCTGGAAACTCTCGCACGGAACCAGTGTCGTGACCCTGGTGGACGGGGTTCCGTTCGCGTCCGATGGGACATCCAACTTTCCGCTGGCTGCGCCTCCGGTGATGCGCAACGGAGAACTGTTGCTCCCGCTCTCGACACTCACTGCGCTCGTGCCTAAGCTTGGTGCCGACGTGCATTGGAGCGCCGAGCGTCGTGAGCTTCGCTCGGGCGCCGTGCGCGACGTGCGCGACGTGCGCGACGTGCGCGCCGTTGCGGCCGCCGCGCCGCCACTCGCACCAGCGACGCTCCCCGCGCCTGAAAAAGTTGTTCCGCCGGTCACCAATGCCGTCACCCCGCGAAAGACGCCGCGTGCTGCTGCGCAGCACCGGGTGGTGGTGGACGCCGGCCACGGCGGCCCGGACAACGGCATGAAGGGTCCACTCGGCGGACGCATCACCTTGTACGAAAAAGACATCACGCTCGCGGTCTCAAAAAAACTGGCGGGGGAACTCGAGGCACGTGGCATCGAGGTCATCATGACCCGCTCAACCGATACGCTGATCGCGCTGTCCGATCGCGGACGCATCGCGAATCAACGGCATGGTGACCTGTTTATCTCCGTGCACGTGAACGCCGCGAATCCCGGTTGGAAGGACCCCTCGGGAGCACGAGGTTTTGAGACGTACTTCCTCTCGGATGCAAAAACCGAGGATGAACGCCGCGTGGCGCAAATCGAAAATTCATCGGAACGCTTTGATTCCGACGGCGAGACGGGGAAGGCGGATCCGCTCGGATTCCTCATTGCCGACATGAAGCAGAATGAATACTTGCGCGAGTCCAGCGATCTCGCCTCGCTCATTCAGGCCCGCTTGCGGAAGTCGCACCCCGGGCCGAGTCGTGGCGTCAAGCAGGCGGGGTTCCGCGTGTTGGTCACCTCGTTTATGCCGTCGGTGCTCGTGGAAATCGGATTTGGTTCCAACCCCACGGAGGCGGCCTTTATCTCGAGCGCCGAGGGGCAACGCGAACTCGCGGCCGCCGTTGCTGATGCGGCGGTGGAGTATCTCGCGCATTACGAGCGTCGCGCCGGTGCCTCGCCCGGAGGACGTAAGTGAGCGACACAACGTCGGTGCTCTCCGTTGCTGCGTGTGGTCTGCAGTTCCAGAATCCCGTCATGCTCGCCGCCGGCACGGCCGCGTACGGCCGTGAACTGAACGATGTGGTGCAACTCGAAGCGCTTGGTGGGCTGATCACGAAAGCCGTGAGTCTCGAACCGCGGCACGGGAATCCCGCGCCGCGCGTGGCGGACTTCGAGGGCGGCATGATCAACGCCATCGGGCTCGCCAATCCCGGCGTGGACGAGGTGCGTGCGCACGATCTCCCGTGGCTCGCGCAGTCGGTGCAGCGGGCCCGTGTGCTGGTGAACGTGGTTGGCCGCGCGGTGGAAGAGTTCGGCGAAGTGGTGGCGCGTCTTGACGATGCCGCGGGTTTTCAAGGATACGAGCTGAATGTGAGTTGCCCGAACACGCGCGCCGGTGGCCTGGAGTTCGGCGCTGACCCCGTGGCGCTCAAGGATGTGGTGTCGCGGGCGCGTGCGGCCACACGCAAGCCGCTCTTTGTGAAGCTGTCGCCGACGCTCCCTGATATCGCCGCCATCGCCGCCTGCGCGGTGGATGCCGGCGCGGATGGCATCACCGTGATCAACACACTTCCCGGATTAGTGATTGACGTCGCCGCTCGTCGGCCGGCACTGGGATTCGGATCCGGCGGCGTGAGCGGTCCTGGGCTGCGTCCCGTTGGGGTGCTGGCCACTTGGAAAGTGCGTCGCGCGGTGAAGGTTCCCATTATCGGCGTCGGCGGTGTGTCCACCGCTGAAGATGCGCTGCAGTATCTGGTCGCCGGCGCGACCCTCGTGGCCGTCGGCACCGCCGCACTCGCCAATCCCCGTGTTCCGGAGCGCATCGTGCGCGATCTCACGCGTTGGTGTCGTGCGAATCAGGTGCCGCGGATCACAGATATCATCGGTTCGCTCGAGTGGCCCTCGTGAGTGTATCTCCTCTGACACCGCAGCCCATCGTAGCGCTCGATGTGCCAACCCTCGTGGACGCGCAGCAGTTGGTCGCGCGACTCGGCGACCGCGCCGACTACTACAAGGTCGGCTTGCAGTTGTTCACTGCCGTGGGGCCGCGAGTGGTGGAGTGGCTGCGCTCGCAGGACAAGCGCGTATTTCTCGATCTCAAACTGCACGACATTCCGAACACCGTGCGCGGCGCCGCCGAGAGCGCGGCGCATTCCGGCGTGTCGTTGCTTACCGTGCACGCGCACGGTGGCGAGGCGATGGTGCGCGCGGCTGTTGAGGGGGCGGGGGAGCACACGGGGATTCTTGCGGTCACGGTGCTGACGTCCATGGACGCTCCTGCGCTGGGGACAGTGCTCGGGCGTGAGGTCGATGTCGCGGCCGAAGTGTTGCGCTATGCGGGGGTGGCCTCTGCGGCCGGCGCGCATGGGGTGGTTTGCGCTGGGAGTGAGTGCGCGGCGGTACGCGCTCGGTATGCAGATCTTCGTCCGTTAGTGCCCGGCATTCGCGCCGCGGGGGGCGCGACGCACGATCAAGCGCGCGTCGTCACACCGCGCGAAGCGTCGCGTGCCGGAGCGGCGTACGTCATCTTCGGCCGAGCCGTCACGGCGTCTCCGGATCCAGCAGCGGCCTACGCCGCGTTGACCGCCGAACTGGCATCGGCGTAGTGCCTAGTTCGAGCGGACCCCGTTGTTGATGAGCTGGGTGCCAATGCGATTTGCCGATCGCCTCTATTTGGGAGAGACCTGATGCGCCGTCTGTCACTGCTGTCACTGCTGTCACTGCTGTCACTGCTGTCGCTCGTACTCGCCGCCGGCTGCGCGTCCACGGGCTCCACCGCCGCGAACACGACGGGGATGATGTCGACGACGCGCGTGACGACCGGCGGCGGCGGCTCAATGAACATTCAAAGCGGCGCAGGGAGCGTCGGCGCCACGGGGTGGGTGCCGGTGAAACCCGATTCGGCGTTCGCGCTCCTCCAGAAGGCCTATACGGACCTTGAGGTTCCGCTCACCACGCTGGTGAGCGCCGAGCGCACGCTAGGGAACTCGAATCTGAAGGTCCGCCGAAAGCTGGGCCGCCTGCCCATGCAGAAGTACCTCGACTGCGGCATCAAGGAAGGGATCCCGAACGCCGAGACGTACGAGATCCAGATGAACGTGCAGAGTTGGGTGAGCGCCGACCCCAAGGGTGGGGCGTCCATCACCACGCGGGTGCAGGCGATTGGGAGCGATCCGGCGCATGGTCGGGGGAACAACACCAACTGCACCTCGACTGGGGAGATCGAAATCCGCCTCCTGAAGTGGGTGCAGGAGCACTCCTGAGCAGGGGATTCCCCTCTGAGGGGCCGGCAAGAGGGTGACGGGGGCGGACCTGCGGGTTCGCCCCCGTTTTGTGCAGATTTGAGTGGTTCGGTACACGTCGGTCCTGCCCCTTGTGTCAAGGGGTGCAGTCGACTATGCTTGGTGTCTGCCCCAAAACAGGTCCCCCATCTCGGGGTCTGGGGCGCGGTCACTGGGGCCGCGCAGGGGAGTTCCGTCCGACCGGAGTCCGTCCGTGAAAGTTCGCACGAGCGTCAAGCCGATTTGCGAGCACTGTAAGGTGGTCAACCGCCGCGGTGTTACTCGCATCATCTGCAAGCGCAATCCAAAGCACAAGCAGCGACAGGGCTAATCCATGGCGCGTATTGCAGGCGTCGATCTCCCCCGCGAGAAAAAGGTCGAGATCGGACTCACTTACATCTACGGCATTGGTCGCGTGACCAGCCGTCGGATCCTCGAGGCTGCGGGTGTGAACCCGGAGCAGCGCGTGAAGGATCTTTCCGACTCCGACGTGAATAAGCTGCGTCAGGAAATCGAAAAGACCTATCGGGTCGAAGGTGCTTTGCGCACTGAGATCGCGATGAACATTAAGCGCCTGATGGACATCGGGTCGTATCGGGGCATTCGCCACCGCCGCGGTCTGCCGGTCCGTGGGCAGCGCACGCACACCAATGCGCGCACAAAGAAGGGTCCGCGCCGCGCAATCGCTGGTAAGAAGAAGGTGACCAAGTAATGGCTATCGGAAAGAAGTCCAAGCGCGTGGTGGATGCCGAAGGCATCGCCCACGTCAGCGCAACGTTCAACAACACGACCATCACGATCACCGACGCACATGGCAACGCCGTGGCGTGGGGTTCGTCCGGCAAGGCGGGCTTCAAGGGTTCCAAGAAGTCCACGCCGTTCGCCGCGACGGTTGCCGCCGAGCAGTGCGCTCGCGAGGCGATGACCGCTGGTGTGCGCCGCGTACATGTGAAGGTGCAGGGCCCGGGCTCTGGTCGCGAAAGCGCGATCCAGGCGCTCGCCGCCGCCGGCCTGCAGGTCAAGTCCATCAAGGATGTGACGCCCATCCCCCACAACGGCTGCCGTCCGCCGAAGCGTCGGAGGGTCTAACTCATGCGTTATACAGGTCCCAGCTGTCGTCAGTGCCGCCGCGAAGGCACCAAGCTGTTCCTCAAGGGCACCAAGTGCTTCACCGAGAAGTGCCCGGTGGAACGCCGTCCGTATGCGCCGGGCCAGCACGGTCCGAACGCCGCCGGTCGCCGTCGCAAGGTGAGCGAGTACGCCAAGCAGCTTCGTGAGAAGCAGAAGATTAAGCGCATCTATGGCGTGTCGGAGAAGCAGTTCCGCAACACGTTTGAGAAGGTGAGCGGGTTGCCGGGTATCACCGGTCACAACTTGCTGGCCGCGCTCGAAAGCCGCCTCGATAACATGGTGTACCGTATGGGTTTTGCCGCCAGCCGTAAGGCCGCGCGTCAGCTCATTCGCCACCGTCACATCGAAGTGAATGCGAAGACGGTGGACGTGGCGAGCTTCAACGTGCAGCCGGGGCAGGAAATCCGGATGCGTCAGAAGTCGCGCGAACTCGTCATCGTCGCGGCCGCGCTCGAGCAGGCGGCACGCGGAGCCACGCCGAGCTGGTTGGCCGTGGACAAGGGCTCGTTCAGCGGGCGGATGCTGGAACGTCCGCAGCGCGCAGCCATTCCGATTGCCGCGCAGGAACAGCTCGTCGTCGAACTGTACTCGAAGTAAGTAAGGTCGGGGCCCTGACCCCTCTACGGGTCTGCCGCGCGTCAGGGGCGGGGCAGGGCGTAGGCCGCGCACCATGCGCGGCCTGACCATCACCAGGATTCTTACGAATGGTTCAAGCAATCGATCTCCGCGGGCTCGTCCGTCCGCAGCTCGTCGAGGCGACGAAGCGCGAGGACAACCCGAACATCGCCGAGTTCCGTCTGCAGCCGCTCGAGCGCGGCTTCGGTCACACCCTCGGCAACGCCATGCGTCGCATGCTGCTGTCGTCACTGCGCGGCTCTGCCGTGTGGGGCTTCCGCATTGACGGCGTGCTGCATGAGCACCAGACGATCGTTGGCGTCTCTGAGGACGTGCACCAGATCATCGGTAACCTCAAGACGCTCGTGCTCGCCCTCGACAACGAAGTCGAAGAGACCATCCTTCGCATCAACGTTAAGAAGGCCGGCCCTGTGACCGCGGGCGACATTGAGTCGACCGGCGGCTGCAAGATCGTCAATCCCAAGCACCATCTGTTCACCATGCAGGACGACAAAGATCTTTCCGTCGAACTGTACGTGAACCGTGGGCGCGGCTATGTCGAGTCGGATCAGCACCCGACCGACCGCTCGCTCCCAGTCGATCTCGTTCGCATCGACTCCATTTATTCGCCGGTCAAGCGCGTGAACTTCTCGGTCTCCGAGACCCGCGTTGGCCAGCGCACGGACTACGATCGCCTTGTCCTTACGGTCGAGACGGACGGGACTGTGACCCCCGAGGAAGCGGTGAGCTATGCCGCGGCCCTCGCGCAGACGCACTTTCAGTACTTCGTGGGCTTTGGCTCGCACAGCGCGGCCCCGGTGGCCGGCGGTGAGTACAACGGCTCCGATGCGGCCCGCTTGGCGGCGTTGTTCAAGACGCCGATCGACGACCTCGAGCTGTCGGTCCGCTCGGTGAACTCGCTCAAAAACCACAACGTCCGCACGATGGGCGATCTGGTGCAGCTCACCACCAAGCAGTTTGGTGAGGTGCGGAATTTTGGAAAGAAGTCGCTGCAGGAGATCGCCGATCTCCTCGAGCGTGAAGGGCTTAACTTTGGGATGCGGTTTGAGGATACGGGCGATGGCGTGCGCGTGAGCGATTGGGGCACGCCGCCGAAGGAAGCCGTCGCCGCCGCGCCTGACGACGTCAACGAGGAATAAATGCGGCACCGTAAGGTTGGCCGGTCTCTGCGCCGGACGAGCGAGCAAAAACTCGCCCTGATTCGTAACCTCGCCACGTCGCTCATCGAGCAGGGCGCGATCGAGACGACGGAAGCGAAGGCGAAGGAACTCCGTCCCTTTGTCGAGAAGCTCATCACCAAGGCCAAGGCCGGCACGCTCCACGCGCGCCGTCTGGCTGGCAAGCACGTCACCAAGCGCGGCGCTGCGGACAAGCTCTTCCAAGAGCTCGGTCCCAAGTTCGCCAAGCGGGCGGGCGGCTACACGCGCATTCTCAAAACCGGCCACCGCAAGGGTGACGGGGCTGAGATGGCGCGCATTGAACTGATGGAGGGCTGATCCATGGCACCCATTGCCCGTAACGTCTGCTACAGCTGCCAGAAGGGGGTCGCCTTCGGCAACAATGTATCGCACGCCAATAACAAGACTCGTCGTACCTGGAAGCCGAACCTTCAGGTCGCTCGCATTGTTCGCGACGGCAAGACCATCAAGATCAAGGTCTGCACGCGCTGCCTGAACGCGGGCAAGATTCAGCGCGCTCCTCGTGGAGCCGCCCGAATCGCCGCCGGCATCTCCTGAGTTCCCGTACGACCGACGCACCAAAACAGGGAGCCTCGCGGCTCCCTTTTTTGCGCCGGTCGGCGTCGCACCAGTTGGGGCAGCTAGCCGCTCCAACGGAGTGACGAAGGCGCTATAATTCAAGGTTGTTCCGGATACCTTCCCGATTCCCGAACGCACCCCTCAGCATGCGCACTGCACTCATTACCGGCATCACGGGCCAAGACGGCTCTTACCTCGCCGAGCTTTTGCTCGCCAAGGGGTATCGTGTCGTCGGCATCGTACGCCGCAGTTCCACCACGCCCTACGAGCGCATTGCGCATCTCGTGGATCGCGTGGAGCTGCTGTCGGCGGATCTCCTCGATCAGACCTCTTTGATGGACGCGATCAGCGACTGCGCGCCCGACGAGATTTATAACCTTGCCGCGCAGAGTTTTGTGGCGACCTCGTGGACCCAGCCGGTGTTGACCGGCGAGTTCACCGCGATTGGCGTGACGCGCATTCTCGAAGCCATGAAGCGCGCGGCACCGAAGGCGCGCTTCTATCAGGCGAGCTCGAGCGAACAGTTCGGCAAAGTGGTGGAGACGCCGCAGCGTGAGAGCACGCCGTTCTATCCGCGCTCGCCGTATGGCGTGGCCAAGGTGTATGGCCACTGGATCACGGTGAACTACCGCGAATCGTTTGGCCTCTATGCCGTGAGCGGTATTCTGTTCAATCATGAGAGCCCGCGCCGCGGTCTTGAGTTCGTGACGCGCAAAGTCACTGACGCTGTCGCACGCATCAAGCTCGGTCACGCCAACGAACTGCGCCTCGGCAATCTCGACTCGCGGCGCGACTGGGGCTTTGCCGGCGATTACGTGGATGCGATGTGGCGCATGCTGCAGCAGGATGAGCCGGATGATTACGTCATCGGTACCGGCGAGACGTGGTCCGTGCAGCAGCTGTGCGAGGAGGCGTTTACCTATGCCGATCTCGACTGGCGCGAGTTTGTAAAGCTCGACAAGAAATATCTGCGCCCTGCGGAAGTGGATCTGCTGGTGGCTGATCCGTCGAAGGCGCGTGCCAAGTTGGGTTGGGAGCCAAGTGTGAAGTTCGGCGCCCTCGTGCGGATGATGGTGGACGCCGATCTGGCGCGTCACCGCGTCGGCCCGGGCAACGGCTGACGTGACCGTTCGGCGCGCACTCGTCACGGGAGCCGGCGGTTTCGTCGGGCAATGGCTGTGCCGTGAACTCGCGCGCCACGGCTGGGGCGTGACTGGGGCATCCCTCGAGGGTGATCCTGGTGTGGACGTCCTCAGCCCAGAAGATCACGCGCTGATCACCTGGCGTCGCGACGACGTCACCGATCCCGAAGTCGTGCGCGCCATGCTCGACGCCTCGCAGCCCGATGCGATTTTCCACTTGGCCGCCATGGCGTTTGTGCCGGCCGCGAGTGAGGACCCGCGGCGTGCGTTGGCGGTGAATGTTGGGGCCGCCATGACACTCCTCGGTGACGTGCGTGAGCGCCGCGCGGCTGAGACGCTGGATCCGGTAGTGCTGCTGGTGGGAAGCGCCGAGCAGTATGGACGCCACGATTGGGAGGCGATGCCGCTCACCGAGACATCGGAATGCCGGCCTCGCACCCGCTATGCGGCGACCAAAATGGCGCAGGAAGTGTTTGGCCTCGAGGCCTATCGGGCGGACGGCGTCAAGGTGATCTGTACCCGCAGTTTCAATCACAGTGGACGAGGGCAGCACTCGAGTTTCCTGCTCCCGTCGCTGGTGCGCCGAGCGCTCGATGCACGGGCGCGTGGCGAACGGGCGATCTCGATTGGAAACACCACCACCGTGCGTGATTTTCTGCACGTCGAGGATGTCGTGCGCGCCTATGCGCTCCTCGTGGAGCATGGACTCGCTGGCGAGGTGTACAACGTGAGTTCGGGGGCGGGCACGACCGTGGAGACGGTGGCCACCGAGGTGCTGGAGGCCGTTGGGCTCAGCGCAACGCTCACCGGCGATGCCGCACTCAAGCGCGTGGTTGACGTACCGTTTCTCGTGGGCGCGAACGATAAGCTCCGCTCCGATACCGGCTGGGTGCCGCAGCGCACTCGGGCCGACATCATTCAGGACCTGATACATGCCGCGTCGTAACGACATTCATCGCATTCTGCTCATCGGTTCCGGCCCTATTGTCATTGGACAGGGGGCGGAGTTCGACTATTCGGGAACTCAGGCGGCCAAGGCGCTGCGCGAAGAGGGGTACGAGGTGATCCTCGTCAACTCCAATCCGGCGACGATCATGACCGATCCGGAAATCGCCGATCGCACGTACATCGAGCCGGTGACGCCGGAGTTCGTGGAGCTGATCATCGCCCGCGAGCGGCCGGACGCATTGCTGCCCACGATGGGCGGTCAGACGGCTCTCAATGTGGCGATGGCGCTACACGAGAATGGTGTGCTCGCCAAGTACGGCGTGGAGCTCATTGGCGCCAATGCGCGCGCCATTGCCGTGGCTGAAGACCGCAAGCTCTTTGGCGAAGCAATGGAGAAGATTGGGCTCACCTGTCCGCAGGGGCGCATCGCCACCACATGGGAAGAAGCGCTGGCGATCGTGGAGTGGACGGCCTTTCCGGCGATTATCCGTCCGGCGTTCACCCTCGGCGGTTCGGGCGGCGGCATTGCCTATAATCGCGAAGAGTTCGAGGCCATTGTGCGGCGCGGCCTCGCCGAGAGTCCCATTTCGCAGGTGCTCATCGAAAAGTCGCTGCTCGGGTGGAAGGAGTACGAACTCGAAGTGATGCGCGACAAGGACGACAACGTCGTCATCGTGTGCTCCATTGAGAACATCGATCCGATGGGCGTCCACACCGGTGACTCGATTACCGTGGCGCCCGCGATGACGCTGACCGACCGTGAATATCAAGTCATGCGTGATGCCGCGATCAAAGTGATTCGCGAGATCGGCGTGGATGCGGGCGGCTGCAATATTCAGTTCGCGGTCAACCCGGCGAACGGCGACATGGTCGTGATCGAGATGAATCCGCGCGTCTCGCGGTCCTCGGCGCTGGCATCGAAAGCCACGGGTTTCGCGATTGCGCGCATCGGCACGAAGCTCGCGGTGGGATATCGCCTCGACGAATTGCCCAACGACATCACGGGCACCACGCCGGCGAGCTTTGAGCCGGTGCTCGACTACGTCGTGGTCAAGTGTCCGCGTTTTGCTTTTGAGAAATTCCCCGCCGCCGATCCGGTGCTCACCACGCAGATGAAGTCGGTGGGTGAGTCGATGGCTATCGGCCGCACATTCAAGGAAGCGTTGCAGAAGGGGCTCCGCGCCCTCGAGTCGGGACGCAACGGGTGGACGACGGCCGAGCGTCTTATTGACGATCGCTTGGCGGATGATTCGCTCGAGACGTTGTGCGATGCGCTCGCGACGCCGACGCCGGAGCGCATCTTTCAGATCAAGCGCGCGTTCGAGCGCGGTCTTGATGTGGCGGAGATTAACCGCATTACCGCAGTGGACCCTTGGTTCCTGCAGCAAATGCAAGAGCTCGTCGAGGCGGAGCGTGAGTTCGCCGCGCTGGGCGACGTGGATGCTGAAGCACTGCTCGCGATGAAGCGCATGGGCTTTGCCGATGTGCAACTCGGCCAGTTGCGCGGCGAAACCGAGACGCAGATGCGCGAGCGCCGTTGGGGGATGAACCTTCGCCCCGTGTACAAAATGGTGGACACCTGTGCCGGTGAGTTCCCCTCGAATACGCCGTATTTGTATTCGACGTACGACGAAGAAAGCGAAGCGCCACGCTCGGGGCGCAAGTCGGTCGTGATCCTCGGCTCCGGTCCGAATCGCATCGGGCAGGGCGTGGAGTTCGACTATTGCTGCGTGCGTGCCGCGCTCGCCCTGCGTGAGCAGGGTTATGAAACGATCATGGTCAACTCCAATCCCGAGACGGTTTCTACGGACTGGGATACGAGCGACAAGCTGTACTTTGAACCGCTCACACTGGAGCACGTGCTGGAGATCGTGCAGCGCGAGCAGCCGGTTGGTGTGATTGTGCAGCTCGGCGGCCAGACGCCCCTCAAACTGACGCGACCGCTCGAAGCGGCCGGCGTGCGCATTCTCGGCACGAGTCCGGATTCGATTGACGAAGCGGAAGATCGCCGTCGTTTTGAGGAAATCGCGCGGCGCTTGGGTGTGGAGCAGCCGCCCAATGGCACGGCGACGAGCGTAGACGGCGCCGTGGAAATCGCTGATCGCATTGGGTACCCGGTGCTGGTGCGCCCGAGTTATGTGCTGGGCGGCCGCGCGATGGAGATCGTGTACGACGAAATCAGCCTGCGCGACTATTTTGCGCGTGCGGTGCGGGTGTCGGAGGATCGGCCGGTGCTTGTGGATTCTTTCCTCGAGGATGCGTTCGAGGCCGACGTCGACGCGCTCAGCGACGGGCATCAAGTGGTGATTGGCGGCGTGATGCAGCACATCGAGAACGCCGGTATCCACTCGGGCGATTCCGCGTGCGTGCTGCCGCCGTATCTCATTGGCGCCGCCGAACAACAGGTGATGCGCGACCACACGGTGGCGTTCGCCAAAGCGCTCGGTGTGGTAGGGCTCATCAATGTCCAATACGCCATCAAGAATGGCATCGTGTATGTGATTGAGGTCAATCCGCGGGCGAGTCGCACGGTGCCGTTTGTATCGAAGACCATCGGCGTGCCGCTCGCGAGCTATGCCGCGCGCGTGATGCTCGGTGAGACGCTGGCCGATCTCGGCTTCACGAAGGAAGTCATTGCGCCGTACGTTGCCGTAAAGGAAGCGGTGTTTCCCTTTTCGAAGTTCCGTGAATTCGACCCGATCCTCGGCCCAGAGATGCGTTCGACGGGCGAAGTGATGGGCGTGTCGGACAGCTTCGGCACCGCCTTTGCCCGTGCAGAGTTAGCAGCGGGCAACGGGTTGCCACTCGAGGGCGCGGTGTTCGTGACGGTCAACGATCACGACAAGCCTACGGCCGTTGGTGTGGCGCGTCGCTTTCACGAGATGGGATTCAAGGTGATCGCCACGGACGGCACGGCCAAGTACCTGCGGGAGCGCGGCGTGCCGTGCGATCAAGTGCATAAGGTGAGCGTGGCGCGCCCCAATGGCATTGACCTTATCAAGAATGGTGAAGTCCAGTTGTTGATCAACACGCCGCTCGGCAAGCGTGCGCAGAAGGACGACTATTCGCTTCGGCAGGCTGCGATTTCGCACCGCATTGCGTACACGACCACGCTCAGTGCAGCCAACGCCGCCTGCGACGCGATTATTTCACTCAAGTCGCGCGCGCCGAGCGTGCGATCCATTCAAGAGTGGCAGGAGACCATCGTCCGATGACTGACACGCCCTGGGTGCACGAGTCTGCGTATGTCGATGACGGGGCCGTGATCGGCGCCGGCACGAAGGTGTGGCACTTCTGTCACGTCATGAGCGGCGCGAAGATCGGCGCGCACTGCTCGCTCGGGCAAAACGTGGTGGTGATGAACGGCACGGTGATTGGCAACAACGTCAAGATTCAGAATAACGTCTCGATTTACGAGGGCGTGGAGCTGGAGGACGACGTGTTCTGCGGGCCGTCGATGGTGTTCACCAACGTCATTAATCCGCGCAGCGCGGTGAGCCGAAAGCACGAATACCGGCGCACGCTCGTTGGGCGCGGCGCGTCAATCGGCGCCAACGCGACCATCGTGTGCGGGGCGACCCTCGGCGCATACAGTTTCGTCGGGGCAGGGGCGGTCGTCACGAAGGATGTACCGTCTCATGCGCTCGTCGTTGGCGTGCCGGCGCGGCGAGTCGGCTGGATGTGCGAGTGCGGGGTGCAGTTGGAGGAGGGGCTCATGGAGCTCACGTGCCCGTCCTGCGGCAAGACCTACACGCGGCGCGGTGAGACTGTCACGCGCGCCGAAGAGGAATAATGACCGTCCAAAAGTCGCTTCGCGTTGCCCTCGTGGGCTGCGGCCGCATCTCCAAGAATCACTTTGACGCCATTGCCAAAGTTGACGGGCTCGAGGTGTCGGCCGTCTGCGACATCGTGGAGTCTCGGGCGCAAGAAGCCGGCGCTGCGCTGGGCGTGCCGTACTTCACGTCGTACGACAAAATGTTGCGCGAGGCGACCTGCGACGTGGTGACGGTCGCCACGCCGAGCGGGCTGCATCCGGAGCATGGCATTGCCGCCGCGCGTGCTGGCAAGCACGTGGTGAGCGAGAAGCCGATGGCGATCTCGCTCAAGGGCGCCGATGCGCTGGTGAAGGCCTGTGATGACGCCGGGGTGCAGCTGTTTGTCGTGAAGCAGAATCGACTCAATCCGTCGATCCAGCTGTTGCGCCGCGCCATCGATAAGGGGCGCTTCGGGCGCATCTACATGGCGAATGCCACCGTCCGTTGGGCGCGGCCGCAGGAGTACTACGATCAAGCGCCGTGGCGTGGCACGTGGGAGTTTGACGGTGGCGCCTTTATGAATCAGGCGTCGCACTACGTGGACCTCGTGCAGTGGCTTGTGGGTCCCGTGGAGAGCGTGATTGCCAAGACGGCGACCCTCGCTCGGCGTATTGAGGCCGAGGATAGTGGTGTGGCCGTGCTCAAGTTCCGCAGCGGGGCGCTGGGCTGCATCGAGGTGAGCATGCTCACCTATCCGAAGAATCTCGAAGGGTCCATCACGATCCTCGGAGAGACTGGGACGGTGAAGATTGGCGGCACCGCCGTGAACAAAGTGGAGACCTGGCAGTTCGCGGACTACGATGACGACGATAAGACCGTGGATGCCGCCAGCACGAGCCCGCCGAGCGTCTATGGCTTCGGGCACGAGGGGTATTACCGGAACGTGCTGGAGGTCCTGCGGGGCGGGGCCAAGGCCGACACGGACGGGCGTGGGGGACGGAAGTCGCTGGAGCTGATTCTCGGGATTTATGAGTCGGCGCGAACAGGGGCTGAGGTGCCGTTGCCGCTCAAGGGATAGGGGTCGGTGACCGACGGGCTGACGGCGGGGTTCTCAGAGGAGAATCCCGCCGTTTTTCGTTGACTTATCCTCGACTTCCGGCGAGCTTTAACAGTTGTCTGGAGGTGGGTTTTGGCCGGTTTGAGGGAGCGAAAGTTCTCTCGGCGGACCCGTCTCCAGTCGCCCCTTTCCGAATCCGATCCAACATCACAAATATGCCAGTCCCTCTGCTCGACCTGCGCGCCCAACACGCCCTGATCAAGGATGCCGTGATGCAGGCGCTGATGCCGGTCATCGATGACCAGGCGTTTATTCTCGGGGCACCCGTCGCTAGGCTTGAGGCCGACGTCGCGGCGCTCTCCAACACCAAGCACGCCATCGGCTGTGCGAGCGGCACGGATGCGATTCTCCTCGCGCTTCGGGCGCTCGATATTGGCGCTGGCGACGAAGTAGTCACCACGCCGTTCACGTTCTTTGCGACCGCCGGCACCATCCACAACGTGGGCGCGACGCCCGTGTTTGTGGACATCGACCCCAAGACGTTCAACATCCGCCCCGACCTTGCGGCCGCGGCGGTAACGTCAAAGACCAAGGCCGTCGTGCCGGTGGATCTGTTTGGACAGATCGCCGCCATCGAAGAAATCCGCCGCTTGTTGCCCACGATGCCGATCATTGAAGATGCGGCGCAGTCGATTGGGGCGCGCCGCAAGATCGATGGAGCGTGGACGATGGCCGGCCAGACGGCCACCATCGGCACCTTCTCGTTCTTTCCGTCCAAGAACCTCGGCGGCTACGGTGACGGCGGCATGATGGTCACGCAGGATGACGCCATTGCCACGCGCCTGAAGCGTCTGCGCGTGCACGGCGGACTGCAGACCTATCTGCACGAAGAAGTCGGTTACAACTCGCGCCTCGACGCCCTGCAGGCCGCGGCGTTGATCGGCAAGCTCCCGTACCTCGGTGGCTGGAGTGCGAAGCGTCGCGAGAACGCCGCGTTTTACGACGCCGCGTTCGCGGACATCGCCGACATCACGACACCGTTTATTGACCCGGCCAACGAGAGCATCTTCAACCAGTACACGTTGCGCGTGCAGCGCCGCGATGAGTTGAAGCAGCACCTCGCGGCGAAGGGGATCGGTCACTCCGTGTACTATCCGCTCCCGCTCCATTTGCAGCCGTGCTTTTCGTACCTCGGGTACAAGGTGGGGAGCTGCCCCGAGTCGGAGCGCGCCGCCCACGAAGTCGTGTCGCTCCCGATTTATCCTGAACTCACGCGCGCACAGCTGGATGAAGTAGTCGCGGCGGTTCGTAGCTTCTTCGGACGATAGGCCGCGCGATGACATCGCAGATGAAACAGCAGCTACTCGGGCGCATCAAGGACCGGACCGCGATCTCCGGTGTGGTGGGGCTCGGGTACGTCGGACTGCCGTTGGCGATGGAGTTCTGCGAGGCAGGGTTCCGCGTGGCGGGCTTCGATGTGAGCGAGTCGGTGTGCGCGGGGCTGATGGCGGGGCGCTCGCACATCATGGACGTGCCCGCTGAACAGTTGGCGCGCCACGTGAAGAGCGGCAAGTTCGTGGCCAGCACCGACGAGTCGGCGCTCAAGGTTGCCGACGCTATCTCGATTGCGGTGCCCACGCCGCTGGCCAAGACGCGCGATCCGGATATGTCGTACGTGATTGCCGCCGCCGAGACGGTGGTGCGTCAGGCGCACGCCGGTATGTTGGTGGTGCTGGAGAGTACGACGTACCCCGGCACGACGCGCGACGTGATGCAGCCGCGGCTCGAAGCCCTCGGGTACACGATCGGTGACGACGTGTTTCTAGCGTTCTCCCCCGAGCGCGTCGATCCGGGCAATGCCAAGTGGCACACCAAGAACACCCCCAAGATCATTGGCGGCATTACGCCGGCGTGCAACGAAGTGTCGATGGCGCTGTACGCCACCTGCATTGACACGATTGTGCCGGTGTCGTCGCCTGAGGCCGCGGAGTTGGCCAAGCTGCTCGAGAATACCTTCCGCTCGGTGAACATCGGGCTCGTCAACGAAATGGCGATCATTTGCGATCGCTTGGGCGTGGACGTGTGGGAAGTGATCGATGCGGCGGCCACCAAGCCGTTTGGGTTTATGAAGTTCACGCCGGGCCCTGGTATCGGCGGACACTGCATTCCCCTCGACCCGCATTACCTCGCGTGGAAGATGCGCACGCTCAACTACAAGACGCGCTTCATCGACCTCGCCAGCGAGATCAACTCGGCGATGCCCGATGTGGTGGTTGAAAAAGTGTCGCGCGCGCTGAACGACGCGAGCAAGCCGGTGAAGGGAAGCCGCGCGCTCGTGCTCGGTGTCGCGTACAAGAAAGACATTGACGATATGCGCGAGAGCCCAGCGTTCGACGTCATTCGACTGCTCGAGGAGCGGGGCGCGCACGTCGTGTTTCACGACTCCTACGTGGCCTCGTATCAGGAAGAGGACGAGACACGCGTTGGGGTTGCGCTCACGGACGCCGAGCTCGCCAAGGCCGACGTCGTGGTGATTGTGACGGACCACAGCAATGTGGACTACCAGCGTGTGGTGGATCAGGCGTCGCTGATTGTGGACACGCGCAACGCGCTGAAGGCCACGCGGCCGTCGAAGGCGCGCATCGTCTCCTTGTCGGCGCTGCACGCATGAACGTCACGGTCGTTGGTTCCGGCTATGTAGGCCTCGTCGCGGGTGCGTGCTTCGCCGAGACGGGCGTGGCGGTGACGTGCGCCGATGTCGATCAAAAAAAAATCGACGGACTCAAGCAGAACATTCTCCCCATTTATGAGCCTGGGCTCGATTCGCTCGTCGAACGCAATCAGGCGCAGGGGCGCCTGCAGTTCACGACCGACGTGCCGGCCAGCGTGCGTAGCGCGACGGTGGTATTCATCGCGGTCGGCACACCGCCCGATGAAGATGGGTCGGCGGATCTTTCGCACGTGCTCGCGGTGGCCGAGACGATTGGTCAGCACATGGCGCACGAAACCGTCGTGGTGACGAAGTCCACCGTTCCGGTGGGCACGGCCGCTCGAGTACACGCGGCCGTCGCTAAGCACGCCAAGTTCCCCTTCCACGTTGTCTCCAATCCGGAGTTCCTGAAGGAAGGCGCGGCGGTGGACGACTTTCTCAAGCCCGATCGCGTGGTGCTCGGCGTCGACAGCGACTTTGCGCGGAGCGTGATGGCTGAGCTCTATGCGCCATTCGTGCGCACGGGCAAGCCGATCATCTTCATGGACGTGCCGTCGGCTGAAATGACCAAGTACGCCGCGAACGCCATGCTCGCCACGCGTATCTCGTTCATGAATGAGATTGCGAATCTGTGTGAGAAAGTCGGCGCGAATGTGGACTTGGTTCGCAAAGGCATCGGCAGCGACTCGCGCATTGGGCCGTCGTTCTTGTTTCCGGGGCCTGGCTACGGCGGCTCGTGCTTCCCCAAGGACGTAAAGGCGTTGCTGCACACGTCCGAGGAGCGCGGCGCGCCGATGCAGGTGTTGGCGGCGGTGGAAGCGGCCAATGACTTCCAGAAGCATCGGTTGTTTGAAAAACTCAAGGCGGCCTTTGGCGGCCCGCTCAAGGGAGCGCGCATTGCGGTGTGGGGGCTCGCCTTCAAAGCGCAGACCGACGACATGCGCGAGTCGCCGGCGCTCACGCTCATTGAGGCGCTATTGGCGGAAGGGGCGACCGTCGTCGCGCACGATCCTGCCGCGATGCACGAGGCGGAGCGCCGACTCGGCGCCCGTATTGGGTATGCGGCGACGAACTATGACGCATTGACCGGCGCCGATGCGCTGGTGATTGTGACCGACTGGAACGAATACCGCTTTCCTGATTTCGCGCGCATCAAGGCGGCGCTCAAGCGCCCAGTGGTTGTGGATGGTCGCAATCTGTACGATCCCGCGAAGATGGAGCAGTTCGGGTTCACCTATCGGTCGCTCGGTCGAGGCACCGCATGAGAGTCTTGATTACCGGTGCGGCTGGTTTCCTCGGTTCTCACCTGTCGGAGCGTTTTCTTGCCGACGGGCATTCGGTGGTGGGGCTCGACAACTTCATCACCGGCCATCCCGACAATATCGCGCATTTGATTGGGCACGAACGGTTCTCGTTCATGCGGCACAATATCTCCGAGTACACGTACGTCGCCGGGGATCTCGACGGGGTGCTGCACTTTGCGAGTCCGGCAAGCCCCATCGACTATCTCGAGCTCCCCATTCAGACGCTCAAAGTGGGTTCGTTGGGTACGCATAATGCGCTCGGCATTGCGCTCGCCAAGAAGGCGCGCTTCTTCATTGCGTCGACAAGTGAAGTGTACGGCGATCCGCTCGTGCACCCGCAGCCGGAGAGCTACTGGGGCAATGTGAATCCGATTGGCCCGCGCGGTGTGTACGATGAGGCCAAGCGATTCGCCGAAGCGCTTACGATGGCGTATCACCGCTTTCACGGGGTGGACACGCGCATCGTGCGCATTTTCAACACGTATGGCCCGCGCATGCGGCCGCGCGACGGCCGCGTGGTGTCGAACTTCATCGTGCAGGCGCTGTTAGGTGAGCCACTCACGATTTACGGCGATGGCTCGCAGACGCGTTCGTTCTGTTTTGTGGACGATGAGGTCGAAGGGATTTATCAGCTCTTTCTGCGCGGCGACGCCAATCCCACGAATATCGGCAACCCGGTGGAGTACACCGTGAAGCAGCTCGCCGAGATCGTGGTGGAACTCACCGGCACCGCCGCGCCCATTGTCTATAAGCCGCTTCCCGAGGATGACCCCAAGGTGCGACAGCCCGACATCACCCGTGCCCGCACGATGCTCGGCTGGGAGCCGAAGGTCGACGTACGCGAAGGCGTGCAACGGACCATTGACTATTTCAAAACGCTGGTCGGATCGTCGAGGATGGCGCCCCGATGACTCTTTCGTCGCTCCGGCTCGCGCGTCGAACACGGACCTCCCCTTCGGGTATCACCCGCATGACTGCACGCACCCGCGCTACTGTCGTTGTCTCGCTGCTCCTGTTGGCCGCCTGTAACCGCGGCTTTCAGTTGCGCAAATATCCCACGAACGCCGGACTGTTCAAGGCGTCGATGGCCGAGTTCCAGGCCAAGAAGTGGGAGAATGCGATCACCGGCTTTGAGAAACTCACGCTCGATCTCTCCGCACGCGACACGTTGTTGCCGTTGGCGCACTACTACCTCGGCAAGTCGCACGAGAATCGCGAGGAGTTTCTGTTGGCAGCGCAGAGTTATGCCCGCCTAGCGGAGTCGTTCCCGGACGATTCGCTCGCGGCATCGGCGCTGCTCTCCGCTGGCGACTCGTACCTGAAGATGTGGCGCGACCCGTCGCTCGACCCCACGTATGCGACGATGGCGCAGACGCAGTATCGGTTGCTCGCGAGCGTCTATCCGGAATCCCCGCTGAAGGTACAAGCCGAGAAGGGTGCGCAGAAAATCGAGGAGTTGCTGGCGACGAAGGATTATGAAACGGGGATGCACTATGTGCGTCGTCGCGCCTTTGACTCCGCGCTGATTTACCTCAAGGACGTGGTGCGCAACTTCCCGAACTCGGCGAAATCGCGGGATGCGATGCTCCGTATTGTTGAGGTGTATCGTCGCCCCGAGATGAACTACAAGGACGAAGCCAAGGAGATGTGCGTCGCGCTCAATGGTGCGTATCCGCGCGACACGGATGTGGCCAAATTGTGCCCTGAGGAAGTGGCCGCTGACTCCACGGGATCAAAGGCAAAACTGCCGATGCCTAGCCTGCCGCTGCCCAAGAAGCCGGGCGCGGTCTCTCCGTTCTCGCGCTAAGCGCGAACCTGGGGGAGGAGGAGCGGGTTGATGCGCATCGGAGTGTTTGGCGGAACGTTTGATCCTCCGCACATCGGGCACCTGTTGGCCGCGACCGATGCGTGTGAGGCGCTGGCGTTAGATCGGCTGGTGTTCATCCCAGCCGCCGAGCAGCCGCTGAAAATGGGGACGGTGGTGGCGCCGGCGCATCATCGCTTGGCGATGGTGGAGCGGCTCATCGAAGGGGATTCGCGGTTCGCTGTCGATGCCCTCGAAATCGACCGGGGCGGGTTATCTTACACGGTTGATACGTTGCGGGCGTTGCGCAGTCGCTGGGCCGGTGATGTGGCACCATTCCTGCTTTTGGGGAGGGATGCGGTGGCCGCTCTGCCGAAATGGCGCGAGCCGGAGGCAGTGATGTCGTTGGCGCAGGTCGTCGTGCTCACGCGCGCTGGTGAGTCGGCGGAGTTGCCGGCCGGTGTTCGGGCGCTTGCCACGCGCCGGGTGGATGTGTCGTCCACCGAAGTACGCGCGCGGGTGCGGGAAGGAAAGTCGATTCGAGGATTCGTGCCGGATGCGGTGGCGACCTATATCGCCGCTGTCGGCTTGTACCGATAAAGGAGCTCTGTAGGACATGCTGAAAGCGCTATTGTCGACCGTGTTTGGAACACGCCATGAGCGCGAGCGAAAGCGCGTGCAGCCGATCGTCGACGAAATCAACGAAGAGTATGCCAAGCTCGAGGCCTTGTCGGATGAGGCGCTCAAGGCACAGACCGACAAGTTTCGGGCGCTGATTGACGAGCGCACGGCGGAGTTGGCTGGGAAGATCGAAGCGCTCAAGGATGCGAAGCGCACGGCCTCCGACGCCGAAGAACGCGAGCGCATTGACGGTGAGCTGGGCGGTGCGGACGGTATGGGCGGCCTTGAGCGCGACTACCGCGGTCTACTTGCCGATGTGCTCGACGAGATCCTCCCGGAAGCGTTCGCCACGGTGCGTGAGGCGGCCCGCCGTTTGGTCGGCACCACGGTGTCGGTGACGGGGCAGGACATTGTGTGGGACATGGTGCCATACGATGTACAGTTGATTGGTGGCATTCAGCTGCACCTCGGTCGCATTGCGGAAATGGCGACGGGCGAAGGCAAAACGTTGGTCGCCACGCTCCCACTGTACTTGAATGCGCTCCCGCGGCGCGGCGCGCACCTCGTCACGGTCAACACGTATCTTGCTCGGCGCGACTCGCAGTGGATGGGGCACCTGTTCGGCTATCTCGGGCTCACCGTCGGGTGTATTGACGACACGGAGCCGGGCACCGCGGAGCGCGTGGCCGCATATCTCTGCGACATTACCTACGGCACCAATAACGAGTTCGGCTTCGATTACCTCCGCGACAACATGGTGGTGTCGCTCGACCAGCGCGTGCAGCGCAAGCACGTGTACGCGATTGTCGACGAAGTGGACTCCGTGCTCATTGACGAAGCGCGGACGCCGCTCATCATCTCGGGTCCGGTGGGGAACGAGAGTGACGCGGAGTACGCGTTGCACAACGCCGCCGTGGCACGCGTGGTGCGTAAGCAGACCGAACTCGCCAACGATCTCGTGGCGCAGGGCGAGAAGGCGATGGAGGCCGGCGACGAGCACGCGGCTGGCCTCGCCTTCTACAAGGCGCAACTGGGCAATCCCAAGAACAAGCGCCTGATGAAGGCGCTGCAGGAGCAGGGCGTCAAGCAACTCGTGCAGAAGATGGAACTCGAGCATCTGGCGGACCGCAAGTTGCCCGCGGCCAAGCAGCTGTATCGTGAGGTCGAGGAAGACTTGCTGTTCGTGCTCGACGAGAAGGGGCACAGCGTGCACCTCTCCGACCGTGGCGTGGACTTCGTGTCGCCCGCGGATCACGAGGCCTTTGTGCTGCCGGATATTGCGGGCGAGATTGGTCGTATTGACGCCGATCATGACGCGACGCCGGAAGAGCGACTCGCGAAGCGTAACGCCATTGAACGGGAGTACGCGCTGAAGAGCGAGAAGCTCAACATCGTGCACCAGCTGCTGAAGGCGCACGCGCTGTACGAGAACGACGTCAACTACGTCGTGCAGGAAGGGCAGGTGCTCATCGTCGATGAGTTCACGGGCCGCACGATGCCGGGACGCCGTTGGAGCGAAGGGCTCCATCAGGCCGTCGAGGCCAAGGAAGGGGTGCAGGTGAAGGGGGAGACGCAGACCCTCGCCACCATCACCATTCAGAACTATTTCCGCATGTACGAAAAGCTCGGCGGTATGACGGGCACCGCCGAGACGGAGGAGACGGAGTTCTTCCAGATTTACGGACTGGAAGTGTCGGTGATTCCAACGAACCGCGACATCATCCGCGACGATCGGCAGGATCTCGTCTACAAGACGCGCCGTGAGAAATACAACGCGATCGTGGAAGAGACCAAGCGCCTCACGGGGCTCGGCTATCCGGTGCTCGTCGGCACGACGAGCGTCGAAGCATCCGAGACGCTTGCCCGCATGTTCCAGCGGGCGAACATTGTCCATAATGTGCTGAACGCCAAGTACCATCAGCGCGAGGCGGAAATCGTTGCGCTTGCGGGCCAAGGCAACGCCGTCACGATCGCCACGAACATGGCCGGCCGTGGCACCGACATCAAACTCGGTGCGGGCGTCAAGGAATCCAAGCCGTCGGTGATCAAGGATCCCGACAACAAGGACATCGAGGTTGAGGAGTGCGGTGGGTTGCACATCATTGGCTCGGAACGCCATGAGTCGCGCCGCATCGACCGCCAGTTGCGCGGGCGCTCCGGCCGTCAGGGTGATCCGGGGGCCTCGCAGTTCTTTTTGTCGCTCGAAGACGATCTCATGCGTCTCTTCGGTTCCGACCGCATTGCCAAGCTGATGGATCGTATGGGCGCGCAGGAAGGGGAGATGCTCACGCATCCGCTCATCACGCGCTCCATCGAACAGGCACAGAAGCGCGTGGAGTTACAGAACTTTCAGAGCCGTAAACGGCTGCTGGAGTTCGATGACGTGATGAATCAGCAGCGCGAGGTGATCTACTCGCTGCGGTCGTTCGCGCTTGAGGGTGGCGAGGAGCTGAAGGGCGAAGCCGTGCGCATGGTGGAGCAGGCCGTGGCGCGCCGTATCGAAACGGCGCTCGCCGCGGAGATGGATGCCCTGCAGTGGGACGTGCCGCTCGTGCGCCAGGATCTCCTGATGCACTACCTGCTGCGCGTTGATTGCTTTGAAGAAAACGGCACACGCCCGGCGACGATCACCGAAGCCAAGGAGTTGGGGAGCGCCGCTGGTACGGTGGCGTTCAACGCAAAGTTCGGATCGCTCGGCGAATATGCCTCGCAGGTACTCGCGTTGGTGATGCTCAACGTGCTCGACGAGAAGTGGAAGGACCATCTCTACGATCTCGACCAGCTGCGGAACGCCATCCACTATCGCTCGTGGGGGCAGAAGGATCCGCTCCTCGAGTACAAGCAGGAAGCGTACGTGATGTTCGTGGACCTGATGCACGACGTGCATCACACGTTCACCGAGCGGTTCTTGCGTGTGCAAATCGATCTTGGCGGTCCGCCGCCGGCACCGGAACCGCCGCCGGCCGTGAAGAAGCGCTTCAATGCGCTTGGCATGGCCGAGGACGTTCCGGCGGGTGAAGACGGGGCCTACGATGTGGGCCCGGATGAGGCACCGAAGGCGACGTCTGCCGTGCGTCAGGATCCGACGATCGTCGGCGCCGGTCGTGGCGTGCGCTCGTTGTCCGGTGAACGCGCGGAGCCTGTGGACTGGGCCAGCGTGGGTCGCAACGATCCCTGCCCATGCGGCAGCGGGAAGAAATTCAAAAAGTGCCACGGGGTCAACGCGTAATTGATCCGTTCGGCATCGCTTCGATGACAGAACGGGCACGCGCCGGCGATATCGTCGGCGCGTGTCTATTAATCCTGCCCCATCGCTCCGCGAAATGCCGCGTACGGAACGGCCGCGTGAGCGGCTGAAGTCGCTCGGCGCGCATGCGCTGAGCGCCAGCGAACTGCTGGCTATTCTCATCGGAACGGGGTGTGCGAACCGATCGGCGCTCGCCGTGGCGCACGATGCGCTGGCGCGGTCAGTCGGCTCGCTGCGACATATGTCGCGCCAGCCAATCGCGGCGCTGTCGGCGGTACCTGGGCTCGGTAGCGCGAGGGCGGTGGCCATTCACGCGGCACTTGAGCTCGGGCGCCGACTCGCGGCGGAGTCTCGCGACGACGGCGCCCCGCTGCGCTCCCCACGCGACGTCTGGGCGGTCTTTGCACCTCGCCTTGAGGATCTTCCGGTCGAGGAGTTTCACGTGGCGGTGCTCGACGCGCAGCACCGTCTGGAGCGGGACATCACGGTCACGCGGGGTATTCTCAACTCCTCGCTCGTCCACCCGCGCGAGGTCTTTCGTGAGGCCATCGCCGAACGCGCGGCGGCGATCGTGCTTGTCCACAATCACCCCAGCGGCGATCCCACGCCGAGCACCGATGATCGGGCCATTACCTCACAACTGGTGGCGGCCGGGCGGTTGCTCGACATCCCCGTTGCTGACCACCTGATCATCGGACGAGGGCGGTATATCTCCTTCGCCGAGGCCGGATTGCTCTAAAGAGACGCGCCTGCGCTTGACAGCAGCGAGGGACTCCGGCGATATAGCGGTATGACCACAGCGGTACTTGCCGACATCATCCCGGGGTGGGTCCTCGGGGAAGAGGCGCTTCCGGATCGACTCGACTCGGAGTTGTTGGCGCGCGCCTATCGGTTTAGTGAGCGCGCACACGCCGGGCAGACGCGCCGCAACGGCGATCCGTATGTCACGCACTGTGTGGAGGTCGCCAAGATCCTCGCCGACCTGCAACTCGATTCGGTCACGGTCGCCAGTGGGTTGATCCACGATGTGGTGGAGGACACCGCGGCCACCATCGAGGATGTGGAACGGGAGTTCGGTCGCGAAATCGCGCAGATCGTAGACGGACTCACGAAGATCGGCCATCTGCCGATGACGAGCTCCCAAGAGCGGCAGGTTGAGAACTATCGCAAGCTGTTGCTCTCGATTGCCAAGGATGCGCGCGTCATTCTCATCAAGCTGGCCGACCGCACGCACAACATGCGGACGCTCGAGTTCATGCCAGAAGAGAAGCGGGCGCGCATTGCGCAGGAGACGCGCGACCTCTACGCGCCGCTCGCGCACCGCTTTGGACTCGCGAATCTCAAAGGGGAGCTCGAAGACCTCGCGTTCAAGTTTCTCGAGCCAGAAGACTACCGTCAGCTTGCCAGTCAGATTGTGCAGAAGCGCGCCGAGCGTGAGGCGTTGATCAACGAAATGTCGGAGCCGCTCAAGGCGCGGCTGCATGAATCGAATATTGTGGTGTACGAAGTGAGCGGCCGGCCGAAGCACCTCTGGTCGATCTGGAAGAAGATGCAGAAGCGCGATAAGCCCTATGACGAGATCTATGACTTGCTCGCGATTCGCGTGCTCGTCGAGAACGTGCAGGAGTGCTATCACACGCTCGGCGTGATCCACGGAGAGTGGACGCCGCTGCAGGAGCGCATCAAGGACTACATTGCGAGCCCCAAGTCCAACGGGTATCAGTCGTTGCACACGACGATCTTTGGGCCGAAGCAATCGCTCTTTGAGATTCAGATTCGCACGCGCGAGATGCATCGCACGGCCGAGTACGGCATTGCGGCGCATTGGGCGTATAAAGGTGGCGTCGCGACGGGCGGTGACGATCTCGATCGCGCACTGCACTGGTTTCGTCAGGTGCTGGAGCTCCAACTCGACGCCGAGACGCCGGATCAGTTTCTGGAGTTCCTCAAGCTCGATTTGTACCAAGACGAAATCTTCGTCTTCACGCCCACCGGTGACGTGATTCAGTTGCCGCGTGGTGCCACGCCTATCGATTTCGCCTTTGCCGTGCACACCGAGGTGGGGCTCCATACGCAGGGCGCCAAGATCAACGGACGCATTGTGCCGTTGTCGCGCGAGCTGAAGAACTCCGAGACCGTCGAGATTATTCGATCGCCCAACGCGCGCCCGAGTCGCGACTGGCTGGCGCAGGTGCGCACCGGACGCGCCCGTCACCGCATTCGGCAGTGGCTCCGGCACGAGGAGTCGAAGACCTCAATCAAGATTGGTCAGGAGATTCTCGAGCGCGAACTCAAGCGGCGGCGGCACCCCAAGCTCGGCGAGGCGCAAGTGATGGCCGCTGCCGAGGCGCTCAAGCTCAACGACGTGCAGCACCTGTTTGCGTCGATCGGGCAGGGCGACATCAATGTCACGCAGGTGCTCCGTTCGATTTACCCCGACTTCGACGAGCGCGACGATACGGCGCTCAAGGCCAGTCCGCTTGAGCGTCTGATTGACCGCATGAAGCGGCCTGGGACCTCAAAGGGCATTCGCATTTCTGGCGTCGACGGCGTGATGGTGCGCTATGCGCAATGCTGCCAGCCGGTGCCCGGTGACAAAGTGGTGGGCTACGTGACGCGAGGACGTGGCGTGAGCATCCATCGCAATGACTGCCCGAATGTGCTCACGTTGGCGCACGAGCCGGAACGTCGGCTCGAAATCGACTGGCAGGAGAATGAAGGGGAGCGGTTCGTCATTCGCCTCGCGATTGAAGGGTCCGACCGGCGGAGTCTGTACGCGGACGTGGCGCAGGCCGTGAGCGAGACCGGTACTGACGTGCGGTCGCTCGAACTCCGGACCGTGGACGGCCGAGTGAGTGGCGCCGCGCTGGTTGAGGTCGAAAACCTCGCCCACCTTGAGAAGATCATTAAGGCGGTGCGGCGGGTGAAGGGGATTGTGGAAGTCTCGCGGCGCGAGCGGATTGCCGCGGACGACTGAGTAGAGTGTCGTTTTCCCTCACGGCGCGGTAATTTGCAGGTATGGCTCACATACTCCTGATCGTTCATTCGTACGTCCGTTGGCTCGTCCTTCTGGCCGCCCTCGTGGCGGTCGCGCGCGCCGTGTCTGGCGTTGCGACCGGTCGCTCGTACGGAGTGGCCGACGCCAAGTCCGCGCTCTTTTTCATGATTGCGATGGACACCCAGTTCTTGCTCGGCGTTGTGCTCTACGGGGTCAGCCCGTTGATGCGCGAGGCGATGCGCAACATGGGTGCGTCCATGGCCGATGCCCCGACGCGTTTCTTCGTGGCGGAGCATCCAACCTTCATGCTGCTGGCACTGGTGCTGGTGCACGTCGGTCGCGTGCTCATCAAGCGGGCGGAGCTCGATCGGGCCAAGTTCGTACGGTCCGCGGTGAGCTTTGCAGCGGCAACAGGGCTCATTTTGGCCGGGATCCCTTGGTGGCGGCTGGCCGCGGTCTGAGACAGCAGGGGCGCCGCTTGGGTCTGACGGCGCCCTCCCGAACAAAAGCCAAAGGCGCTATATTAGTGAATGCCTCGCGCCCTCTTTGACCTCCAAGCCCCCTTCCTGCCCGCTGGCGACCAGCCCAAGGCAATCGCCGAGCTGACGGCGGGGCTTGAGCGTGGCGATCGGTTTCAGACGTTGCTGGGCGTGACGGGCTCCGGCAAGACGATGACGATGGCCAATGTCATCCGGAACTGGGGTCGCCCCACCTTGGTCCTGTCGCACAACAAGACGCTCGCGGCTCAGTTGTACGGAGAACTTAAATCGTTCTTCCCAAACAACGCGGTGGAGTACTTCGTCTCGTACTACGACTACTACCAGCCGGAAGCCTACGTACCGCAAAGCGACACGTACATCGAGAAAGATGCGTCGATCAATGACGACATCGACCGGCTCCGACTGCGCGCAACATCGTCGCTCATGGAGCGGGACGACGTCATTATCGTCGCGACGGTGTCGGCGATCTACGGACTCGGCGATCCCAAGGCATATCGCGAGACCATGGTGACGCTGCACGTCGGGCAGAAGATCGCCCGCGACGATATTCTCCGTTCGCTCGTGAAGATTCAATACTCGCGCAACGATGTGGCGTTTGAGCGCGGCACCTTCCGGGTGCGCGGCGATACCGTGGAAATCTTTCCCGCGTACGAAGAGCAGGCCGTACGCATTGAGATGTTTGGTAACGAGATCGAAAAAATCTCCAAGGTGAATCCGCTCACGGGCGAGTTGATTACTGCCCTGCAGAAGACCGCGGTGTATCCGGCCAAGCACTTCGTGACGACGCGGCCGACGCTCGAACGCGCCATCGCCTTGATTCGTGCGGAACTCGCCGAGCGGCTCCCGTTGTTGCGACAGGCGGGCAAGCTCCTTGAGGCGCAGCGGCTCGAGTCACGCACCAATTTTGACATCGAGATGATGCTCGAGATTGGCACCTGTCCTGGCATCGAGAATTATTCACGACATCTCTCGGGACGAAATGCCGGCGAGCGGCCGGCCGTCCTGTTCGATTATTTCCCCGACGATTTTCTGGTCGTGGTGGACGAGTCGCACGTCTCGCTCTCGCAGATTGGCGGCATGTTCAATGGCGACCGTGCGCGCAAGACGACGCTCGTTGAGTACGGGTTCCGGTTGCCGAGCGCGCTCGACAATCGGCCGTTGATGTTCGATGAGTTTCTCGCGCTCACGCCGCGCGCGGTGAATGTGTCCGCGACGCCGAGCGACCTCGAGCTCAAGCTCTCGGAGGGCGCGGTGGTCGAACAAATCATTCGGCCCACCGGACTCATTGATCCCACCATCGAGATTCGTTCGGTGCGCGGGCAGGTGGACGACCTCCTCGGCGAAATCCGTATTCGCGAACGGCGCGGAGAGCGAGTGCTGGTGACGACGCTGACGAAGCGCATGGCCGAAGATCTGGCCGACTATCTGCAGCAGGTGAAGGTGCGAGTGCGCTATATGCACTCGGACATCGATGCCATTGAGCGCATGGAAATCGTGCGCGGCCTTCGGCTCGGTGAGTTCGATGTGCTGATCGGCATCAACTTGCTGCGCGAAGGGCTCGATATGCCTGAGGTATCGCTGGTCGCCATCCTCGACGCGGATCAAGAAGGATTCTTGCGCAGTGAGCGCTCGCTCATCCAGACCATCGGTCGCGCGGCACGCCACGTGAGTGGCACGGCCATCTTCTACGCGGATCGTATCACGGGATCCATGCAGCGTGCGATCGACGAAACCGATCGCCGGCGTGCCATCCAGACGGAACACAATCGCGTGCACGGAATTATTCCGCGCGGTGTTACGAAGAGTGTGGAGGAAGTGCGCTTCATCACGCGCGTGGCCGATGCGCGCGACGATCGTGAGGCGCGCGAGGATGACCGCGCATCGCGTGGCAAGCAGAAGCGCGTCGCCGAGGCGGCGGTGCACTACGGGACCGACGATCTGCCGGGGCTCGTGTTGCGCCTCGAACAGGAAATGCGCGACGCCGCCAAGAATCTCGACTTTGAAACCGCCGCGCGGTTGCGCGACGAACTCTTTGACATCCGCGCCAAAATGGATGGCAACCGACGCGAGCCTAGGCGGACCCGTGCCGGTCGCTGAGCTCACACTCCCGGAGCTCGTCGCGTGGGGTGAGGCGTTTGGCGCGCGCCTCGCGGCGCCCGCGCTCATCACGTTGTGCGGCGATTTGGGCGCCGGGAAGACGACGCTCGTGCAGGCCATCTGCCGTGGCTACGGCGTGTCGGAGGCGGTCACCAGTCCGACCTTCGGTTTGGTGCATGAGTATCACGGCAAGGCGTCGCTAGTCTATCACCTCGATCTATATCGTCTCAAAGGGCCCGCGGATCTCGCGAATATCGGATGGGACGACGTCCTCGGTGCTGGCGCCGTCGTGCTCGTCGAGTGGCCGGACCGTGCGGGAGATGCGATGCCGACGCCCGATACGGCGATTGCGCTGAGTCATCTCCCGTTAGACCCCGACCACCGGGGGCTGTCCTGGTGAGCGACCTCGTCACGCTTGCCATCGACGCGAGCACCTACGTGGGCACCGTCGCCGTGTTACGGCACGGCGTGCTCGTTGCGCAGGGCGAGGCGGCAATGCGTGGGGAAAACGAAGAGCGGTTGATGCCGGCCGTGATGGCAACGCTTGCCGAGGCGGGTTGTTCCGCGCGCGACGTGCAACAGGTGATCGCCGGCGACGGTCCCGGAAGTTTTACCTCACTCCGCATCGCGGGTGCGATTGCGAAGGGGATCTGTGCGGGCGCATCGGCAGAGTTGTGCGTGGTGTCATCGCTGGCGCTGATCGTTGCCGGTCACGGCACGCCGTTGCCCGCGGGCCGGTATCTCGCGCTGCTCGATGCGATGCGCGCCGAGCGGTACGCCGCGATTTACGAGTCCGCGACCAATGGCGGGGTGACGCTCGTCGACTCGCTCGGTATCATTCCCGACGCGGAAATCGCGGCGACGGCCGCGCGGTTCGGCGCGTCGCCGATTGGGCCGCGGCAGCTGCTCGATATCGCACCGCATGCGCGCGGCGTGGCGCGGCTGCACGGTGGCCCGCTGGTGCGGGCGGTTTCCCTCGATGCGTGGGAGCCCGCGTACGGTCGGCTCGCGGAAGCGCAGGTCAAATGGGAGGCCGCGAACGGACGCGCGCTCGGATCGTGACGGAGGTCGTGGCGCGCGAGGGCTTCCGACTGCGCCCGGCCGAGTCGCGCGACCTCGATGCGATTCACGCGATTGAGTTGTCATCTTTCTCTGATGCGTGGCCACTCTCGGCGTTTCGGGAGTTGTTGGATCAGGCGCACGTAGATTTTGAGGTAGCAGAGTCGCCATCGCGAGGGGTGGACGGCTACATCATTGTACTGCGGGCGGCCGACGAGGCCGAAATTGCCAATCTTGCCGTGGCCGAGTCGTCTCGTCGCTGCGGGGCAGGGCGTGGCCTGCTGGGTTGGTTTCTCGCCGGTGCGGCCGCGCGCGGTGTGCGCACCGTGTTTCTCGAGGTCCGCGAATCAAACGCGGCGGCGCGGGCGCTGTATGAAGCGCACGGCTTTGCGCCGGTGGGGCGCCGTCGGCAGTACTACCGGAGTCCGGTGGAGGATGCGCTGCTCCTGCGGCGAGAGTTGTAGGGGGGAGGGAACGGTCATCGCGGCGTTGGATTGGTGACGCGCAGTGCCGCCGCTAGATTCATCATAGGTCTGGATCTTTATCAGGAGGAGTCGTGAGCCGGAGCTTGAACAAGGTGACGTTGATCGGGAATCTCGGGAACGATCCCGAAATCCGGACCACCACCGGTGGGAACAAGGTGGCGCAGTTCTCCCTCGCTACCACGCGCCAGTGGAGTTCGGCGTCGGGAGAGAAGCAGGAAAAAACCGAGTGGCACAAGTGCGTGGCCTGGAATCAGGGCACGCGCGGCACCGGACTCGCGGACATCATCGAGAAGTACGTGAAGAAGGGCGACAAGCTCTTCGTCGAAGGACGTCTCGAGTACCGCCAGTACGAGGACAAGGACAAGCAGACGAAGTACGTCACCGAGATCAACGTGCGCGAGATCCTGCTGCTCGGCGGCAAGGGCGGCGGCGGTGATTTTGGCGGTGCGCCGTCCAAGGGGAGTCGCCCGGCCGAGAAGAAGGCCGCAGGCGGCGGGGAGTTCACGGAGTTCCCGGGCGCGCTTGAGGGCGAGGACGACGATCTGCCGTTCTAGATTGGGTGCGATTCTAGACTGTACATGTTAGTCTAGAGAGCTCTCGAAATTACCTGGATGGGGGGTGAGGCCTTTCGGTCTCATCCCCCGACCCGTTTGTTGTACCTGCTGTGAGAGGTATGTCATGGTCAGGTCAATAGATTTGACGTCTTGAGTAACGCGTGATCTTTCAGGCTAAGGCGTGTGGCTTCGTCCCGCTGAGCACCCAAGGCACGCTCCGCGGGCGCGTTGTACGCTGGGGAGGTGTTGTCGAATGGGCCGGTCCTTGCTCCGAAGTTTGCTGTTCGCGCTAACACTGCACGGCGCCGTTCTCACACCGCTCGCTGCGCAGAGTCAGCCGAAAGGTGTCGGGCCATCGGCCGCAGCCGCCAGCGGTCGACGACCGCGCCTGCTTGGCGTATTCGACGCAGCGACCGGGCTGCCGATTGATAGCGTCGAGGTGATCGACCTGATCACGGAGTTTCGTACGCGCACGGACGCCAACGGAGGCGTGGCGCTCAATTGGATCACGCGATGGAAAGCGACCGACAGCGCAGTCGTCGCTGTCCGGAAGATCGGCTATGCCGAGCAGCGATTTGTTATGCTCGCGTCAGACACCGTCGATATCTCGGTGGCCTTGGAGCGTGTCACGGACCTCACCACCGTGGTGACGACAGCAGAGAAGTCGACGATGGCCTCGCGTTGGCTTGAGCCGTTCGAAACCCGCCGAAAGACTGGAATCGGCAGGTTCGTTACATCGGCGGATCTTGTCGACGGCGACCGGAGTGGACTCGGGCTCCGTGACTTGCTCGCGCGGCGCGGGATCATTCTCTGCGGTGCTGGTAGCGGTCACCGCGGCCGAAATGGTGGCCGCCTGATCACGTACGTCGATGGTGTCCAGCAGGCGCTCCGGGACACCACGGCGGGCACCGTCAGTTCGATGTATGCGGCGTTTGAGTTCCACAGCGCGGCGACTGTACCAGCGCAGTTCAATGCGACGGGCCCGTTCGTGTGCGGCTATCTCCTAGCGTGGACTCGCCGCTAGCGGAAGGAAAGTGTCCATCGCACAGGGCCGTTCGGCCGCGGAGTCGGCGGTGACTGGCGATTGATGACCGGCCGCCGCTTTGGTTGGGGGCCGTAACGTTAGGGCGTTGGGTCTCAGAGGCGGACATTTCGTCCCATTCCTGTTTCCCCAGCCTGCGTCCGCTCGTCCAATTCCGTAATGTCGCGCACGGCCCGGAACGGGGTGCGCGGGGTCGGACACACCCAACCCGAGCGGTTATGTCTCGTCTTCGAATCCAATATCTCGCCTTGTTACTCGCCGCTTCGGCCGCGGGTGCGGCTCCGCTCGCGGCCCAGCAGGGCGGCGAAGGGCGCACATACACCGTCAAGCGCGGTGACACACTGTGGGAGATTGCTCGTCAACTGCTGGGCGACGGCTATCTCTGGCCAGAGCTGTTTCGGTTAAACACCGGCACGGTCGCTGATCCGCACTGGATTTACCCCGGAGCCCGTTTGCGAGTGCCCGGTGCCGAAGCGCTGGCTGCGGACGCCGTGGCCGTGGCCGGGCCGGAACGGGAAGGGACGCAGGGGCGGAGTCTCCGCCGTCCGAACGAAACGATGACGGTATTCAACCCGGCGTCAGGCCGCCAGGCGGGAAAGTCCCGCGAGTCGGTATTGCTTGGCGCACGGAAGACGGCCGTTCGGCCGGGCGACTTCACGTCGTCGCCGTTTACGACCGAACTCACTGGGGTTGAGGGTGCCGGATCGTTGCAGTGGAGCGCCGAGACACAGGGCGTATCACTCACGGTTGAAAACCGGCCCATTCAATACGCCGAGGAAGTGTTCGTGCAGTTACCCAAGGGCGCCAAAGGCGTGGCCGGCGAACGGCTGTTGGTGGTTCGTGACGGCCCCGTGCTCGACCGCACGGTGCGGGTGATCGTGCCGACCGGAGTCTTGATGGTGATTGCCCCGATCGCAGGTGGCCGAGCCCGCGTGGCCCTCGTGCAAAAGATTGAAGATGTGTTCATCAGTCAGTCCGTGCTGCCCTTCGACACGCTGCCCTCGCGTCCGGGCGTCTTCCCGTCCCGGGTGGAGTCGGGTGGCTTGGTGACGCAGCTGCGCTGGATGAAGAGCGAGCCGGTGCTTCCGTCGGTGGGGCAACACCTGATCTTGACGGCCACCGCGAAAGACGGCATGACGGCCGGTGATCAGGTCACGTTGTATCGCGATGGCGGGGTGGACGTGCAGGGGCACGCGCTGCCTGAAGAGGAAGTGGCGGCCGCGCAGATCACACGCGTCACTCCGACGGGGACCTCCGCCGTGTTGCTGCGCATTACCGGCCCCGCGATCACCGTGGGCATGAGCGCGCGCGTGACGGCGAAGATGCCTTGACGGTGGGTACGCCGACGCCGCGCCATTAGTTTTCAAGCGTGTCTACTTTACGCGCGCTGGTCACCGGCGGAGCCGGGTTTATTGGGTCGCACGTCGCCGATGCACTCATCGCCGACGGGTTTCAGGTGGACATCCTCGACGATCTTTCGCGCGGCCGACGTGACAATGTTCCGTCGGCCGCGCATTTGCACGAACTCGACATTCGGTCGTCGGACGCACACGCCCTCGTGCGCGACGGCGGTTACGATGTGGTCTGTCACCTCGCCGCACAGATCGATGTGCGCGTCAGCGTAAAGGACCCGGTGGCCGATGCGTCGCGCAATATCCTTGGCTCGCTCAACGTGCTCGAAGGGGCTCGCGCCGCGGCGCGTCCGCCGCGTGTGGTTTTTTCGTCGACGGGCGGCGCCACGTACGGTGACTTTGGTACTCCGCCTAGCCACGAGCCCGACGCCAAGGATCCCGAATCGCCCTATGGCATCGCCAAGCTTTCCGTAGAGTACTATCTCGCCTACTATGGTCGAGTGCACCGCATGGACACCGTCGCGCTGCGCTACAGCAATGTGTACGGGCCGCGTCAGGATCCGCACGGCGAGGCGGGAGTGGTCGCCATCTTCTGCGGCTGTGCGCTCGACGGCCGCGCCATGACCGTGTTTGGCACGGGAGAGCAGACGCGCGATTATGTCTTTGTTGGCGATGTTGCCTCGGCGAACGTGCGTGCGGCTCGCGCTGCACTGCCGGCTGCCGAGCGCTTGGACAGACGCGCGTACAATGTGGGGACAGGCGTTCCGACTTCTGTGCTCGAACTGGCCGAAGCCACACAGCGCGTCGCCGGCGTCACCGTGCCGGTGGAGCTGGCGCCGGCGCGCCCTGGTGAGCAGATGCGTTCATTTGTTGCCGTGGACAAAGCGAAACGTGAGTTGCAGTGGGCACCCAAGGTGTCGCTCGACGAAGGGCTGGGCATTACTTATCGCTGGTTCCGCGCCGCGCGCGGCTAACCCGCCACGTTCATTCCCTTTCTTCCCGACCCGACTGTGATGGATTTTCAAGCCGGTTCCGCAATCCCGTCGACGCCTGTTGAGCTCGTCCTCAAGGCGACGCTCGTCACGCAGATTGTGCTCGGCCTCCTGGCGCTCCTCTCGCTCTTTTCGTGGGGCGTGATGCTTGCCAAGTGGCTGGAGTTCCGTCGCGTGAGTGCGTCGTCGCGCGGATTCCTGCGCGACTTCGCCAAAGCGTCCAAGCTCGAACAGGTCGCGGGCCTCGCCAAGCGTTCCAAGCCAAGTCCGTTCACGCGCATCTTTACGCGCGCCATCGATTTTCTGCACGAGACGCAGCCACTCGGCACCGCGAATGTGGCGGGAGCTGAACGCGGCGCACACGTCACCCTCACGGCGTCGCAGGTGGAAGCGCTACGGCTCGTGCTCGATTCGGAAACCAATGCGGAGCGCGATGCCCTCAGTCGCTTTATTCCGTCGCTCGCGATGATCGGCTCGGCGAGTCCGCTGATGGGGCTGATGGGCACAGTCCTTGGCGTGATCCAAGCGTTCCTCGGTATCGCTCGGAGTGGCGCCGGCAATCTTGGCGCGGTCGCGCCGGGTGTCGCCGAGGCGTTGATCGCCACAGCGGCTGCGTTGGCTGTCGCTATTCCGGCGGTGTTCGGCTACAACATCTTCGCCAACAAGCTCAATCGCTTCGACAGTGAGCTCGAAGGGTTCGGATCGGAAGTCATCGCGCTGATGGCGCGCGAGGGTCGCATTTAATGTCGGCGAAGGTTGGCGTGCGTACGTGTGACCGCGCGGGACGCGCGTCGTGAGCCGTCGTCGACGCGGGGAACGCACGCCGCTCAACGCGGAGATCAACGTCGTCTCGTTGATCGACGTGATGATGCTGCTGATGGTGATCTTCATGATCACCGCGCCCATGATGCAGGGCGGGGTAGACGTCGCGTTGCCGAAGGTGGATGCCAAACCGCTTGAATCAAAAACGGCGCTCGTGGTGAGTGTCACCGCTGACGGTCGCATCTTTGTGGACGAAACGCGGATGTCGCTCGGCGAGTTCAAGGCGACGTTTCCGTCGATGGCGCGTCGGCAGGGGCGCGAAGGCGTCTATTTCCGCGGCGACGAACGCGCACGGTACGGACTCGTGGTCGAGGTACTCGCCGTGATGCGTGCGGCGGGGGTGACCAACGTCGGCCTGGTCGCCGAGCCGGAGACCATCAACAAGTGAGTGCGGCTAGGCGGCCCGCGGCGTCGATCACTATGCCGGTGGGCGTGTCGCTCCTCGGTCACGCCGCGATCATCGTGGGCGTGATCTTTATGAAGACGCCACCCCCGCTTCGGATGCCGCCTATCTACAAGGTGGATCTCGTGGCCGCACCAGCCGGCGAACGCGCGGCCGGCGTCGTGTCGGACGCGCCCGCGCCAACGGAACCCGCCGCCAAAACGCCGCCTCGTCCCGATACGAAAGCCAAGGCGCCGCCGACGAAGGCGAACAAGGCCATCCCCACGAAGGCCGCGCCGCGCGCCACGCCGAATGTCACCGCGAAGTCCACGCCGGAGGCGGTAAAGAATCCGCCCAAGGCCGGCGCTGGTGAAGTTGGCGGCAAGGGGACCGATGTCGTTGGCGTGCACACGGAAGGCATCGTCTTTCCGTATCCGGGGTATCTGCAGAATATCGTGCGGCAGATTGCCCTGAATTTTCAGTGGAAGGGGAATCCGGCTCTCCGCGCCGAGGCGTTTTTCATTATTCGGCGCGACGGCTCGATTGCCAGCTTTCGGTTTGTCAGCAGTAGCGGTAACTACGCGTTCGACCTCGAGGCGAAGGGTGCGGTGGAGGCGGCGGCCAAAGCGTTTGGACTGTTGCCCGCTGGATTCACCAACGACGCCCTCCCCGTAATCTTCAGCTTCGACCCGAGTATCCTGCGATGACCCCTTCCGCTCCGAACTCCAAACGACGAAGGCTGTCCGCCAGCGCCGTACGCCCCTCGCGCGCCGGCATCCGCGCGGCCGTTTTCCTTGCCGGCAGCGTGCTCTGTTCGGCACAGTTGACGGCCCAAAACGATAGCACCAGCGGCGTCCGGATCGGCCTGACCTACACCCCCGGAACCCGCCCTGGCGTGTTTGTAGCGCCGGTGGCCGGCGCGTGGTCGGATTCAGTCCGAACCATTATCGGGCGGGACCTCGACAACGGCGACCGGGTGACCTCCATTTTGGCTCAGGGCGGCGAGCCGCTCAGTGGGGCGCTCAACTACGCGGCCTATGCCAAACTCGGCGCCAATGCGGTCGTGCAGGCCTCGGTGACCCCCTCCGGGTCGCTGCATGTGGCGCTCCACGATGTGGTGGCCAAGAATGTGTCGAATGTGGGCGATTTTCCACTTCCGGCGCAGCCGCTGAGCCCGGAATGGCGCCTCGCCGTGCATGGGGTGGCCGACGAAATCGAGCGGTGGGTGACGGGGACTCGGGGGATCGCGCAAAGTCGCGTGGTATTTGCCCGAGAGCAGGGCGGTGGCCTCTGGACGGTGGACTCCGACGGTGCCAACGCCCGACCGATGGGGGCCCCAACGGGGCTTTCGCCTGCGTGGCACCCCTCTGGGCGCTACATCGCCTTCTGCGATATGACCAACGAGGGGACGAAAATCGCCCTTCGTGACCTCGTGACCGGACGCACTCAGCGGGTCTCCAGCCGGCCCGGTTCGAACATTAGCCCGGCCTTCTCCCCCGACGGCAGCACCCTTGCCTTTTCGGCGGGTGAGGATGGGATGGACATCTTTGCCGTCAACCCATTCAATGGCGAAGCGGCCCACCGCGTGACCATCTCCCGGGGGGTGCAGGACGCCCTCCCCTCGTTCAGTCCGGACGGCCGCCGTATCGCCTTCACCAGCAATCGCTTGGGGCATCCAGAGGTGTATATTGTTGATGCGGATGGAACGAACGTGGAGTTGCTGACATCCACCGGTTTTGGCGATCAGTTGTATCGCTCGAATCCGGACTGGTCGCCGGACGGACGCCGCGTGGCGTTTCAATCGCAGATCAATGGTGTATTTCAAGTGATGACCATCAATGTGCGCGATCACAGCGTGCAGGCGCTCACCAGCGAGGGGCGCAACGAAGATCCCTCGTGGGCGCCTGATGGTCGCCACATCGTTTTCACGTCGACGCGCTCCGGACCGAAGCAGCTCTGGGTGCTCGACACTGAGACGTATCGCACACGGCAGCTGACGCGCGTGGGATTGGCGCGGCAAGGTGCGTGGTCGCCGCGTCTCGATAACGCGAAGTAGTTGGTGTTGCAGATCCCCACTCTCCGGAGACCTCCGATGCTCGTGTCCCGCCGCACCTCCACCGCTCTGCTGCTTGCGATTGTCTCGCTGACCGCATGCAAAGCCAAGCCGGCTCCGACCCCAGTTCCCGTCGCTCCGCCGGTTGCGGTTGCGCCAAAGTTCAACAAGGACTCGGCTGACGCGGCCGAAGCCAAGAAGCGCGCCGACGCGGCTGCCGCCAAGGCCGCTGCTGAAGCCGCTGCGAATGCCTCCGCCGCCATTGCGAAAGCCAAGGCGACGCTTGGTCAGATCGTGTATTTCGACTACGACAAGGACGAAATTCGCGACGACCAGAAGGCGACCATCGAAGCGAAGCTCCCGATTCTGGAAGCGAACCCGACGCTGCGCATCCGCGTCGCGGGGCACACCGACAATCGCGGTTCTGACGAATACAACCTGACGCTCGGTCAGAAGCGTGCCGCGGCCGTCAAGCGCTATCTCGCGGCTCGCGGCATTGCCGATGCGCGCGTGGAGACGGTGAGCTTCGGTGAAGAACGTCCCGCCGTGCAGGGCGAGAACGAAGACGCGTGGGGCAAGAATCGTCGCGCCGAGTTCGAGATCCTGAGCGGTGGCGACACCATGAAGGCGCCGAAGTAATGGGTCGCGCGCACCGCCTCCTTCTCATCGTGGGCGCCATAGTTTCGGCGTCGGGATGTTTTGCCACGCGCAGTGACGTGCAGGTCCTCCAAGGGGACATTGCCGTGCTGCGCGCCGAGGCGGTGCGCGCAGATTCCGCACACCGAGATCAGATGCGCCAGATCGCCCGGCAGATCGGGGCGGTCGGCGATACGCTGCGCTCCGTGAATGCGTTTCTCGCGCGATTCCAGGGCGATTTCTCGTTGACGATGCACACCTTTGGTCAGCAGCTGCTGGCAGTGCAGGAACTCACCGGACAGAGTCAAAAGAAGTTGCAGGAAATGCGCGCCTCGCTTGAGGCGGCTCAGCAGGAGCGAGCCACGCAGGTGGTCGTCCCAGCGGCGCCGATTGCCTCGGTGCCAGGGGCGCCGACGGCCGCGCCGGTGGCATCCGCAGCGGTTCAGCCGCCGGTCATTGGCCCGAATCAGCTCTTTCAGGTCGCGAAGGAACAGCTGCAGGCCGGCCGCACCAGTGCGGCGCGCGACGGCTTTCAGACATTCCTCGCACAGTATCCGTCCGACGATCTCGCCTCCGACGCTGCGTATCGCATTGCGGAGTCGTGGGCGCTCGAAGGCAAGCTAGCGGCGGCCGACACGGCGTATCAGCTCGTCGCCGATAAGTATCCAAAGAGCGAGCAGGCGCCGCGCGCCATCTACAAGCGCGCGATGACGTCTCGGCAGGCCGGACAGACGCGCCAGGCGCGGACGCTGTTCCAGTTGATCGTGGACAAATATCCGAAGTCGCTCGAAGCCGAACTAGCGGCTGACTTTCTCAAGACGTTGAAGTAGGCGCGCCTCCCGGCGCGCTACGATCCGGACCCGTCGTGGCTCTCGACCAACAAGACACCGCCTCCGCTGAAATGCCGTTCCTCGATCACCTCGAGGAGCTGCGCTGGCGCATTTTCAAGTCGCTGCTGGCGCTGATTGTGACGTTCGCGGTGTCGATGTGGGTGTGTACGAACATCGATGTGTTCGCGCTGCTTGCCGCGCCGATCAAGCCGTACCTGCACGGCAAGCCGTTGTACTACACGCATCCGGTCGAGAAATTCACCATCCTGATGCAGGTCGCGGTGGGGCTCGCGTTGGCGATGGCAAGTCCGGTGCTGCTCTATCAGGTCTGGGCGTTCCTTTCGCCCGCGCTCACCAAGCGTGAACGCACGGTGGTGATTCCGGTGTTCGGGTTTGCGCTGGTGTTGTTCGCGAGCGGCGTCGCCATGGCCAATATGGTGTTCATCCCCATCACGATGAAGTTGCTGGAGGGGATCAAGACCGACATGCTCGAGCCGCTGCTTACCGCGAGCGAGTACTACGGCTTCATCATCACGACGTCGCTGGCGTTTGGGGCCGTGTTCGAACTGCCGATTCTCGTGCTGCTGCTCACCGCGCTCGGGCTCGTGACGCCGAAGCTGATGTCGAAGTACCGACGCCACGCCTTTGTGGCGCTCTTGGTCATCTGCGAAATCGTCACGCCCGGCGATCTCATTATTTCGACGCTGGCGCTCTTCATTCCCGTGTACGGCCTGTACGAGCTGAGTATCATCGTGTCGTGGTTCGTGTATCGGGCGCGCCAGCGGCGCCTGGCCGCGCGCGACGCGGAGGCACCAGGGGAGCACGCGGCGTGAGCCGACGCGTCGCGCGCGC